>JAEWAC010000065.1 GCA_023391895.1 Bacteroidota bacterium
TCTATAGCCCGTTTTCCAGGTGGCAACCAGTATCAGCGGGTAGGCAATAGCCGTCAGCAGGCACAGCAGTTGCGACAAACCATCCAGCGCCACGGTAAACGTGCTGCCCACACTTCCCATCCAGGGAGCGGAAAAGCGCAGGCTGTCCGGTGAGTTTGCCACCGTGAGCCCGGCAATGGTAACCGCCAGGGTAACAATAGATACCAGCAAGGCCCAGCTTCGTGCTGCTTTATCATCCTTCAGGGCAAACGATACCAAACCGCCGATCAAAGGAATCAATATCAATAACAAAACGATCATAATCAATTCAAAAAGGGTAAAAGCCAAAATGTAAAAAGGAGCCTCTTCTTACATTCTTCATTTTTATTTTCTCAGAAAAAATTGCAATACAAAAAAGGCCAGCATGCTGATCACCATCAGCAACACGTAGCTGCCTACCTGCCCGCTTTGCAGCCAGCGCATCTGGCGGCTGCCGTAGTTCACCAGGCGCCCTACTCCGTTTACAATGGCATCAATACCGCTTCTTTCAAAATACCTATTGGCCACCAGGCCCAGTTTGTTCACGGGTTTTACAATCACACTGTCGTACAGCTCATCTACATACCACTTGTTCTCCAGCAGTTTACCAAAGGCACCAGGCTGTTCTTCTTTATACGTTCTGTAACGCAACCAGGCGATCAGGATAGCGGTTACCGCAATGGCCGTTGTAATGCCAATCAGGATCCATTCAGTGGAATGCTCAATGTGCAGTTCCTCGGCCAGCGGAATGACCGGGGCCAGGTAGGCCGTCAGCTTTTCGCCACCCTGCATAAACAGTTCCGGCACACCCACAAAGCCACCTATAATGGAAAGGATAGCCAGTACGATCAGCGGAATGGTCATAGCGGCCGGGCTTTCGTGCACATGGGCCCGCTGCTCTTCCGTGCCTCTGAAACCGCCGTTGAACGTAATGAACAACAAACGGAACATATAAAAGGCCGTTAATCCGGCTGTCAGCAAGCCTACTACGTATAAAAACTTGTCGTGCAAAAAGGCATTCAGCAAAATGGCGTCTTTGGAAAAGAAACCCGACAGCGGCGGAATACCGGCAATCGCCAAACAACCAATCAAAAAGGTACCGTAGGTTATGGGCAGCTTTTTTCTTAACCCACCCATAAAGCGGATGTCCTGCTGACCGCTCATGGCATGGATCACCGAACCGGAACCCAGGAACAAAAGCGCCTTGAAAAAGGCATGCGTCATCACATGGAAAACCGCCGCCACATAGGCACCGGTGCCCAGGGCCAGGAACATATAACCCAACTGGCTTACGGTAGAGTAGGCCAGCACTTTTTTAATATCATTTTGCCTGATCGCAATGGTAGCCGCCAGCAAAGCGGTAGCCGCACCAATAATGGCAATCACCGTATTGGTCACATCGGCCACGGCAAACAAGGCGTTGCTGCGGGCAATCATGTAAATACCGGCCGTAACCATGGTTGCAGCATGGATGAGGGCTGAAACCGGTGTGGGACCGGCCATGGCATCGGGCAGCCAGGTGTACAGCGGAATCTGGGCACTTTTACCGGTAGCCCCTAAAAACAGCAATAAGGTAATGGCGGTAATATCTACAGTGGATAACTGGCCTATATTGGCAAATACATCGGTATAGTTTACGGTACCCAGTTTGGCTATAATCCAGAACACGGCCAGCAGAAAGCCCAGGTCACCGATCCGGTTCATCACAAAAGCTTTTTTGGCAGCTCTTGTATAGTCCACATTTTTAAACCAGTAGCCAATAAGCAGATAAGAACACAAACCCACGCCTTCCCAGCCAATGAACATGATGACAAAGTTGGCGCCCATGACCAGCAGTAGCATGGAAAAAACAAACAGGTTGAGGTAGGCAAAATAGCGGGCAAAATGCTCTCTTCTTTCTTCATGCATGTAAGCCGTGGAGTACACATGTATTAAAAAGCCTACGCCGGTAATGATCAGCAGGAACAAAGTGGTTAACTGATCTACCTGGAATGCAAAAGGGATTTTTAAAGAACCGGCACTGATAAAGGTAAAATATTCAATGGGAGCGGCCGGGTAATCCTTGTTCAAAAAAATCATCAGGCTGATGATAAAGGAAGCCAGTACAGACCCGCTGCCTATAGCACCCGTTATGCCTTTTGATAAATAATTACGGCCCAGGCCATTGATCAAAAACCCAACAAACGGAAGCAAGGGAATTAAGTAAACAAATTGGCTCATAATCAAGCTTAAGGCTGAAGGCTTAAAGCGGAAGGCTGCGTATTGCATTGGGCCTTTAGCTTTAAGCCTTTAGCATATTAATGTTTTAACCGGTTCAAAAAATTTACGTCAATCGAATGCGTATTGCGGAACATCATTACGATAATGGCCAGGCCCACACTTACCTCTGCAGCGGCTACCACCATGATAAAAAACACAAACAACTGTCCATCGGTACCGGCTGCTGCATTGCTGGCCGCGCCGGCCAGGTGGTGCATTTTGGAAAAAGCCACCAGCAACAGGTTTACGGAATTCAGCATCAGCTCAATACACATAAATATGATAATGGCGTTACGACGGGTTAAAACCCCTATAATACCAATGGTAAATAAGGCAATGGACAGAATGATATAATAATTAATCGGCATAATACACCCATCCCCGAGGGGATTATTTTGTCGTTTCTGTTATTTAAAAGAAGCTTTGTTTCAACTTACGGTCCTGTTTTAAAGTGATTCTTCTGCCTGCTTTTCCAACAGCAGGAGGCGATCAGTCTTTTTTACCTATTACCACCGCGCCTACCATGGCACTTAAAAACAGTATACTGCTGATTTCAAAAGGCACCACATAATCGGTAAACAACACCTTGCCCAGGTTTTGAATCAAGCCTATATCACCCGTACCCAGCTGGGCCATACCGGTTTCGGCCTCACGCAGGGCTGCCACCAGCACCAGCAGCAGGCAGCCGCCGGAAACGGCACCAACCAGTTTCAGCCATTTATTTTTTTGCGGTTCGGTATCCTTGTTCAGGTTCATTAACATGATCACAAACAGGAACAACACCATAATAGCGCCGGCATAAACAATGATGTTTACAATAGCCAGGAACTGGGCGTTGAGCAAAATGTAATGACCGGAAATGGTAAAAAAGGTCAGAATGAGCCAAAGCACACTGTAAACCGGGTTCTTACTGGTTATCACCATCACAGCACTGAAGAGCGCTATTACGGAAAGAAGCCAAAAAAGTATTTGTGTAATATTCATGCTGCAGTCGGTCGGTTATTTTTTCCCTTTATCTATCGCGCCTTTTGCTTTAGCGTACTCCTCAGGTTGGGTTTTAGGGTCTGGTATCAATAAATCCTTTTTGCCATAGATAAAACCTTTACGGGCATAGTTGGACGGCGCAAAGGTTTGCGTCAGGTAAATGGCATCTTTCGGGCAGGCTTCTTCGCACAGGCCGCAGAAAATACAGCGCAGCATGTTGATCTCGTACTTGGCTGCATATTTTTCTTCGCGGTACAGGTGCTCCTCACCGGGCTGGCGCTCAGCCGCTTCCATGGTAATGGCTTCTGCCGGGCAGGCTACGGCACACAAGCCGCAGGCGGTGCAGCGTTCGCGGCCTTCCTCGTCCCTGTTTAAAATATGTAAACCCCGAAATACCGCTGAAAAAGGTCTTTGCTCTTCAGGATAATTGATCGTTGGCTTCTTCTTGAACAAATGGCTGAACGTAATACCCATGCCTTTGAATACCGCCGGCAGGTACATTTTCTCCAATAGGGTCATTGGCTTGCGTTCAACCTGTTTTCCTCTGTTTGTTAATGATTGCATCTTAAAAAAGCTTTTAGCGTTTGCTATAAGCCGTTGGTTTATATTTTAAAAAGCAGCCGCAAAATTAAACCTTTTGCGGCTGCCATTGCATTTTTACTTGTTCAATAATAAAATAACTACAGCGGTAATGACCATATTGACCAAAGCCAGCGGGATCAATACCCTCCAGCCCAGGTTCATCAGCTGGTCAAAACGGAAGCGAGGCAGGGTCCAGCGAATCCACATAAAGATGAAGATAAAGAAGCAGGCCTTGGCCATCAGTACCGCAAAGCCTGCCAGGCCCACCCACCAGTGGCCACCCCAGGCAGCTTCGTTGACAAAAGGAATATCGTAGCCGCCAAAGAAAAGCGTTGCCATGAGCACGCCGCTGATGAACATGTTGATGTACTCGGCAAACAGGTAAAAGCCCAGCTTCATGGAAGAATACTCCTGGTGATAACCAAAGTTCAGCTCGTTTTCTGCCTCGGGCAGGTCAAAGGGCGTACGGTTACACTCCGCCAGCGCACAAATAAAAAAGATCAAAAAACCCAATGGCTGGTAAAGAATGTTCCAACCCTCCTGCATCTGCTGCTCTACAATCACACTCATGCGCAACGAACCGGCAATCATCAGCACCGCAATAAGCGAAAGGCCCATGGCCAGCTCGTAGGAAATCATCTGCGAAGCGCCCCGGATACCGGACAGTAGGGAAAATTTGTTGTTGGAGGCCCAGCTTCCGATCATAATGCCGTACACGCCCAGGCTCACCACGCCAAAAACATACAAAACACCAATATTGATATCGGCAATTTGCAGCGGCACCTGGCGGCCCGCTATTTCAATAGTGCTGCCCCAGGGAATCACCGCACTGGTGAGCAGCGCCGTGATCATGGCCAGCATGGGTCCCAGAATAAACAGGAACTTGGAGGAAGCCAGCGGGATGATCTCTTCTTTCATGAACAGCTTCAAGCCATCGGCCATGGGCTGCAACAAACCAAACGGGCCGGCCCGGTTCGGACCGCGACGGTCCTGCAAAAAGGCCGCTACCTTACGCTCGGCATATGTGCTGTACATGGCCACTACCATGGATAAGGAAATAATGGCGAGTATCAAAATCGTTTTTTCCAGTACGATCCACCAGTCAAATTGTAATAAATACATGGTCAATTCAAAATTCAAAAGTCAAAATGTAAAATGGCTTTGCAGCTTTTGACCTTTTACTTTTTTTATTTTTATTGTTATCAGCTTTTTTCCGCTCCTCTGCTTCGTTGCTTCGCTCCCTCCGGCGTTTGGCGCTTTGATCAACTTCTTCAAAAACCCATGGGTAGTTGACAGATGATAGTTGACAGTAAGAAAATCTTTCAAAACCCCATATCCTCTCCCCATCTGCAAAATCCTTTTCAAATCTGCGCAACCTGTGATTCAAAAACCCATACACCGGTTAGGGCGTATTGGGATTGGTGGAATCGGTTCCTTTCAAATTACGGCCTTTTCCTTCTTTTACATCGGTAGGGTTATGTCCTGTCGAATGCGGGTCGCCGTTAAAGGTTTTGCTGGTGGCGGGTCCGGGCAGTTCGTTCAGGTCTACCGTATTCACCTCGCTCACGCTATGAATATCCATCAGCAGCTTTGGCTTGCGGCCACCCATCACGTTGCTAAAGGTTTCCTTCGGTTTTACCACGTTAGTATAGTGCCCCGCATTGATAACCGAGTGCCGGTCTACTGTGGTCGGTCCTTCAATCACCCAGTCGCTGACTTTCTTTTTGTCAAAGCGGCATTCGTTACAGATCCAGTCTTCTACTTCGCCCCACTGGTCTTTACGGGCGGTTACCCGCAGCACGTCATCACCCCGCATCCACAACCTCACTTTGCCTTTACAGGTAGGGCAGTCGCGGTGGGCATCTACCGGCTTGGTAAACCAAACACGGTTCTTAAACCGGAAGGTTCGGTCCGTCAAGGCACCTACCGGGCACACATCAATAACGTTACCGATCATTTCATTGTCCAGCGACTTTTGAATATAGGTAGCAATCTGGGCATGATCGCCGCGGTCCAGTACGCCATGCTCCCGGCCACCGGCCACCTGGTTGGCGGTATACACACAGCGGTAGCACAAAATGCAACGCGTCATGTGCAGCTGGATGTAAGGTCCCAGGTCAATACGCTCAAACGTGCGGCGCTTGAACTCGTAGCGGGTGCCGCCGGAGCCATGCTCATAGCTGAGGTCCTGCAGGTCGCACTCACCGGCCTGGTCACAAACCGGACAATCCAGCGGGTGGTTGATCAGTAAAAACTCCACAACCCCTTTGCGGGCTTCCAGTACGGCCGGGTTGGTCATATTTTCCACCACCATACCGTCCATGACCGCCGTGCGGCAGGAAGCTACCAGCTTGGGCATGGGCCGCGGATCGGCAGCAGAACCGGCTGCCACCCTTACCAGACACGTACGGCATTTACCGCCGCTGCCCTGCAATTTGCTGTAATAGCACATGGCAGGCGGTACTACATCACCCCCGATTTTTCGGGCCGCCATTAAAATGGTGGTGCCCGGCTCCACCTCTATGG
>JAEWAC010000118.1 GCA_023391895.1 Bacteroidota bacterium
GATGTCACGCAGGTAAATCCGGTTGCCAGAGCCCGCCTCATAGGCACGACCATCAATCAACACCTTGTAATCCTTGTTGCCGGTAAACGATACGGTAATGCGGCCAGCCACATCTGCGGCAAAAACAGAGACGGCCATCAGGCAGCTCATTACCAGGGTAAAGATGCTTTTCATTTTTTATGTTCTCCTTACTCATCAGAAGGCGGATGCGGGAAAATGTTTACAGAAGCTTTGATAAACAATCGTTAAAGGCCGTTTATACCATTATACAAACCAATGTTTATGAATTTCTTTATGTTAGTGCATCACTAGAATAACGAACCTTAATTATCGTTAAGCATATCTATGAAATCAGCTCGATTGTTTTTACTGGCCCTGGGCATTTTATTTTTTGGCAGCAAGGCTTTTTCGCAAGGAGTCAAATTGTATGAAAAGGAATGGAAGCGGGTAGATGATTTGCTGCAGCAAAGAGCCCTGTCCCAAAGCGCCCTGCAGGAAGTATGGAAGATTTACCACCTGGCCAAAAAAGAAGGCCAGGAAGCACAGGTTATTAAAGCACTGGTATATATAACCAACCTGCAGCAGGAAAACCGCGAAGCGGCGGAAACCCTGGCTATTCAGCAGGTGGAAAAAGAAATCAGGTCCAGCAAAGAACCGGCGGCCGCTATCTTAAAAAGCTACCTGGCCGATGTGTACTGGCAATACCTGCAGCGCAACCGGTGGAAGTTGTACAACCGTACCAACACCATGGGGTTTAACAAAGACGACCTGGCCACATGGACTTTAGAATACTTTCACTACAAGATCAGCGAACTGTACCTGCAGTCCCTGCAGCCCGAAACCACCTTGAAAAACACAAAGCTGAACCGTTATGAGGCCATCATTACCAAAGGCAATACCCGCCACCTGCGTCCTACCTTGTATGATCTGCTGGCACAGCGTGCACTGGATTATTTTAAAAGCGGTGAATATGATATAAAAAAACCGGCCTACGCTTTTGAAATCACCCAACCGGAAGCCTTTGCACCAGCTGCCCAATTTGCACGGGCCACTTTTACCACCAAAGACACGTTGTCGCTGCAGCACAAAGCGTTGCTGATTTATCAAAAGCTCATTCAACTGCACCTGACCGATGCGAAGCCAGATGCACTGGTAGATGTAGACATTGACCGTATGGCATATGTGTACCAGCATGCCGTGATGGAAAACAAAGATTCGTTGTATATGCAGGCATTACAGCAACTTGCGACGCAATACAACCGGCAGCCGGCTGCGGCCCAGGCGCAGTTCTTACTGGCGGCTTTTTACGAACAACAGGCGGCTCAATACCATCCCCTGCAGGATACAACCTTTCGCTATGAAAGAGTGAAAGCAAAGACGCTTTTGGAGCAAGTAGTAAAAGACAGTGCAGTCAAAAGCGAAGGATGGGTGAACAGCTACAATTTGCTCAAAAACATCAACCAGAAAATATTTTCATTTGAGGTGGAGAAGGTGAATGTACCCGGCCAGCCTTTCCGTTCGCTGGTCAAATACCGTAATCTTCAAAACCTGCATTTCCGCCTGCTGAAGCCTACCGCACAGCTAAAAGATTTGTTCAAAAACCCATATGATGAAAAGTTCTGGAATGCCTTGCTGTCCATAGCGCCTGTCAAAAACTGGCAGCAGACCTTACCGTCAACCTACGACTTGCAGGAGCATGCCGTAGAAATCAAAATAGAGGCACTGCCTGCGGGTGAATACATACTACTAGCCTCGCCTGATGCTGCGTTTGATAAAAAGAACAGCCCGCTGGGTGCGCAGTTGTTTTATGTTTCCAACATTAGTTTTATAGGACAGGGTGCCCAGTTTTTTGTATTGCACCGCGAAAGTGGCCAGCCGCTGGCCAACGCCGCCGTTACCGTTTATACGCAGCAATACAACTACAAAACTTCGCAATACAACAAAGTAAAAACAGCTGACTATAAAAGTGACAGGAACGGCTATTTCCGGTTGCAACAAAAGCAGTCGCCCCAAAACAACCAATACTTTTTCAGTATTGCGCACCAGGGCGACAGCCTGAATATAGAGGAAAACAGGCTGGGCTATTACTATTACGATCCGGAACAGGAAGGCGTAAAAGAGAAAAGTTTAAACAACATCTTCTTTTTTACCGACCGCGCAATCTACCGGCCAGACCAAACAGTTTACTTCAAAGGCATTGTAGTGCACCAAAAGAAAAAGGACAACAGCCTGGTAACTGGCTACAAAACCACTGTTTTTTTACGGGATGCCAATGGTGAAACGGTTGATTCATTAGGAGTAACTTCCAACGAATGGGGTTCGTTTTCCGGTTCGTTTCATTTACCTCAGGGTGTACTGAATGGCGAATTCAGAATTCAAGATAGGCGGGAAGAAAACGCTGTTACTTTTTCGGTAGAAGAATACAAGCGGCCCCGCTTTTATGTGGAGCTGGATAAAATAAAAGAAAGCTACCGGGTGGGCGACAGCATTCAGGTAACTGGTAGTGCAAAAGCCTATGCCGGCAATGTAGTGAATGGCGCCACTATTACCTATCGCGTGGTGCGGCAGCCCCGTTTTATTTATCCATGGTTATTGAAAGGCGGCTGGTGGCCAAGGGTGCAGCCCATGGAGGTCGCTCATGGCGCAACCGTTACCCAGGCAGACGGACAATTTGCTTTTTCTTTTAAAGCGATTCCTGATTTAAAAATTGACCGGAAACTAGCCCCGTTGTTTGATTACCGCATTGAAACCACCGTTACTGACATCAATGGTGAAACCCGCAGCCATGAGCAAATCGTTACAGCCGGTTACCAATCGCTTTTGCTGAAAGTAAACCTGCCCGAAAGGCTGCCGGTGGATTCTTTCAAAAACCTATACATCCGTACGGAAAATTTGAACGGCGAATACCAACCCTCCACCGTCAAAGTAACCATTACCCAACTCCTGCCGGAGCAGCGACTGATACGGCCGCGGTACTGGCAGCAGCCTGACCAGTTCGTCATGAACAAACAGGAATACGTCTCCCTCTTTCCGCATGACGAATACGGGAACGAAAGCGATTACCGCAACTGGCCCAAAGACACAATCGTAGCAACCCAAATAGACAGCACCCGTATGAGTGGTCAATGGAAGTTGCCTCAAAAAAACGTACCGCAGGGATTTTATGCCATTGAAATGGTTACTACAGACAAAGCGGGAACCGAAGTAAAAGACGTGAAATTCATAGAATTGTTTGATGCAAAGAGTAAAACATTATTAAGCCCGGACTACCTCTGGGCCAATGGAAGCGAAAAAGCCATAGAACCTGGTGATAATATCAACATTCAACTGGGTTCATCAGCACCGGATGTTTTTGTGATCCAGCAGGTAGACAAGCTATCAGATTCCACCAACCAATTTTCTTTTATCAAACTGGATCAGCAAAAGAAGGTCATGTCTTTTCCGGCATCAGAAAAAGACCGAGGCGGCTATGGTGTTACTTTCTTTTTTGTTAAACACAACAGGATCTTCCAACTTACTCAAATCATCAATGTGCCCTGGAGCAACAAAGAACTGGTGATTGAAACCGGCACCTTCCGCGATAAGACCTTGCCCGGCAGCCAGGAAACCTGGAGCGTAAAAATCAGTGGGTATAAAGGGGATCAGGCAGCGGCAGAAATGCTGGCCGGCATGTACGATGCCTCGCTGGACCAGTTTAAATTGCACAACTGGAGCAAGCCCGGTATCTGGCCGGTTTATGCCCGCACTTTTGACTGGAGCGGCCGGCAGAATTTTACGGCCGTACCTTCTTATCAAAAATGGGTGGAAGACGGCGACTACAGGTCTTTTGAAAAAACCTACGACCAGTTTAATTTCTACCGGAACAGGGGCATGATGGTGAGAATGAGAAGCGCCGCAGCGCCCCAAATGGCAGAACGGGCAGCCGTGGCCACCGACTCGGCAGCCGACGGCATGCTGCAGGGCAAAGCAGCGGGTGTACAGGTGCAGAATCAGCAATTGGAAGAAGCAGTGGTGACAGGCTACAACGTGCAGCAACAACCCGCCACCGCCCCTCTGGAAAATATACAGGTTCGGAGAAACCTGGCTGAAACGGCTTTCTTTTTCCCGCATCTCACTACCGATAAAGAAGGCAACATTTCATTTACGTTTACCACGCCGGAAGCCCTTACCCGCTGGAAGCTGCAAACCCTAGCCCACACCAAAGACCTGGCTATGGGCCTGCTGCAAAAAGAGCTGGTCACCCAAAAAGAACTGATGGTGCAGCCCAATGCACCCCGCTTTTTGCGCCAGGGTGACCGCATGGAGTTCAGTGCTAAAATCGTCAACTTATCCGACACGGAAATGACGGGGCAGGCGCAGCTGGAACTGGTGGATGCCAGTACCGGTCAGTCGGTGGACGGCTGGTTTCAGAATGTATTTCCCAACCAGTACTTTACCGTAGCGGCCGGCCAGAGCGAAGTGGTTCGTTTTCCTATAGAAGTGCCTTTCCTGTTCAACCAGGCCCTGACCTGGCGCGTAGTAGCCAAGGCCGGTAGTAAAAGCGATGGTGAAGAAGCTATCATCCCGGTTTTAACCAATAAGGTGTTGGTGACTGAAACCCTGCCTTTACCCATGCGGGGCACCGGCACTAAAAACTTCACTTTTGAAAAACTGCTCAACGCCAACAGCGAAACCTTGCAGCACCAGGCGCTCACCGTGGAATACACCACCAACCCGGCCTGGCTGGCCGTACAGGCCCTACCCTATTTAATGGAAAATCCAGCTGAAAATGTAGAGCAAACCTGGAACCGCTACTATGCCAATTCGCTGGCTGCCAAATTGGTAAAAACCTCGCCTAAGCTTTTGGAGATCTTTGAAACCTGGAAAACAAAAGATACCGCGGCTTTGCTTTCGGCCCTGCAAAAGAATGAGGAATTGAAATCCGTACTGCTGCAGGAAACCCCCTGGGTGCTGCAGGCCAAAACCGAAACGCAGCAAAAGAAAAACATCGCCCTTCTGTTTGATCTGGTGCGCATGGGCTACGAACTGAAAAGCAGTATGGAGAAATTAAAAAGTATGCAAAGCGAAAACGGTGGTTTTGTATGGTTCCAGGGCGGACCTGATGACCGCTATTTTACCCAATACATCCTTACCGGCATTGGACATTTGAAACAGTTGAAAGGCATTGCAGAAGGACAACAAGAAGAACTGGATGCCATTGTCAAAAAAGCATTGCCATACCTGGATAAAAAGATAAAAGCCGATTACGACCTGCTGCTGAAAAACAAAGTCGATCTTAAAAAACAAAACATCGGTTATATACAAACGCAGTACCTGTACCTGCGCAGCTTTTTCCGCGATCAACCGGTAGCGCCTATTGCACAAACGGCTTACAACTATTACCGCAAACAGGTACAGCAATACTGGAAGACACAAAACAAATACATGCAGGGCATGACAGCACTGGCCCTGCACCGCACGGCCGACCTGCAAACACCCAGGGACATTTTACGATCCCTGAAAGAATCAGCCGTTGTAAGCGAGGAAATGGGTATGTACTGGAAAAACAACACGTTTGGTGTGAGTCCTTTTTGGTGGCATGCACCTATTGAAACGCAGTCCCTGCTCATAGAAGCTTTCAGTGAAATTGGCCAGGAAACTACAACCGTAGAAGCTTTGAAAACCTGGCTGCTAAAAAACAAGCAAACGACCAATTGGCGCACCACCAAAGCAACCGCCGATGCCTGCTATGCTTTATTGTTGCAAGGAGCAAATTGGTTCAGCAGCGAGCCGGCGGTACACATCAAGCTGGGTAGCACCACCCTCTCCCATACGGAACAAAATGCGGAAGCCGGCACCGGCTATTTTAAGCATTCTGTTACGGGTGCTTTTGTAAAACCGGAAATGGGGAACATCACTGTTGCGGTGCAACAACCGTCCAGTCCATCAACAAACCAACCGTCATGGGGTGCGGTATACTGGCAGTATTTCGAAGAGATAGATAATGTAAGCACGGCCGAAACACCTCTGCAACTGAGCAAAAAGCTGTTTATTGAAAAAGGCAGTGACCGCGGGCCAGTACTAACCCCCGTCAACGAGGGTGATGCCTTAAACGTGGGTGATAAAATAAAAGTACGCATTGAGCTCAAGGTGGACCGGGATATGGAATATGTGCATATGAAAGATGTAAGAGCCGCGGCCCTGGAACCAGTGAATGTTCTGAGTGGCTATAAATGGCAGGGCGGACTGAGTTATTACGAAACCACCCGGGATGCCAGCACCAGCTTCTTTTTTACCCAGTTGCGCAAAGGCACTTACGTATTTGAATATCCTTTGTTTGTAACCCATACCGGCAACTACAGCAATGGCCTTACTACCATCGAAAGTCTGTATGCGCCGGAGTTCAAAGCCCACAGCGAAGGCATTCGGATTACTATTGAATAATTTTCTGACCAACATTTCAACAAGCCACACTCCTTTTGTGTGGCTTATTTTTTTGCAGGCATATTATGTTTCATCAAAGGAAAGTGCAGGAGATAAGTTGTTTTCAAAACCCATATTATAACTTCTTTAAAAGTCCCTATGCTGTTTGTTGATGGTTGACAGATTACCGTTGGCGGAAAACAGGTTCAAAAAGCTATTATAAAAAAGCCGTTGGTGCGCATACCCAACGGCTTTTTTAAGCAACATGTTGTACAACTATTTCAAAAACTCATATCGGAAAGTGGATCGATGATCGTTGATCAAAGTTGACTGATAACAGTTGATTGTTAATAGACAGCAAGTCTTTCAAAAACCCAATACACTTTTACCTATCCGTGAATTCCTTTTTCAAATCTGCGAAACCTGTGATTCAAAAACCCATATGACTGTTGCAAACATTTCGCACCCTTCCTCCTAATCCTTTAACCTCCCAACTCATGACCCAGACATCCGCGAAAACCTTTTCAAATCCGTGAAATCTGTGATCTAACTTCTTCAATACCCCATAAGGTACAATACAACGACCGCCCTACAAACAGGTGTACCCGCCGGAAACACCAAGCCCCCTGTAGAAACAAGGGGCGTTGTGCAATAGACGTGCACATGAGAAAAAATAAGTTATTTATCGCAATGGATAATGGGCGATGATGTCAGTTTCAAATTACAATTTTCCGGCAGAAATCAGACCGCAATCACCTTCACCCGTTACGTTTGGCGGATGAACCATGAAAAACAGGGGTTAAAAACGCAAACCGACAGGGCCGGGCGTTTGGCAGATTCCCAAAGCACAGGCCCCGTAGAAACGAGGCCTGGAGCTTATGCTTTTACAAATCAGCATGCACATGAGAAAACACAATAATAAGGCATTACGAAGCATTTCGTCCGACAATTTAAATGAATGGGTCATTTAAAGTGATGAACGGCAGTTGCAAGCCCGTAAAAATAAAAAAGCCCCGCTTAAAAAGCAGGGCTAAAAATTTCTCATGTGCATGTGCCGAATAAAAATAGTTAAATTATTGATGGATGAAAAATATTATAACAGTATTTTTTACAAATTGTACCGTATTTTCCGCTTCCTATTGAAGATTAAAACCTGTTTAACCATCGCCTCACTTCCCATTTGGTTCGGTAAAGAATATAGGAAACAGGTTATTATTTATTACTAATTTTAAAATGTGTCGTTCTTAAAGAACATACCCGATACTGCACAATCCGACAGTGACCTGGTTCGTCTTTACCGGCAAACAACCGACCTGCAGGTGCTGGGACAATTGTACAGCCGCTATATGGAGCTGGTATACGGTGTGTGCCTGAAATACCTGAAAGAGCCTGAAAATGCCAAAGACAGCACCCTCGCCATTTTTGAAGAACTGGTGGTGAAGCTACAGAAACACGAGGTAAGCAACTTTAAAAGCTGGCTATATCAATTAAGCAAAAACCATTGCCTGATGCAATTGCGGGCCGGCAAAAAATTTACAAAAGTTAATATAGAGGTACAGCTTGTGCAAAATGAAGAAACAGTGCATCTTAACGGCGAACTGGACAAAGAAGAAAATTTAAAACAACTGGATTATTGCCTGGCCCAGTTAAGCCGGGAACAGCGGCAGGTAATAGAGCTTTTTTACCTGCAGGGCCAGTCGTATAAGCAAATCGTGGAGCAGCTGGGCCTGGATGTAAATACGGTAAGAAGTTATTTGCAAAACGGGAGAAGAAACCTGAAAATATGTATGGATAAACAAAAACAAAGCGCCGCCTTATTATAAATGCAACAGGAGCCACACCATAACAACACGTATTCCGCAGCGGATATTGAACGCTACTTAAGCGGCCGGATGTCAGCTGAAGAAATGCATTTGCTGGAAAAAGCAGCGCTGGACGATCCATTCCTGGCAGATGCACTGGAAGGTTATGCAGGTACTCCCACTCCTGCCGAAGACGCCGCAAGCCTGCAACAAAAACTGCAACAACGACTAGCAGGAAACGTGGTGGCCATGCAGCCCCGCCCATCAAAGTACAGGTTTATTAGAATCGCCGCCATGATACTGGTGATTGCCGCGGCAGGATGGTTTGTTTACCGGCTCACAGGTATGGGCAGTAAAGACATCGCCCTTCACCAACCGGATATGGAAAAAGAAACGACAACGGCTGCTGATACGGTTACCACGATTGTACCGCCACCTGCAGAAAAAGCGGCAGCAACAGAACCGGTAACAGCACAAACTGCCCGCACCAAGCAAAAGCCGGACAATGGTCGCAGTATAAAAAAAACCGCCACAGCAGACCAACCAACCGCATCAGTGCCATCGGCTTTCCGGAGCGATCAGGCGGCAGCACCGGTTTTGGAAACTTATGCCGACAGCCCTGTTGATGTTCAGCAGCAAGCGATGAGCAGAAAGGCAGCAGCAGAAACTTCCATTACCCTTATAACAAATACCCATGTATTCAGGGGTCGTGTTACAGATTCCAGCAACAAGGCCGTGCCCTATGCAGTAATCAATGACAGAAAAAGAAACATTGCCACTACAACCGATGCAGAAGGCCACTTTAGTATTGCCACGCCCGACTCTACTTTGGATGTAGCCATTACTTCAGCAGGGTATGAAAAAAAGGAAACCGTGCTGCAGCAGGCCACCAGCAACAACGTAGTGCTGCAGCCATCCGGCAATGCATTGAATGAAGTAGTAATAGCCGGTAAAAAAGCACCTGCAAAAGCAGTAAACAGAACCCCCAGAATAACCGTAGAAGAAGCAGAACCGGCTGCCGGCTGGCCCCACCTGGAGCAATACCTGGAGGAAAATTTAACCCCGCCCAATGCGTTTATTACGCCCATGCAACAAGGTGCCGTAAAGCTTTCTTTTGATGTAAATGCAAAAGGCGAGGCCGTGAATATAAAGGTAGACCAGTCCCTGTGCACGCCCTGCGATGCGGCCGCCATCCGCGTATTACAAGGCCCTAAATGGCAGCAAAAGAAGCATACCCGCGCCAGGGCCCGCATTGAGTTTTAGCAGCGTTTTCTTGCCCGGAATTCTATTAATAAACCGAAAGGCTTACCAGCAGCTTTTTAAGCGGTATTACAAGCAGTTATGCCAATCGAATGTATTTAGGCATATGGGGTTTTAAAGCAGTTTACACCCCTTTTTCATTTTTGGAGAGATATTTGAATAAGGTGGGGCAACGGAATTAAATGACAAGCGTATGAGTACAAAAATTTTGCTGGTGGACGATAATGAAGACCTGCTGAAAATTTCGCAGCTCATATTGAATGCACAGGGTCATGAAGTTATGGTAGCCACCTCACTCGAAGAAGCGGAACAACAAATCAACCTTCACCAGCCGCTGCTAATGCTGCTGGACGTACACGTGTGCGAAGAGGATGGTCTTCTTTACTGCCACCAGCTTAAACAGAATGCAGTTACCCGCGGCATGCGCATTATTTTAATGTCGGGCAGTGAGTATCCAAAAGAAGAGTGGAACGGTGCAGACGACTTTTTATGCAAGCCTTTTGACTTTACTACCCTTATTGGAAAAGTAGAGAAACAGCTAACGGAAATACAGCCTGTTTCCGCCGACAACCTGCAGTAATAAAGTGCCGGACTATTTATTGAACTACTAGGTTTATACCCCCATTTTCCGAAAAACAAAACCCTGTTTTTACAGGGTTTCCATAAACGGTTTACTCTAGCGGCCCGGCCGTTGCCACCGAAGACATCATCATTTTATCCGCTTCTTTTTGCCGCTCTTTGTCGCGTATATAAATGGCAAGGTTGATGCCCGCATATTTGTTTTCTATCGGCTTGTCCACCCGGCCCAATTGGTTAAAATCGCCACCAATATCAGTAAAACTTTGGTACATGGTCAGCAGCGGTTTATCGTCTACGTTACCCAGGTATTTACCTACAATGCCAGCCATTCCAAATATCAGGTTGCTGATGTTACCCACCTGTGTGGCTATCTTTAATGCCGAACCCAGTTCTTTAGCCAGGCTTTTATAATCTTCATCTTCCTTTACCTGGGAGATGACAGAGCCGGTATTGCGCAGGTCTTGCTTGCTTTTGATCAGCGAGGTCATGATATGAATCTGCGACGGCACGGCCGAAGTGTCATTTTCCTTTTTCCAGTAAAACAACGTACGGTCCACCGGCAGCAGCTCGCCGTCATCTACTTTGGGAAAGCCTTTTAAGTCCAGTTGTATGTGCTCTTCCATCAGGTCAGAAGCTGTAAAGTTCAGGAAATACACTCGTGCCAGTCCGGGAAACGGTCCTACCCTGGGTGTTTTGTTGTCTTTTATCAGCACCCGTGACAGACGTACTTCTATTCCGCTGATTTGTTCTGAGGTGGGAATATCGCCTTTCCTTTCCTTGGCCGTCATTGCTTCCGCAGCTTCGGCAAAATCATGTTCTTCCATGTACAGGTTTTGCTTAAAATCTACCATAGTTATTATGTTTAAAGTATGATAAAACGGCATTGCATTAATGTTCAGTATCGGCATTGACAGCTTCTGCTTTTCAACCTGCACCGCTCTTACAAGGCAGTTCAAGATGATAACTGATGCAGTCAAAAGATAGAATACTACCGGCTAGTGTCCAGCTTTAAAACTCATAAGAAAACGGAAGCGTTTTGCAAAGGCGCTTACTTTAAAATATCAAACAATGGCCTTTCTAAAAAAGAAAATAAGGAACGATATGGCACGAACAAAGAAGTTACAAGGGTCAGCGGTTTTCCTCTACTTCTCGGGCAAAAAATACATAGTTATCAATGGTGCCGCGAGCGGTGATGATTTTACCTTCCAGCTGGTGCAGCTGCGGGTCATGAAA
Organism: Bacteroidota bacterium; assembly: GCA_023391895.1. Lineage (GTDB taxonomy): Bacteria > Bacteroidota > Bacteroidia > Chitinophagales > Chitinophagaceae > Flavisolibacter. The sequence goes on from JAEWAC010000118.1 coordinate 11,277, forward strand.
CGGATTGCCACCTACCCGCCGCAGCACATAATCGCCTTTATCCGTTTCAATATAAACGGCTTTGTGCTCACTTTTAGAGCCTTCTCCAAACTTTCGGATCACCACTTTACCCGTCAGCTCTACGCTGCCGTCTTTGCTTTTATGGTCTTTACTTACTGACATACAATCTCCAGCCCAACAGCTGCTCTTTATTTTCCTTTACCACCAGCACTTTGATATCACAAATATTGTTTTTTTTGCCCGGCTTCACATACGTACGGTAACGGGCACTTTCGCCCATCATCTTTTTTTCCATGCCACTAACGCCGGCCGTTTTGGGTTTTACTTCAAATACGTGTTCTTGGGCACCTGCAAAGTTCATTTCCCGCAGTACTTCCTTCAACTTTTTTTCATGGCTGCTTTTGGGGGCGGATTTTACTTTTTTGGCTGGTGTAATGCTTTTTTTTAAACCCATGCCCTTACTGAACAGCCTCATGCGGTTGTTTTCAATAGAGCTCCGGGCCAGTGTGCTTTTGGCCGTATCCGACTCCGACAAGACCGGCTGCAGCGAAGGATCGCCAAGAAGGTAAAACTGCGCCAGGGTTTTTAATTCGTAGGGATCCAGTTGCGGGCCACTGTTAATTAAAAACTCCTGCCGCGCCTCCAGCAAAGCACGCCCGGTAGAAGCGCCACAAAGTATTTCTTTAATAAAGTACTGGGTAATCAGGTCAGCCAAGCCTTGCCCTTCGGCCGGTCCGTAAGCAATGGTGCTGCTGCCCAAAAATGCCAGTGCCTGATTGCCCAGGTAGGTATTGGCGATACTCAGCTGCGGCGAATCGAAAAAAGAAGGATCGGTTAATTCTGCTCCGTAGCAACATTCGGCGGCAGCAATGGTTCCCGGCGAAATGTTTTGAACCAGGGTGCTGGACGTTATGGCACGTGGGTAGTCAGAGCCTTTTTGCCCATAATAAGAAGGATCGCGGGGTGCGCCGTGACAGTTGAAAAAATGTGTCAGCGGCTTGAGCTGTGTTTTGGTGTATTTGCCTTCCTGGGGCGGCGACAGCAGCAAACGCCCATTATGCCCAAACATGTTGAGCAAGCTTTGCTCGGTAGACTTACGCCATACCCAGGCCGATAAGGAAAAGTAATTTTCATAAGCGTCTGGCTTACCGGGCTTTTGGCCTATGGAGTATTCAATAACGGTTTTTAAATAAGCCATGTCTGCCTTGCCGGGGATATCCGGTATGCGGCCCACCACGCGTGTAGGCCCTACAAACCCCTCAATATTGCGGCTATAAGGTGCATCGCAGGCATAAGGCAAATCGGTGGGTATGACCTTATCATCATCCTCCGCCGGATTGATGATTTCCTGAAAAGGAATCACATCCTGTGCGCCCAAAATGGCCACGTAGACCGGTGTATGTTTTTTAAACAAATCATCAATGGCCCTTTTGCATTCTTTGGGCGTAGTAGCCGTAACCGGTTTGATACCGGCCTTTTTAGCCGAAGCAGCATCATCAATAAAAACCATCCTGGTATCCAGCTTTTTTTGCTTGTCGGCTTTTTGCAATCTGGTTAACAGTTTTTCTATGGCGGAAAACTGCTTACCGTATTTAAACTGCAGGTTTTGTTTGCTGCTTACCACGAGTTTAATGGGGTTCATTATGCAGATTTTTAAAATAAAAGATCAACGGAGGCTATGGGTTTCCATCAAGTATTTTTTCAGCGTAATGGAAGCGGCCGGATGTTCAATCACCGCATCGGCAAAGTTTTTCCACTTTTTCAGACTTACTTTTTCAAACGGTTTTTCCTCGTCATCAATTATGGCCGCCAGGTCCCGGTAGTTGTATACCAGTTGCGCCAGTTCTGTGTTAAACATTTCCTGCTTTTTACTCTTTTGTACCTGCGGCGCCGCCTTAAAGAGGGTGGTCAGGATCGGGAACCACGGCATTTTGTCTTCGGGGGTTTTCAGCACCGGCCTGCCTACTGGTATGGATAAGGCATCGTGGGCCTGTAAGATGCCATTGCCAAAACAATCCACATAGGAACCATTAAACCTGCGCACTTCTTTGCGGGCCGTACGGTATAAAGCGTTGCGGAGGGCTTCTACCCTTTGCCAGGGCTCCAGGTCATTCAGCTCATCAAAATACTTGCGGTAGTATATGGCGGCCGCGGCTGCGATCTGCGGCGTGGCGGAAGAGGTACCCGCACCGGAAAACCGAATTTTGCCCGAGGGCGCACTGGCCCAAGGTGTGTTGGGCGTAAAGGCCGCCAGCGCCTTGGCCATATGCCGTCGCGGACCATAGCAACCCTGCATTTCGCCTGCTTTTGTGGTCGTATAGGGGGCAAAATCATTGGTAACCCCGCAGGCTGCTATGACCCGCTGAAACCGGGCGGGATAAACCACGTGTTGGGTGGGCAGACCATTAAAATTATTGCCTGCGGCCGTTACAATGGTAATGCCGGCCTCATAAGCGGCGTTGACACCGTCGGCCCAGGCTTTGGCGGGAGCACCACCCATACTCATAGAAACAACATGCACTGGCGTGCCCGTTAAGGTTAAAGCCGTCAGGTAATTGAGGGCTTCGGCAAAGGCGCTGGTTTTCATTAACACCACTGAGGGGGCAATGCGGCAGCAAACCACTTCGGCAAAGGGGGCACCGCCCAGGTAATCGTTAAAAAGACCATCGTCGGTAGATAGCTTTACCTTACCGCCGGCCAGTATACCCAGGGTGCCGGTACCGTGACCGGGCATGCGCAGCATACCGCCATTGAGGCGGTCGTGTGCATCATCGGCATCTTCGCCATCAATAAAATTGTGTTGCAGCGGGTTGTTTTTAATCGCATGGGGTATAGCCGTATGGGTTGGACTGTAACCGGTATCCAGGTGGCCTATTCTGATTATCTGGTCGATGGCGGCTACGGCCTCGCGGGCTGCTTTTAACTGTGAATACCGGTCGCCCAGGTGCCAAATAATATTCTGGTGCGGCTGCCAGTCGGGATCATAGCCATCGTCTGTTGATTTTTGGCCGGCGGCTTTTGCGCCTTCTCCTTTTTTATACGGCACATCAATATTGTTGTCTACTACAAACTCCTGCGGCAGGTCGGGCTCTACAAAAAGGGCCTGTGCGCCTAATGTTTTGGCAGACTGATGCGCCACATCCCAGGGGTTCATTTCGGCATCGTTGATGGCTGTTTTTACATACACGGCTTCCCTGGGCGGCGCCTGAACCAGGGATTTCGCCTTAGCCTTAGAAAGTGGAGAGGTTCCTTTTTTTACTTTATCGACCGGTATCCCGGCATCGTTTAATATTTTTTTCAGATCGCCGGGCTGGCTTTTGGCAGTAACAGCAGTGTGGGTCGCTACAATCAATTCTACAGGCTGATTATAAACTCTCATCATTGGGGTTAGTTTAACGCGTCAACTAGAGCACCACAGAGGCGGATTAAAGCCGATCACAGAGGGGAAGCCGGAAGAAAAGAAATCATAGAAAAGTTACAACTAAATAATAGCTTTTTTACTAATAATGCAATACCCTCACCTATGATTTGTGTGAATTAAGGGATTGGGAGGAGTTGTAAGTTTTAAGTCTTAAGTTTTAAGTTGAGGAAGAAGGCAAAAGTGAAAAGGCAAAACCAAAAAGTAGGGCAGTCAGACTGGTGCAGCGCCTTATCCCGCGTTAGCTTCAGACTCTTATTGCTTTGAGAAAAGACTAGCGGGATACAGCGCCTGCAGTAGTTTACCTTAGCATGCAAACAGACTCAACTCTTTTAAAACCCCATACCAGTAAAGACAAGTTAAATAATCTAATGAACTTAATGCAGGATACACTCAGGAGTGAGGGTTGCTGTGCGTGGGCAAGGCCAAACGGGCGGAGCCTTCGGGTTGGCCTTGAACTTTTTGCTTACTTTTTCGGGGAGAAAAAGTAAGAAGCGCTGACTATCGAAAGAAATAAGTATAGTCATATGGATATTTTAAAAAGAACTGCTTTACGAGTTTTTAATGAAGTGAGCAGGAGATGCTGAAAACCAGTTCAGCAGGACAAGTGGGAGAAGCGTTACAACTTCTTCAAAACCCTATATAAGAAAAAAAAAGCTTAAGGCAAAACCTTAAGCTTGAGATTAGTAGTAGTGGATAACAAGATCATCACTCATAAAAATCCGTACCCGCCCGCTTCGTCATCAGGGCCTGAATCTGCCGCATGGTTTTTTCCATTCCATCCGCACTGCCATCCAAAAAGATGATATTGCCCTTGCCGTACTCGGCAAAGTTCTTCACTGCTTCGGTCCACATGCTAAACAAAATCACATTCGTATCCAGGTTGGCCTGCTTCATTTGCTCGGCAGCTTCCGACATTCCATGGGCTACTTCTTTACGGAACAGCGCCACGCCCTGTCCCCGCAAGCGGGCCGCTTCGCGTTCTGCTTCTGCCGCAATTTTTATGGAGTTACCCTCGGCCTCTGCCGATTTGGTTTTGGTGATCAGCAAAGCCTGGCCTTCGTTTTCGGCCGCTGCCTTCAGGTTGTTGGAGGCCACTACTTTACTCATGGAATCCAGGATCACTTTATCAAAGGTGATGTCGGTAATCTGCAGGTCCAGCAAATGATAACCCCAGTCTTCCAGTGACAGGTCTACCTGCTCTTTTACATACTCTACGATCTCTTTGCGCGAGCCTAAAATTTCGGCTTGCTTTTTAGAAGCCACGTACGTCCTGACCGTACCTTCTACGGTGCGGATCAGGGCCTGCATCATGTCGCGTTCGCTAATAAATTTAAACGCTACTTTTTTAATGGTTTCTTCATCGGCATTTTGTACCGAATACAGCAGCATGGACTTGAAATACACATTGGCCTGGTCCATGGTAATGGCCTGAAACTCCAGCTCGGCGGAGCGGTTCTGGTAAGAAATACGCTTGAACACCTGCTCCAGTACCGGTATTTTAAGGTTCAAACCCGGACGTACAATGCGCTGGTATTTACCAAACATGGTAATCACACCAATATACCCCTGGTTGATAGTAAACAAGCCGCTAAAAACAAGGATCAACAAGAGTATCAGCCACCAGTAATTAATTAAATATTCCATATCGTTTTAGGTTAGTGGTAAAGATATAAAAGTAAAAAGGGAATGGGCCCTTTACTCTTTGAGGTACACATATATTTCCACGCGGCGGTTCTTCTGGCGTCCTTCCGGAGTGTGATTATTGGCGACCGGTTTTCGGCTGCCC
>JAEWAC010000129.1 GCA_023391895.1 Bacteroidota bacterium
GTCAGTGCGGCCATGGATGGCGAAAGAATAGCCAACCAGATTGCAGCGCGGTATGCCGTTGACCAGGCTGTAAGCTAGTTTCCGATACTCTACTGGTTTCAACTTTATGAAATCCTTTCGTGAATGGTGAATGGTCAATAGTGAATACTTGAATACTCATTCCCAGCCGCTATCCAAATAACGAAATGATGTTGTTGCAAAAGGGTAAGAACCAGGCGCTACACAGCGGCATTCTTAATATGGGTTTTTGAAAGAGTCTATTTTATCCTGATCCTATACCCCTCTTGATTGCAGTTGCGTTTGAACCATAATACGGATAATAGTTTCGTAAAAGCATCTATCGCAATAGTGTTGCAATAGGCAACCGAACGAAAAAGGCTTCACCTGCGGTGAAGCCTTTTATTTTCCCATATGGGTTTTTAAAGAAAATGTATTGATACGGTTATCCGTATGTTGATTTGGTATTCATCATTGACCATTCACCATTCACAACAAACTTCATAAAGCTGAAAACACTTTCGTATCAGTCTTTGGCTTCCCCTGTTTTCTTTTGCCGGGCCAGGAGCAGGTTCTGTTGCAGCAACTGATCTTTTTTATAAGCTTTCCATTCTTTTTTCATGCTGGCTTTTTGTGCTTTGCTTACCGGCGGCTCCAGTAAAGGCTTCAGGTTGGGCCGGCCGCCATCTACCCAGCAGGTGTACCAGAAGTCGGCAATAAGGGCGGCAGAAGACAGCAACTGCTGATTAATGGTGTTGCCCAATTGCTGGTTATAAGCCTTGGCAAAACCCGATGTATAGCTTTTATACTCGCGGCCGTTGCGGGTCTGCACCCGGTACTTGGCAGAGTCGGCAAACAACTTGCTCACCTCCTGCTCCTGCCGGAATACATCGTGCAACAAGGTATAAGAACCCCGCGCCGCGTTCCAGATGGCGGTTTCCGGGTCTTTTAGGTATTGCGCTTTATGACCGTTGTATAAGTGGTAGCTACTCAGTTCAATTTCGGGCACAACGGATTCCCACAGGCTGTGCAAACCTTTCTGTCCGGTAAGCTGCCCGTCGTAGTTGATCGTGGTGTGTAGCGGCACATGGGCATCGCCAATATAATGGCCCAGGTCAGCGGCATAAAACAAGATACTGTCTTTGTTCTGCTCCCTAAAAGCTTTGGTCAGCCGCTCTTTTATTTCCATTACCCAATACGGCACATAACCATATTTTTCCAGCGTATCTTTTGTATAGCGGGCAACGGCAGCATTCCAGCTCATTGGCATTTGCCACAGGGCCGAGTCATTGCCGTACGCTTCGGCATCAATAAAGTGCTTGGGCGCCTCGGTAGAATCCCAGTTGCGGCGTTCATCCGGCCGCGGGGCATTTTTGACTACCGAATCCATATACTGGTAAAAAAAAGCCTGCATGGGTTTGGGCAACTGGTAAACGGCCAGCTGGTTAACCGTTCGGTGCACCAAAAAGCCCCAGCTGGAAAGAAGCACGATACAGGCCACGCCCGCCATCAGCCATCTATAGGGTTTGAATTTGCTCATTTTCAAATTTTTTGCGAAGGTGCAACAAAAGCGTTTAGTACCGGCGACAGGGCTGCCATTTTTATTGATGCCTTAGCGAAAGACGATATGGGGTTTTAAATCTTTTGCCAACCAACAACGGCGCCTTATGGGTTTTTAAAGAAGTGGCCCTTCCACCAGCTGTTATAAGCCGGTCCATCCGCAGTCTGCTTTTCTTTAAACCCCCATAGCCCAACGCTTTCAAAAACCCATATAAAAGCCAGGTTCCACAAGAGCTATAAAAGCAAATGCAGCCTTCAAAACATTATTCAACCGCTTAAACCTTATTTACCGCTGCCGTACAAATATTGCCGCGACAAAGCTTATTTTAACTGGAACGTGCTTACTTTACACTCCTATTTACACACAAAACAACGTGCACATGCCAATTTTAGAACTGCGCAACCTCAAAAAGTATTATGCTACCCAAAAAGCGGTGGACGACATCTCTTTTTCCATAGATGAAGGCAGCATCTTTGGCTTGCTGGGGCCAAACGGCGCCGGCAAAACCACCCTGCTTCGAATGATCACCGGCATTTTTTATCCCGATGAAGGACAGGTGCTGTTTAACGGCCGCCCCTTCGATCCATTGAAAGATATTGAATACATTGGCTACATGCCCGAAGAGCGGGGGCTGTATAAAAAAATGAAAATCGGCGAGCAGGCTTTATACCTGGCGCAACTGAAAGGCTTGTCGAAAGAGCAGGCCATGGACGGCATCAAAACCTGGTTTCGCAAGCTGGAAATGGAAAGCTGGTGGAACAAAAAAGTAGAAGACCTTTCCAAAGGCATGTCGCAAAAGCTGCAGTTTGTAACTACCGTACTGCACCAGCCCAGGCTGATCATCCTGGACGAACCCTTCAGTGGGCTGGACCCGGTCAATGCCAACATCATCAAAGATGAGATCTTCAACCTGGCCCGGAACGGCGCTACCATTATCTTTAGCACCCACCGCATGGAGCAGGTAGAAGAGATCTGCGATCATATTGTGCTGGTAGATAAAGGCAAAAAAATACTGGACGGCACCGTAAAAGGCGTCAAGCAGCAATATAAAAAGCACCAGTTCAAAATTGATTTTGAAACAGCGCCGCCTCAACAATACAGCTCCGCTTTTGAAGTGGTACAACAGACCGACGACCATTCGCTGATCGTTAAAATAAACGAAGGCTACACCTCCAACCAGGTGCTGCAGCACTTTTTACAACAGGGCACAGAGATCGTTGCTTATAACGAGCTACTGCCTTCTCTAAACGAAATCTTTATCCAACTGGTAGAAGGCACGCCCGCCGCACGCCAGTTTCAATCCATAACTGCTTAATTTCTTTATCATGAACAAGATCTGGTTAGTGATACAACGCGAGTATCTGACCCGCGTACGCAATAAAACATTTATTCTCTCCACCATATTAACACCCCTGGGATTTGTGGCCGTGATTGCGGCTGTTGTTTTGATAACGGTAAAAAATGTGCGGCAGGAAAAAGTGGCCGTGGCAGACGAGCAAGGCATTTTAAAATCCAACCTCGAAAACAGCAAAGCCGTTACCTACGATTTTACGGCTGGTGTAGATACCAGCAATTTTGTGCAAAAAGGCTATTCCGCCATTTTGCTGGCGCCCCATTCGGGCAGCAACAACACCCCCAATTTTAAACTGATCACCGAAAAAAGCCTGAGTGCCATTGCCAACAACCGCATTGAGGACGACATCAGCCAGGCACTGGAAAACAACATGATCAGCCAGGAACTAAAGGTGGACCCCAAGCGCATTGACTCTATTAAAAACAGGGCCGGCACGGTCACCATCGATACCAATAAACGCGGCGAGAACGGCGGCCTGCAGAAAAGCAACTTCAGCGTGGCCAGCAGCCTGGGTTATGTAACAGCGTTTTTAATTTACATCATGATGATCATTTACGGCACCATGGTGATGCGGGGCGTGATGGAAGAAAAAACCAACCGCATTGCCGAAGTGGTCATCTCCTCCGTCAAGCCTTTTCAATTGATGGTGGGCAAGATCGTTGGCATTGGCGCCGTAGGCTTAACGCAGTTCCTGATCTGGATCATTTTGATTGGCGTGATCAGCACCGTAGCCACCTCCCTGATACCGCCCGAAGTGGCGCAGCAAATGCAGGAGGCGCAAAGCAGCGTACCCGGCCAATCTGCCCAAACCTCCGAAGCGGTAAAAACACTGGCCAATGCCCAGCTGATGCTTTCCAACATTAACTGGCCGCTGGTCATAGGCAGCTTCCTGTTTTACTTTTTTGGCGGCTACCTGTTTTATGCGGCCCTGTTTGCGGCCGTAGGCAGTGCAGTCAACGAAGATGCCAACGATGCGCAAAGCCTCACCTTCCCCATCATGCTGCCTATTATCCTGGCCATCATTATCATGATCAATTCCATCAACGACCCCAGCAGCTCACTGGCTACCTGGGCCAGCATTATACCATTTACGTCACCCGTAGTGATGATGTCCCGCATTCCTTTTGGCGTGCCCGACACGGTGCCTTACTGGGAGCTGGGTCTGAGTGTGGCGCTGCTGGTAGCCGGCTTTTTGGGCACTACCTGGCTGAGCGCCAAAGTATACCGCACCGGTATTTTACTATATGGAAAAAAGCCCACCTGGAAAGAAATGATCAAATGGATCGCCCGGTAAGACGTTTAAATACCCATATTAAAAAAGTCCTGCCGTACAGCAGGACTTTTTTAATGCACAAAGAAGTACCATCAACGAATAACACTATGGATTTTTGAAGTTTTTACCTGATTGCATCTGGCGGCTCAGCAGCATTTCCGTCCGTTGGCGGCTCCTTTTTTTCCACGTTGATTTCTCTTAAATATTGCCTTTTCAAATGATCGTAAAACGAATGCCTGTCCACCAGCAGGGCGGCCAGGTTAGCCACCAGGGCGGCCAGCATCAGGTGAAAAATAACACTGTGGCGGTCGGTCATTTCCAGCACCAGTATGGCAGAGGTAAAAGGGGTGCGGGTAACACCGGTTAAAAAACCCACCATGCCGCTAAGGATAATAATATTGGCATTAGCGCCCGCCAGGTCCAGCAGGCCCGATAGGTAAGCACCCATGCCGGCGCCGGCCGCCAGCGAAGGAGCAAAAACACCACCGGCCGCACCGGTACTAAAAGAAATAACAATGCCCAACATGCGCAGCAAAGCTGTATGCCAGCTTACATGCTTTTCGTCGGTAAACAACACATGCGCCATCAGCTCCTTACCGGACCCCAAGATCTGACTGTTGATGAAAAAAGCAATAGCAGCCAGCAGCAGGGCCGCCCCCAGCACATAAAACACCGCATGGTTTTGCCGGGTAAAAGTGGCCCGCCAGCGCATCACCCGCAGGATGAGTTTACTCATCAAAGCACCACCCAGCCCAGCCACCAAGGCAACAAGAATAACCCCTAAAAAAATTGAAAACCGCAGGTCGCTTACCTTGGGATACCCCAGGTAGAGGTAAGGGCCCAGTATGCCCTGGGCGGTAAGGCCGGCAATAATCACCGCAGAAAAAAGCGCCGTACGAAAAAAGCGGATGTGGGTTCGGGTCAACTCTTCCACGGCAAACACCACCCCACCTAATGGGGTATTGAAAGCCGCCGCCAATCCTGCTGCTGCCCCCGTCATGATAAAACTTCTTTTGGCTATTTTAGGCCATTTAGCCGGTGTCCATTTATTAATAATGCGAAAGATCGAACCGGCAATCTGTATGGTAGGGCCTTCCCGTCCAATGGCGGCACCACCTAATACCATCATCAAACTGGAGGCTATTTTAACCAAAATGATCCGGAAGCCCAGCAGGCGGTCTACTTTATGATTTTGCCCGGGTGTAGCCAGTTCTATGGCGGCCATTACCTGCGGTATGCCGCTGCCACGGGCATTGGGCGCCCATTTTTGAACCATCCACCAGGCCAGTACAATAC
>JAEWAC010000178.1 GCA_023391895.1 Bacteroidota bacterium
TCGCCCCGGCCAACACCCACGACCTTCTCACTACAACTGATACTTCCGCTGCTCCTGTGCTAAAAGATACCTTGGTACGAACCACCCCCGCAGATGCCGCCACCATTCTTGCCCGAAAACAAGTGCCGGTCTTGTGTTATCATCGGTTAACCGACTGGAAGCCGAATGAACGCAGCAGCATGAAGGAATATATTGTTCCCCCGGCTTCGTTCCGGGAGCAAATGCAATCGTTGGCTGACAGTGGCTATCATACCATCACGCCCGATCAATATTACGCCTACCTCACCACCGGGGCACCCCTGCCGTCCAAACCGGTGATGATTACTTTTGACGACACCAGCGAGGAGCAGTTTACAGTAGGTGCTGCAGAACTGGATAAACATGGTTTTAAAGGCGTGTTTTTTATTATGACCATATCCATTGGCCGCCCCCGGTACATGAGTTCGGAACAAATAAAAACCCTGGCAGACAACGGTCATGTCATTGGCACACACACCTGGGATCATCATAATGTAAAAAACTATGGGCCCGACGACTGGGATGTACAATTCAAGCAACCCAGGGAAAAGTTGGAAGCCATCACGGGCAAACCAGTCACCCACTTTGCTTATCCGTTTGGCCTCTGGAATGAAGCCGCCATTCCTGAATTGAAAAAACGGGGATACCTGTCAGCTTACCAGTTATCGGCCAACAAAAGAGACAGTACAGAACCCTTGTATTCCCTGCGTCGCATGATTGTTCCCGGCACCTGGAACACTGCCACCATGCACAAATGGATCAAGTTCAACTTCCGGTAAACCAACCTACGCTGATTTGTGTTTCTAAAGCAGTAATTTTTATTTGATGTTCACAGAATACCGCCCTGCCGATGGGCTAACATAAGGTTTTTATAGTACAGCACGCTATAGCGTAGAAGGTCCTAAATTGCCCCTTCGGCTTACTTCTTTCTTTGTTATCAAAGAAGCAACCATACTAAACAAACCCACAATCAGGTGCGGCAGAAAGACATCATCGGCAAAACCCAGCAGCCAGGGCGAAACCGCCAGGAAAATGCCGACCAGCAGGTCGATAGTCAAGTGTGACTTCATGGACAAGATGCGGAAGGCGCCCCATTCGTAATCGGTACAAACGCTATACAAAATCACCGCTGCACCCATGAGCAATACCACCCACATGGCCGTATGGTTTTCATTAAAGCCCAGCAACCAGGGCGACATCATTAAAAATATTGCCGTCAGGTAATCCAGCAAACCATGAATTTTAGTTGGTAAAACACGCATAACAATGGCTTTTAATAAGGTGCCGAAATATTATGCCATTGGCCACCATAAAATAAAAAATCATCAAGGCAGAGCCTTGTTGTTGCAGCGTGTGCCGCTCCTGTGGAGGCTTTCTTTTACAGCTTTTCAAAAGGTTCTAGGTGAATTTCCAGATCAGTAGTTGAACTGCCCAATAGATTGCCTGTTTCCCTTGCTTTCTACTCCTGTGCTTGCCTACTTTACTTTATAGCTTTATATGGTTTTTTGAACAATGCCGCTTTTCCTATGATGCAGGCACATCGGCAAACTTTCTTTTGACATAGTGATATTTAACCTGGCATTGATGCCGCTACATCCGGCGTTGCTTCTTACTGGTTTTATATCCAATCATTTTACATGCTACGGGTTTCTGCTCTTTTACTTAAAAGCAAAAGAAAAAAAGTGCAGAATGCTATAAAAAAGCCTGCAAACACCCGTTTAGGCAAAACATGCGGGAAATCAAAGAACAGCGCAAAAACGATCGATAAAAGCGGATCAACGCTTTCTATTGCCAATACGGCCCCTGCTGAAAAAAAAAGAAGGAAGCTGGCATAATTCTGTTGTCACTTCTTTTAAAAAGCTATGCAGCAGGAAAAAAACACATCCGGTCGTACAGGATCACCGGAAAAAAAGGAGCATTCACAACCCGGAGTGCCTTTATCGGCTAATATCCCCAATGCCCATGCATCCGGCGACGGGGCGCTGGAGCGGGATAAAGAATCACTGTTGAAGCCAGATGATGAAAAAAACAGCCGCAACGACGATGCCATAGAAAAAGCGCCTGAATCCTATTAAAAAAACCGGCGTGGCATAAAACTTTTGTAGGTATTGTTTAACTAAAGCAACTTGGATATGGAACCTTTATTCACCGCCAATATCATCATCAATGGGCAAAACAAAGCCTTTGATGTGTCTTTTGCCCACGATGAATATATTTTCAAGCCTACGGAAGAAAACGGCCAGGAGACCTTCAGCATCAGCCGGGTTGAGGATGAATGGAAAGCCCACGGCAACCTGAATGAAATATCCAAGCAACAGGCCATTTCAGCCCTGGAGCATTACCTGTTGTCCCAGCATTGACCCGCCGGCAATGAACGCATATAGGGTGTACCAGAGCCTGAGGCAGCAGGTATTGTAAAAGGCACCGGACCTGCACCGCTCATTTTCCCTTTGTTAAAAAGGGCAACAGTGGTTATGATCAGCCCTATGGGTTTTTAAAGCTTTTCAAAAAGCGCATGAACAAACCGTTTTTTCGGAAACTTTGATGTAACGCATTTTGAATAACCCTTCTCAATTTCCGGTTTCTACAACAATTACAGTGCAGATAACAGCTGCTGTTCTTCTCAATTCGTTACAAAAAGAGGATCTTTTTTAGTCCTTTTTGTTGTTGACCTTATTCCTCAACATTGCTTCAGTTCTCCCTTACCGGATGGCCTGCAGCAGCTCTGATGGAGCAGCCTTATTAAACCGGATAGCGGTTTTATCAGCAGGTTGTTTGCTGTTGAGGATTTTGCTTGACATTTTATGGGCCGCTTCCACATTTTGTTCTAGAGGCCTCATTAGCAGTCTTTTAAGCTTCATTTTTATTTACATAACGAAATATTTTTTTATTTATCCGCTATTGGAACGGTGTTTGAAATTATAGGAAGTATAAAATGAAGTGTTATGTTTCCAGTGTGGTTTTTTGTGATATTGATAGTTTTGATCTGTTACCTTTTGTTTATCACCAGGCCTAATGAAGAAACCCTGGTTATGATGAGCAAGAACAGATGGCGCAAAATGCAGTTTTGGTTTAAAAACAATATTCAAAGGCAATAAGCAAGGGTGCCTCTGCAGGCGCCCTTTGTTTTACAACCACTTTTTTCTTTTGAACCAAAAATAAATAATGGCTACAATAACGGCCATCAGCAGTAACACCAGCGGGTATCCCCACTTTTGCCCCAGTTCCGGCATGTACTGAAAGTTCATTCCATAGATGCCGACCAGGAAGGTGAGCGGCATAAAAAAAACGGAGAAAATAGTAAGGATCTTCATTACATCGTTGGTCTTTTGAGCCGAAAACGACATATACAGATTCATCAGGTTAGAGACATCATCCAGCACCAGGTTGTGCAGGGTCATCACTTTCAGGTGATGGTCTTTTACATCATCCCAGGCGGCATCATCTTCGGGTTCTGTTCGGATACGGCTGATGGGCTCCAGCGTTAAAGTAAGCAGGCGCTGACACATGGCCGCCCTTTGTTTAATATAATATAGCGCCTCCAACTGCTGCGGTTCAATGGTCTTTAAAAAAATCTGCTTTTCAAAAAAATCTACTTGCTCCGATAATCGCTGCACCGGGGCTTCAAACGTATCCAGCACATACCATAGCACTTTGGCTACCGTTTCCGCAGCAGTGGTTATGAGCCGGGTATCCAGGTACCGCCGCCGAATCTCCGCTAAAAAATGAAGTTCTGTATCATGCACGGTAATCAGCAGGCTGTCGGTATAAAAAATGGCCATGCGGCTGGTGAGATCCTGTATGGAAGGCAGCTTATTTTCAATAGAGTGAATGTAATAGCGTACAATTAAAAAATGAAGATCGCGGATAACATCGAATTTGGGCAAATGATCTGGATCTAACGTATCGAACAGCAGAAAGGAATTAAACCCATACGACCGGAAGATGCTTTCCAATTCTTCACGGGCAGGTGATGTGATGTCCATCCATTTCACCTGGTTACCAAACACACATTCATTTATGGCCATACCACAGGTTTTAAACAGGATAAAAAAACAAAGCCGGAACCACACGTCCGGCCAATGTTTGCGTATAGTTTATCGTTAGCCCATACTAATCGGCCCGGCGGCTGCCACCACGGGTTAAGGCCACCAGCAATAAAATAAAAACGGCAGCACCTACCACCCACACCCAGGGAGCGGTATACCAACCGCCACCATCATTGGTGTTGATATTAACATCCAAACTTCCCCCGCCACTGTTTCCACCTCCTTCCTGTGCATAGGTTATTGCGCCAATGAAGGCTGCAAGAACGGATAAATAAGCTTTTTTCATAAAACAAACATTTAGGATAGGTACTTAAAAAAACATGCCACGCACCAATGAGCCTGTCTCTTACTAAATTCAAAAACAGCCTCTTAAGTAATTTATTTACCGGCCCTACCAAACAAAAGCAAAAAACGGTTACAATATGGAAAAAACAATTCCGGTTGTCAATAAGCAGAAAGCAAACGCTTGTACTACCTTATTTACCTGTTGCTGCAACCCAATAAATATTTCGCCTCTGGCATGGCCACAGGCATCACAATAAGTTATATTGCCGGACTGATATGGGTTTTTAAAGAAGTGGCACAACAGCCTCAGCGCTGGGCATAATTCCGTTCGCCAAACAACAGGCTGCCGATCCGCACCAGGTTACTCCCTTCCTCTACGGCGGTTTCAAAATCGCCGCTCATGCCCATCGACAGGATTTGAAAATGAATGTTGGAAGTTTGCAGCGAACTGAATTTTTTAAAAAGCCCATGCAGGTGCTGAAACTCTTTTCTTACCTGTTCTTTGTTATCTGTAAAAGAAGCCATGCCCATCAGCCCTTTGATGAATATATGGCGCAACGGTTCATCCGCCAGGTCTGCAATAAGGGTTTTTAATTCTCCTTCATCCAGACCAAACTTGGTTTCTTCCCGGGCAATGTGCATTTGCAGCAACACTTCTATTTGCCTATCGTTCCGGGCCGCCTGCTTATTGATTTCCTGCAGTAGCTTATAGCTGTCCACACCGTGTACCAGGTGCACAAAAGGGGCCAGGAATTTGACCTTGTTTCGTTGCAGGTGCCCGATAAAATGCCAGCGAATGTCTTTGGGCAACTGCGCCTGTTTATCTACCAGTTCCTGTACATAATTTTCGCCAAAGTCGCGGTGCCCCAACTCGTACAAAGCCATAATGTCTTCTATCGGCTTGGTTTTGGAAACGGCAACAAGAGTTACGTTCTTACGGTCCAGTTGTTCTTTTATCTGCTGATACGCTGCTGTATTAACGGCCATGGTGCAAAAATAAAAAATGTGCAAACGAATATTTCATTTGCACATAAAGCTATTCAACGAATGATCCCTTATTTGATTATGGAACGGCTGATCACAATGCGCTGTACCTCGCTGGTGCCTTCATAGATCTGGGTGATCTTGGCGTCGCGCATCAGGCGCTCAACGTGGTATTCTTTTACATAACCATAGCCGCCGTGTATCTGTACGGCTTCGGTAGTGGTCCACATGGCTGTTTCCGACGCAAACACTTTGGCCATGGAAGAACTTACGGTATAATCCTGCTTTTGGTCTTTTTCGTAAGCGGCTTTAAAGCACATCAACCGGGCCGCTTCAATGCGGGTAGCCATATCCGCCAGTTTGAAAGCAATGGCCTGGTGGTTGGAGATTTCGGTACCAAATGCCTTACGCTGCTTGCTGTACGCCAGCGACAATTCATAGGCACCACTGGCAATTCCCAAAGCTTGTGAGGCAATTCCAATACGGCCGCCGGCCAGGGTTCTCATGGCGAATTTAAAGCCGAAGCCGTCTTCACCAATTCGGTTTTCCTTAGGCACTTTTACGTCGTTGAACATAATGGTATGCGTATCGGAAGCCCGGATGCCCAGCTTGTTTTCCTTACCACCCACTACTACTCCAGGCCAGCTTTTTTCTACAATAAATACATTGATGCCATGGGAGCCTTTGGCCACATCGGTTTGAGCGATCACCAGGTAAACCGATGCCGTACCACCGTTGGTGATCCAGTTTTTGGTACCGTTCAGCAGGTAATGATCGCCTTTGTCTTCGGCCAGGGTTCGTTGCGAGGTTGCATCGCTGCCCGCTTCCGGCTCGCTCAGCAAAAAGGCACCGGTATACAGCTCGCCGTCTTTTTTCCCCTGCGCCAGCGGAGTCAGGTATTTTTGTTTTTGTTCTTCTGTGCCATAAGCTTCCAGTCCAAAACACACCAGGCTGTTGTTTACGCTCATGCAAACGCTGACGCTGGCATCTATTTTACTGATTTCTTCCATGGCAATAACGTAACTGATGGTATCGAGGCCGCTGCCGCCGTACTTCGGGTCCACCATCATACCCAAAAAGCCCAGGTCGGCCAGTTGCATCAGTTGTTCGCGGGGAAACTGTTGTTTTTCGTCTCGTTCTATGACGCCGGGCAGACATTCGTTCCGGGCAAAGTCCCGTGCCGCCTGTTGAATCATTAAATGTTCTTCACTTAGTTGAAAGTGCATAGCAAGCAATTTTGTGCCGCAAATTTAGCTGAAAAGAATTTGGGTCAAAGCTTATTGTGCTTTTGGCCGCCGCCTCTGCAGCGGTACTTTTATACCTCCTCCGCTCCTATCCGCAGTGTTACATCTCCATAGATAGGATAGCCTACGCAGGTTAATATCATGCCGGCCGCCAGCTCTTTATCGGTCAGCACTTCGTTGTAGGAATGCCATACCTGACCCCGCGTGCATTGGGCCAGGCAGTTGCCGCAGCGGCCTACTTCGCAACTGTAAGGCAGTACAATGCCTTGTTTTTTGGCGGACTGCAAAATGGTGTCGGGGTAATGGGTTTCAAACTGGTATTCCTTGTTGCCCAACTGCAAAAAAACCTGGTGCGGGTGTGTATCGGGCGGTGCCGCCCTGGGTGGCCGGATGCGTTCAATGGTAAAGTTTTCTTTTTTGATATGGTCGGTGGGCACCTGGGCTTCCTGCAATACATAACTGCACATCCGCATATAGGCTTCCGGTCCGCAGATGTAAAACAAGGCCTGACGGTACGGAACGGTAATATGGGTTTTTAAAAAAGTTTCCAGCAGCTCGCGGTAAAGTCGGGCACGACTTAAATTCTGGTTGTTGCTGTATAAAAATTCCACCTGCAATTGCGTCGGGTACTGCTGTTGCAAAGCTTCCAGCTCCTGCCGGAAAATAGCTTTTTCAGGAGAAGCATTGCTGTAAATCAGTATAGCCTGCAAAAAGGGATAGCGGTGCAGCACGGTTTTGAGCAAAGAAAAAATGGGCGTGATACCGCTGCCCGCTGCCAGGAAAAATACCTGCTTATAATCTTGGATGTTTTCGGGCAAAATAAAGCGGCCGGCTGCCCCAGTGGTGACCAGCTGATCACCGGGTTTTGCCTCCTCGATCAGCTTGCGCGAAAAAAAGCCGTTTTCAATTCGTTTCACACCAATGCAAAGGGGTTCGTTTAAATCCGGTGAGGAAACAAAGGAATAAGACCGGCGGACTTCTTCGTGGCGGGTGGGATGCACCAGGGTCAGGTATTGACCGGCCCGGTAGCGGATGGGCTGCACCGGGTCGGCTTCCAGCAAAAACGTTTTAAAACCTTTTACTTCTTCTTTGATGGCTTTGATCACCACCGTTTTATACAGCCCCGGTTTGGTATGTTGATCCATCCTGTCCATATGGTGTTTTATGCAATTATTATGCAGTCGTGCATCAATAGTTGCCCACTAATTCAACAAGGATCATAAAATTATGTATGAATATGGACATTTAAAGATATTTGCACCGTTGTTCAAACCAGGCCCATGACCATTCGCACCATACAGCACCATACGCCGGAATACGAGCAGATGATAGCATTACGGATAAAAGTTTTGCTCCAGCCTATTGGCGTGCCCCCTTCCTACATCAACCGGGAAAAAGAAAAAGAAGACATTTTGATTGGCGCCTTTGAAAACGGTACGATTGCAGGCTGCTGTGTTTTAACGCCTAAAAATGCCCACACAGTGCAGCTGCGCCAGATGGCGGTGGCTACCGAGCAGCAGGGCTCAGGCATTGGGGCAGCCATCGTAGCTTTTGCCGAACAGGTGGCGAAGGAACATCACTTTACCCGGCTCATGATGCATGCCCGCAGCGCAGTGGCCGGCTTTTACCTCAAAAGCGGTTATACCATTGTAGGCGATGAGTTTGAAGAAGTAGGCATTGCCCACCGCATCATGCAAAAAGAACTGCATTAAGCATCAAACCCATTCACACTTTTTTATGACCGGAGTTATTGCACCGCCTCATCCCATTCTTCACTGCCGCAGTTGGAGCACTTACCCGAAGCGTCTTCTTGATCTTGGCGCAGGTGACCACAATCTTTGCAAACCTGTTGCGGTTGTTTTTGCTGCTCGTTGACAAAATCGTGGTCCCAGGGTGGAATAACAGACAAACCTGGCTTGGGGTCTTTTTCTTTGATGAGGGTAAAAGAGCCATTGGCCTCAATGTACAGCCTTTTCACCTCGCCCAGTTGGGAAATACCTTCCGATCGCAGCTCTGCAAACAATCTTTCGGGCGTGATCCGGGTTTGCCGCATATTCTGCAGGTCCATGACCGCATCGGATACCAGCGTACAATAGTTATCCTGTGTGATGCGTTCAAAGGATTGATTTTTAAATGCAATTTTTGCCACCAGCCTTCCTATCCCCACCACCACAATTGCAATAATCACCGCCGGTAGCAACCCTCTTTCCGGTGTCTGCAAGGGCACGCCAATAGCCGCAGCCAGCGATACCAGCACGATCATTTCGTTGCGGCTGATCTGGGCGGACATCCGCTTACCCAGCAAGCGCATACTCACCATCAGTAACAGGTAAATAATAAAGATTCGGATAATGACTTCAATAAGAAAAGAATAAGGTGTTTCACCAAATAGCATTCGTTGCCAGTCCCACAGTTGAATTTCTTCCGGTTTCATTGGTTGTAAGATGGAGGTTAAATAACGGCCTGTATCCATTTTACCTGGCCGCAGTTATTGCAGGGTTGTTGTATATCTGTTATTTCCTGTGCGGTACCACAATTGCTGCATACTTTTTGGGAGCCGGGCGCAGCCGTCAAGGTTTTTAGCACGTCCTCATCCGTAGGAGGCAGCACCGATAAGCCCGGCTTAGGCTCCTTGAACGAGTAGATACTGAAGATACCGCAGCCCTCCAGGTACATGCGTTTTATTTTACCCAGCTGATAGATCTTTTTATTGCGGATGGCGGTAAATAACTGCTGTCGCGATATCACCGCTTTTTCCATCTGATCCAGCAAAAGCACGCCATCTTTTACCAGCAGCGAAGCCTGGCCTTGTGTTAACTTTTCCTGCTGCTGGTTTTTAAAGCCCATCAGGTTGAAGCCTCTTTGAAAAACCAGGGCACACAATAACGCCAGTAAACCCTGCAGCAGGCCCCGCTCCGGCGACTGCATCGGCACCGCAATTATGGCGCCCAGCGTTATCATTACGGCCAGCTCGGTAATGGTTAACTGGCCGCTCATGCGCTTGACCAGCAGGCGTAACACCACCAGGGTGGCCAGGTATATAATAAGCGTCCGGATAAACACTTCTATCAAAAATTCAGGCGGCGCCTGACCAAAGAGAATTCTTTTAAAATCCCATAGGTGAATTTCTTCTTTTTTCATGCTGATATCCTTTAGAATATAAGCTTGCGAACAAAACCTATTCCCTTTTAG
>JAEWAC010000181.1 GCA_023391895.1 Bacteroidota bacterium
ATAAAACATAAAAGCGCAACAAGGACTTTGTTGCGCTTTTATGTTTTTATTCAATAACTTTTACTTTTTAAAACTGCACCACTTCCCAGTACGCTTTTTTAGGCTTCAGGTTTTGATCAAACAGCAAGGGGTAATTTTTTCTGCCACGCACCGGGTAATTGTCCAGCCAGCTGTACCGGTCCGAAACATTCCAGAAAGTAACGCCGGTAATCACCTCTTTATAATCCCGGAAAACTTTGAACACCATTTTATATTTTTCCAGTTGCTTTTGTTCCATTTCAGGGGTAAAAGCATCCGGTTCGTCCGGCCGTTTTGCCCGCCGGTCTTTCTCCCAGGGGTGTACCGATACGTCAAGTTCCGTGATCTGCACTTTCAGGCCCAGCGAAGCATAGCGTTCTATGGCATCCCGCAGTTCTTTTTCAGTGGGTTCAAAAAGCGACCAGTGTCCTTGCAGCCCTACGCCATGAACGGGCACTTTGGCATCCACTAGTTGCTTTAATAGTTTATAAATGCGTTCTCTTTTCTCTGGTCTTTCTGCGTTATAATCGTTGTAAAACAATTGTGCCTCCGGGTCAGCCGCATGGGCATATTCAAATGCTCTCGCAATAAATGCATCACCGCAGATCTGGTACCACAGGCTGTTGCGCAGCAGGTTGGCGGGGTTGTCATCCACGGCTTCGTTGACCACATCCCATGCATAGATCTTGCCTTTGTAGCGGCTGACGATGGTGGTGATATGGTGTTTTAAACGATTGAGCAAAACTTCCTTGCTCACCAGGTTGCCTTCCGCATCCGTAAACAGCCATTTGGGTGTTTGCTCGTGCCACAGCAAAACATGACCACGCATTTTTGTGCCATGGCGTTGGGCAAAAGCTACAATAGAATCGGCCGCCTGCCAGTGGTAGCGGGCTTCTTCCGGATGAATGGGCCCCATCTTCATGGCATTTTCGGCCGTTATGCTGTTAAACTCCTGTACAATCAATTGCGCTTCATCGCCCTGCAGCGAACGGGGTGAAACGGCTACCCCTATAGGAAAATAATCTTTGTAACAATCCTTCAATCCTTTGGTGGTGGCGCCTGGTGCCGCAGCTTCAGATTTCTGCACCACCATGCCTCTTTTGCACTGACTCAAAAGCAGTACTGCAGACAATAGAAGTACAGGTGATATCCATGTGTTAAGAAACCTCATAGGCTGTGGTCGATTCATCTGTTTTTAAGTTATGCTTTAACTGAATAGGTGTAGAATGATATGGGTTTTTAGATGGCTGAGCGTGCAGCCAACTTCTTCAAAACCCTATAGAATTACCGCCATCTACCGGCAGTATCACACCGGTAATATAACGGGCTGCATCGGATGCGAGGAACAAAGCCGCCTCACCAATATCAGTCGGCTCACCCAGCTTACCCATAGGCGTGCGTGATAAAACTTTCTGCTTGCGTTCCGGGTCGTTATTCAATGCTTTTGCGGACATGTCGGTGGCAATAAACCCGGGTGCAATACAGTTTACCCGGATGCCCAGCGGTGACAGCTCTGTAGCCATGGCCCGCGTCATGCCTTCTATGGCCGATTTGGATGCGGTGTAGGCAATGACTTTGGGCAGGCCGTATTGCGATGCCATAGAGCTGATGTTAATAATGCTGCCGCCGCCATTTTGTATCATCGTTTTTACCACTTCCCGCGAAAGTGCAAAAACGGAATTCACGTTGGTAAGCATGATCTTTTGAAACTCCTCATCAGTGACTTCCGTAAATTCCTTTTTGAGATTGATGCCGGCATTATTTACCAGAATATCAATTGTGCCAAATTCATCAATAATCTTTGTTACCAATTGAGGAATGGAGGACAACGTATCCAAATCAGCACAAACCGGCCTGCAGTTTTCGCCCAGTTTTTCCTTTGCATGTTGAAGCTTTTGCTGGTCCCTGCCAACAATAACAGTAGTGAAGCCTTGTTGTACAAACCTTGCTGCTATGGCCAGTCCAATACCGGTTCCGCCGCCGGTTACAAGGGCTACTTTATTTTGTTGTTGATTGTGCATGTGAATGAAAAAAGTATGGGTTTTTAAAAGGTTTTTGTTGTTTGCATCAGATGCCCGGTGCATAAGGAAAGCTTAGCTTTTTGTAATAGTCCAAAGTATGCCGGGGTTGCTCGTACTGTGCCGGTATCGGCATACGGGAAAACGTTTGAAAATAAGAAAGACAGGCATCCCGCCACCATACGGCTTCTTGTTCCTGTATGGTCAGCAGCATTTGCACCTGTTCAAATCTTTCTTCATCTATATGGGGTTTTAAACGATTCCAGGTTTGTTGCATCCAGCGTACCGTATCCACACCGGCATTGTAGCGAAAGCACAATTCTTCCCACAGGGTTCTGCCCGATGGCATGCGGTAATGCCATGATACCCGGTGAAACCAAAGCAGGTAAGATTCGTGACAGGTATCAGCATCCTGAAACTGCTTTTGTACTTCGGGTGCATACTGGGCTAATGCATGGCTGCCGGTGCGGGTTCTGTCAAAGCCGATACCGGCGGTGTCGGCCCTATGAAAGTAAACCGGGTTCCAATCGGCACGAGGGGCTTTGTCGTACCAGGGTGCCGGGCCGTAATGATGATTATAACCCATAATGTGGTGCAGCCCCAAAGGTGTCATATAGTTGACCACCGCCTCATGCGAGGACAGCATCATTTGTTTTATAGCGGTTACCGCTGCCGGTTGGTTGGTGAAGGTTTGCCTTATCCATTCGTCTGCTATTTGTGCTGGCGTTAACTGGTGGTTCCACGCCAGCCGGCCAAAGCCATACCAGTTGGCTTGTGCAAAAGGGTGTCCGGTCCAGTTGCGGTCATTGCCGATATTGGCTACGCCGGCCATGCCGGTTAGCGGGTGGTTCTCCAAAGTACCATCAATCACTCGATCAACCGTTGATCCTTTGCCTTTGGTGTAGGTGTCTGCCTGCAACACTTCCCCAAACAACAAGGGCAGGTACACCAAATGCGTGGCATAGCCCAGGTATTCCTGGGTCAGTTGAAACTCCATCATCAGCGGTGTTTGCGGCATGGCGCCAAAGAGCGGATGAAAAGGTTCCCGCGGCTGAAAATCGATAGGGCCGTTTTTTACCTGCACCAGAACGTTTTTACTGAACTGGCCATCAAATGGCTGAAACTCGTTATAGGCTTGCTTAAATCGATCTTCCGGCGTTGCATGGCTATACACAAAGGCCCGCCACATGACTATACCGCCATAAGGCGCTACGGCATCGGCCAGCATATTGGCGCCGTCGGTATGGGTGCGGCCGTAATTTTGTGGACCGGGTTGCCCTTCTGAATTGGCTTTTACCAGAAAGCCGCCAAAGTCCGGAATGTACTGGTAAATTTCTTTTGCTTTCTGTTGCCACCATTGCTGCACCTGTAGCTCCAGCGGATCGGCTGTTTTTAAGCCACCTATTTCAACCGGCGCACTAAAGCGGGCGGTGAGATACACCTTGATCCCGTAAGGGCGAAACACCTGTGCCAGTGCCGCTACTTTAGCCAGGTAATCTGGTGTTAGGATGTGGGCATTGGCATTGACATTGGTCAGTACGGCGCCATTGATGCCGATAGACGCATTAGCCCTTGCATAATCTTTATACCGCCGATCCAGATAGCCGGGCAGCTTATGCCAGTCCCAGATGGAAAAGCCAGCATAACCCCGCTCCACCGTTCGATCCAGATTATCCCAGTGGTTCAGTATGCGGTTTTGAATCCTGGGAGCACTGGTTATAGAAAGCTGCTGCATATCCTGCTCCGTTTGCAGCAGGCGCAGCAAGTGAAACACGCCGTACAAAACACCCACATCGGTGTTAGCACCAATCAGCAATATAGTTTTGTCCCTGTTTTTGATTGTTTTAATAACAAAGCCTTCCTGGCCAATAGTGTTTAGATCATTTGCCGGTATGGCCTTTTGAATGAAGGGAGATTGTGCTGCGGTGCCAGCTACAATGCTACCTTGGGTTAAGTTTTTTTGAATGGCTGTTTTTTTACCCAGCAATCCTTCCAGCCCTTGCACCAGTTCTTCTTTGGCTGCTGTTAAAGTAGGAGAGGTGCCTGGCAAATAAATACCAGTAATCAACTGTTGGTATTGTTGCAAACGTTTTCCATTCTTTATCTTATCATACCGTAGCCAGAGACGATAACCATCTTCTGCATGTACATAATCCACAACTAAAAAGCAGACCAGTGCAAGAAAGAGTTTTTTCATATGGCGAATGGCTATAAAGTTTTTGAAGTGATGACTGCCGGAGCAAAAATGTTGGATCTATGTTTCCATCAATCATGTAAGCTGCTTCATTGTGACAGGAAGCAAAACCTGGTATTCTAAAAATAAGAAATCTAAACTGTTGTATTTGTAAAAAAAATGATTTGTTTTAAGGATACGGCCATAATAATGCAGGCCGAAGGAGCGATAAATGATAACTATGAAACAGAAGTGGCACGTAGATGGACTGCCGGAAGAAAGCAGAGAAAAAAATGTTTAAATTGTCATCTGTTCATATGGGTTTTCGAAGAAATTGTTGGCTGGTAAAGTAAGGCACTCAAGTAACACAAAAGATAAAAACAATAACGTATGTTAATGGAACAAACTATGCGCAGGTATGGCCCTAACGACCCCGTAAGCTTGTGGGATATACGGCAGGCCGGCTGCACCGGCGTAGTAACAGCGCTGCACCACGTACCGGTAGGCGAGGTATGGACGGTAGAAGAAATACAAAAGCGTAAAGCCGAAGTAGAAGCCGCCGGCATGACCTGGACAGTGATTGAAAGCCTGCCGGTGCATGAAGACATAAAAAAACAAATAGGCAACTACGAGAAATACATAGACAACTACAAACAAAGCCTGCGCAATGTGGCGGCCTGCAGCCTGCAGGTGGTGACGTACAACTTTATGCCCATCCTGGACTGGATGCGTACCGATATTTATTACGAAATGCCGGATAAAAGCAAGGCCCTGCGTTTTGAAAAAGCGGCCTTCATGGCCTTTGACCTTTTTTTGCTGAAGCGGCCCCATGCAGAACAGGACTACACACCGGCAGAAATAGAAAAAGCCCGCCAGCGCCTCAGCACCATGACAGCCGAAGAAAAAGAAACCCTGTACCGCAATGCTTTAATGGGACTGCCCGGCAGCGAAGAACGCTTTACGGAAGCACAGATACTGGCGGCTTTAAAAACCTATGAAGGCATTGATGCGCAAAAACTCAAACAGCACCTTTTTTATTTTCTGCAGCAGGTAGTGCCGGTGGCAGAAGAAGTGGGTTTGAAAATGGCCATCCACCCCGATGATCCGCCTTATCCCATACTGGGATTGCCCCGCATTGTCAGCACCGAGCAGGATGCCAAAGAACTTTTGGCTGCGGCCCCTTCGCCTGCTAACGGGCTGTGCTTTTGCACGGGCTCTTACGGCGTGCGGGCCGACAATGATCTGGCTGGTATGGTGCGCCGTTTAGGTGATGCTATTCACTTTCTGCACCTGCGCAGCACCCGCAGCGATGCGGAAGGCAATTTTTTCGAAGCCGATCATTTAGATGGGGATGTAGACATGTATGCGGTGATCAAAGAAATTGTACTGCTGATGCGGCGAAGAGGTGTTTCCATACCCATGCGCCCGGATCATGGCCACCAGATGCTGGACGATTTGAAAAAACACACTTATCCCGGCTACAGTGCCATTGGCCGGCTGCGTGGTTTGGCAGAAATCCGTGGTTTGGAGTTGGGCATCAGCCGCAGCCTGGAGGATAAGTAATATGGGGTTTTGAAAGCGTTTGTCAGTGTAATGAATAAAGCCTGTTCATGAATCAATGAGATGGAATGAACAGGCTTTTACATGGTAAGTTTTTAGGTCATTCAAATACCTATACCATCGGCCATTTGAAAGTAGACTTCAGTTGAATTCTTTTTCCGCTGTTGCCGGACTCCCGGGCGGCTTCAATAATTTCCAGTACGTGCAGGGCATGTTCGGCCATGATCAGGGGTTCTTTCCCGGTCAGCAGCGCTTCCGAAATCACCGTAGCGCCCTCCTGCCATACGTACGGGCCCGGGTCGGGTACAAAGCGTTGCGGTGCTTCATGGTCGTGGGTAGAAAGGTCTACGCCAAACGGCGCCCAGTCGTAGCCCACCAGGCCCATATTGCCCTGCGTGCCCCAGATGGTGATGGTGTGTTTTTCCTGTCCTTTGCCTTCGTGCCCGAAGGGATCAAAATAATTAAAGCCGCTCTGCACATGGGAGATAACACCATTGCCGTGATCCATCAGCACCATGGCATTGTCTTCGGCTTCTACTTTTATTTTTCCTTTATTGTCTACAGTGCGTTCCGGCGTTACAATACTGGTCATGGCCATTACGGACTTAGCCGGGCCCAGCAATCCGGTTAAGGTAGCCAGGTTGTATACGCCCAGGTCGGGCAGGCTGCCGCCGCCTTTTTCGTAAAAAAATGCAGACCAGCTGGGGCCGGTATGGCCGTAGTGGGCATGGGCGCTGGATACTTTGCCCAACTTGCCTTCCTGCAAGGTTTTGGACATAAAGGCAAACTGCGGACTGTTGACCACCGCCGGGGCACCCCAGATGCGCAGTTGTTTCTGCCGGGCCAGGTCCAGCAGCGCTTTGCCTTCTTTATAGGTATTGGCCATGGGTTTTTCGCTCCATACATGCCGGCCGGCTTGCAAAGCCTGTTTATTCAAACGGCCATGTTCCTGCATATCGGTCAGGTTCACCAGCAGGTCAAACGGCGCGCCGGCCAGCATTTGATCAATATGCGGATAGTGATGGGGAATGTTGTATTGGGCCGCTCGCTTCACTGCCCGGTCGGGTATAATATCGCAGGTGCTCACCAGTTCTACAAAAGATGCTTTGGACAGGTGCGGCAGGTACTGCGTAGACACGCTGCCGCAGCCAATGACACTCACTTTCAATTTCTTGTGTGGTTGCGTCCGGGCAAAACCTTCGATTGACGATAACAGCATGGCGGCACCGGCCATGGCTGTTTGCTGCAGAAACTGTTGTCTGGAAATTTGTTTTTTCATTTGCAACTATTAAATCGGGCATCAAGATGCAAGAAATGCAAAAGGGGCTACAGGTGCTAGTTTACCGGGTTACATTACCTTGCTTTACATGCACATCCATTTTGCTTCTTTTATGCCGACCTGTTAACAAGCTTTATAGACTATGAATATAACAAGGTTTTTATTCCTGACCGCCTGCAACTTTCCGCAGCACTGGCGGCTCCCTTGCTGAAAAACTAATTTTTGCTTTGGCCCCGGTGTTCTATTTTTATTCCGCCACATCAACCCAATCGTATGGACTTTACACTTCGGCCATGGACTTTTGAAGACCTGGACAGTCTGGTGAAATATGCCAACAATTATGAGATCGCCAAAAACCTGATGGACCAGTTTCCGCATCCTTATACGGTGGAAGCCGGTAAAACATTTCTGAGTATTGTAACCAAGGCCCAGCCGCCTAATATACTGGCGATAGAGGTGAATGGTGAAGCGGCAGGTGGCATTGGTATTCATCCGCAGGCCGACATACAGCGGAAAAATGCGGAACTCGGTTACTGGCTGGCAGAGCCCTACTGGGGCAAAGGCATCATTACCAAAGCCATTCTTCAGATGGTGGACTATGGTTTTCAAAACTGGGATATCAACCGGATCTTTGCCCGGCCCTTTGGCTCCAATCTGGCCTCTCAAAGAGTTCTGGAAAAAGCCGGCTTTTTGCTGGAAGCCCGGTTTGAAAAAACCTTGTTCAAGAATGGCTTGTGTCTAGATGAACTGATATATGCTATCCGGCGGTAAGCAGGGTTGTCAATCAGAAATATTTTTACTGCATTCTGCCCGATCGGTTTGCTTTATCACCCTGTTTTCAGAAAGGTGCAATGCTATTATTACAAAATAAGCAGCATGGGGTTTTGTACTCTTTAAAGCCGTTTGCATTTAGTAGCCCGAATTAAACATCATCCTATTCAGGCCTCATGCATTTTATTAGAAGCTTGTTTCTAATGATAAAACAAACCCAGGATGCCACCATAAACTAAATGACCGAGCAGAGTTACCATAGGCGTTCCCCTGCCATAGTTAAGGGCAAAAAAACCGGGCGGTTCCAATTGCCGGGTGGGCGTGGGGCCTTGCGTAGGGCTCGCCATCCTGGGATGAAAAGCATTGAGGATTTGTAAGCCTACCGATAAAACAAAGGCACCATGCACGAAACCCACACCAGCCCCAAACCACCAGGTAGCTAAACCTGAACTTTCGAATGCCGCACCATAAATAAAGGCAAAGATCCACCCCATCATCAAATGAAATATAAAGCCCAGCCAGGGCGCTTTATTGCGGTTGGCCGTAAGCATGGTACCCAGCATAAAAGGGAGATCCATTCGCGAAAGACCAAGACGTTTGGAAGCCGCCATCAAAGTGGTCAGCACTACCGTAGCTCCAAATCCCCATAATATCAGATTATCAGTATTCATGGTTGATACCTTTTTTGTCGTAAGCTTCACCAATTGAACGGGCTGCATTGATGAGGCCGATATGTGTAAACCCTTGTGGGTAATTGCCGAGCAGTTCACCCGATTCGGGGTCTATTTCTTCCGACAACAGGCCTGCAGGGCTGGCATGTTTTAAAACGGCTTCATAAACCTGGACCGCTTGCTTCTCGTTGCCTGATCGGGCCAGGTTTTCAGCCAGCCAGAAATTGCAGATGCCAAACGAACCCTCACTGCCTGCAAGACCATCATCCGTATTCCGGTAACGATAAATAAGATTGTTTTGGGACAAACGTTCATGGATCAACCGGGTGGTATTCCTCATTCTGGGAGCCGTAGGATCGCAATAACCAACAAGCGGTAAGGTCAGCAGGCTGGCGTCTAAAGTGTTTCCTTTTAACTCACGCGTGTAAGAGCCCAGATCAGGGTTGTAACCCCATGCTTCTACCTGGTTGCGAATGGTGGAGGCTACCTGTTTGTACTTTTCCAGCGGTACGTTTTTCCAGTGGAATTTTTCAGCAAGCCTGATCAGCCGGTCCAGGCCTGCCCATGCCAACACTTTGGAATGCGTATGATGCACAAGGGCGGAGCGGACTTCCCAAATGCCGTTGTCGGGCTGATCCCACAGCTTACAAATCACCTCACCCAAACCTAACAGGAACTTCCGGGTACTACGGTCAAAATCGTTTACCAGTGGCGCATAGGTGTAAACGGCATCCAGCACTTCGCCATAAACATCCAACTGCAATTGCTGGTCTGCTCCATTCCCAATACGAACCGGTTGGGAGTTTCTGTAGCCCTGGAGCCAATCCAGTGTTTTTTCTTCCAGCGATGCATGGCCATAAACCGAATACACCACCTGCAGTTTGGGCCGTGTGAGCTGGGTGGCGTGAAGTATCCAGTTCAGGTAGGCGTGGGCTTCGGCTTCAAAGCCTATGCTCACCAGTGCCCGGATGGTAAAGGACGCATCTCTTAACCAGCAGTACCGGTAGTCCCAGTTTCTTTCGCCGCCCGGTTTTTCGGGCAGTGAGGTGGTAGGGGCGGCAACAATGGCTCCCGAAGGGGCATGGGCCAGTAGTTTAAGCGCCAGTGCACTCCGTTTTACCTGTTCTATGTACGGGCCTTTATACCGGCACTGGCCAATCCAGGCCTTCCAATAATGTATCGTAAGCTGCAGGCGTTCCCAGCCAGTTTCCGCCAGTTCGGGAATCACCGCCGGACTTTGGCTGGAGTAGCTCAAAGAAAAAAGGACCCGCTGCCCGGCCTGAATCTGGAACTCCGAGATGGCTTTTCCTTTTTCATTACTTGAAACTGTTATCACGCCAGGGTCAAGGGTGCTGTGTAGTAGGTAAATGTGCTCCTTCCAGGTGCAGTAAATGCCGAGTTTTTTGCGGTCTTCCAGGTCGGGGATGTTTTTGCCGTAAAAAGTTCTGGGCGCATATTCCAGCTGAACCGGCACGCTGCCAGAAATGCCTTCTACTACCCGTAAAATTTCATGCTCGGGGAAAAGAGCATGGGTTTTTTCTTCTTCGCTCATGGCGGTAAAAGCATCCACCAGCCGCAGCGCACCCGACGCTGTTTGAAAGTGGGTTTCTACAACATTGGTATCCGGCAAATAGCTTTGATGGGACTGGTACCGTTCCCTGGGTGCAATAGAAAAAAAGCCGCCCTTTTCCGGATCCAAAAGCGCGGCAAACATGCTGGGAGAATGAAACTCCGGAAGACAGCACCAGTCAATGGAGCCATTCTTACCAATAAGAGCCGCCGAGCGGCAATTACCGATGATGGCATAGTCTGACAGCTTGAGTGCCGACATGATTTTATGGGGCATTACTCATGTTGCCTGTGATGTAACAACAGGTAGAGGCAAAAAGCGCCGATGGACATGACCACATCTCTTACTGCTACATCAAAATACTGCCCGGTCAGAAGCAGGTTGATGGCAATCGCCAATAGCCAAACGGATACGATCAGGCTGCCAATCCTGGGCCTGGCCAGCACAATAATGCCTGCCGCTATCTCTATGATCCCTACAATGCTCATAAAGGTTTGAGGCGCCAGCGGAAGAACATCGGTAACAACCCGGGCCAAATATTTATTCCAATCAGTCAGGGCGTGTACAAACTTATCGGCACCGGCTACGATGGGTACCAATCCATAGGTCCATTTTAAAATGGTGGTAACCCGGTCTACCTGGTTGATGGCCACCGGGGCGTGGCTTACATAGTTGGTTGTTGTTGCTGCATCCATAATATGGGGTTTTAAACAATTAGATGCAGTAAGGCCGAAAACGTTACAACTGCCGTAAATAAATTTGTTGCATCACTTTAGCAGTAAAGGGGTTGCAATGCTTTTTGTCGTAACTAAAGATGTCGGATTCGCCCATATAATCAATAACCAGGCGCTGCAGTTTTTTTTTGGCCCGCATCAACCGTGTTCTTACACTTTCTTCGGTGATGCCCACGATTTCAGCCACTTCTTTGGAAGAGAATTTCTGCACCTCCCGCAGGATAAAAATAATCCGGTACTCTTCCGGTAGCTGAAAGAGCATTCTCTCTGTTACTTCTTTCAATTGTTTATAGTTTATGGTAGCTTCCAGTGAAGATTGGTCGGGAATGTCTGCCAGCGCGGTGGTATCCTGCTCGGCTGACGTAAGCTGAAAACCATGCTTTTTTTTGCGCAGAAACATCAGGCATTCATTGATCATGATGCGGGTGATCCAGGTGCTGAAAGAAGACTGGTGATTGAACTGGGCGAGGTGTTCATATGCTTTTAAATAGGTCACCTGCATCAGGTCTTCTACTTCGGTGTGGTTGTTCAGGTACGACATGCCAATGCGGTAAAGCAGGTCGTTATGCGCCTGTACCAGTAATGCAAACTGGTGGGTGTGCCCGGTGAGAATTTCGTCAATGACATCATTTTCCTGCATACCGGCTTTACTTTTTAGGCTTCGTTTTCCGGGCCATACTTGCCGGTTGCCAATACAGGGCGCCCAATAATGGAGTGCTGCAACCGGTAAGTTACGGCAGGTGTACAATTGCTTCGGGATACGCAGGCAAAAGAACTTATACAACGTGTTTGTGTTGATCAAAGTTCTGAATATTTACCGGTATGGGCTACCACTCTTTAAAATTCCCATATGCCTTTCTCCACCCTAAAACACCACCGCCTGCCGTAAAATGTCTGCGGCCTGCAGGTTACGACCCAATGATCTTGATCATCGTGCCTTGTGCCACCCGGTCGCTTAATTTCATGCCGTTTAAAACGGCATGTTCTTCCAGCCGGTTGCTGTTTACATTGTAGTTGCGCAGGGCCTGCTCCAGCGTGGTGTTCTGGCTAACGGTTTTGATGCGTACCCGCTCCGGCTGCTTGTTTAGTTTGGCAGCTTCCGTCAGTTGCCGGAAGTTTTGCATGGTGCTGGTAAAATAAGGGGAATAGGTGTTAAAGTCGTTCACCGCCGATACGCCTATTATATGATAAATGTTGCCGCCATATTGAATAAAATAAGACAGCGTACGGACAGCGGCGGCCTGCTGTTGCTGTTGTTGCTGTGATTTTTGATCGGCCACTACAGCGATCGCTGGCAGGCCGTTTACCGTTACCTGGCGCGACTCCAGCGGCTGCAGGCTGTATTGCTGCAGGGCTGCATTGGCGGCTTCCTGCAGAGAGTTGCCTTGTGCCAGAGTTAAAAACATCAGGGCCTTGCCATCTTTAGGTGCCAGCTGTACCCGTTGCGGCGAATTCTGGTACGACCAGTTGGCCGGTACCGGAAACTGGAACTTGAGCTCAGGATGGTAAAACACATTGTTCTCCAGGTAACCACCACGAGGGTCTTCGCCATACACCAGGCCTTCAATTCTTTTCAAATACTCATTGCGGTTTACCTGGGGGTTGGTTAGTTTCAGTTGCTGCTGCCATTCGGTGGCCAGCTTGTCACCCGTGACATGTCTTTCGCCGGGGTTGGGGTGGGTAGATAAAAAGTTGGGCAGTTCGGCGGCGCCGCTTTCGGCTCCTTTTCTTTCCACGGTGTTGAAAAAGCCGGCCATTTCATGGGCGTTGTATCCAATTTTAGAAGAGTATTCCACCCCCAGCTTGTCCGATTCGCGTTCGGCGTCGCGGCCAAACTTTAAAAACAGGAGGCCCAGGCCTTGGGAAGCGGCTTCTGCAAACTGCGCCAGTTCCGGTGCTATGACAATACCGGCAATGAGGCCCAACTGCCCCAGGATGGCGTTTCTTTGTTGCTCCACTGAGTGGCGGGCTGCAATATGACCTATTTCGTGCCCCAGTACGCCGGCAAATTCGGCTTCGTTATTAAAATGCGCCATAATGCCCCGCGTAAAGTACACGTAACCACCGGGTACCGCAAAGGCATTGATCACATCCGAATCCACTATTTTAAATTCATAGTCCAGGTTGGGGCGGTGCGAAATGGCCGCCATTTGTTTTCCTTTCTGGGTAATAAAATCCTGCAGGGCCTTGTCCTCGTACAGGCCGTATTGGGCCACAATTTGAGGGTCGGCCTCTTTGCCCATGGCTATCTCCTGGGCTTCCGACATCAACACCACCTGCCGCTTGCCGGTGACCGGGTTGGTGGCACAGGAATTAAAAAGAAAAAATGTTGCAGATAGTCCGCAAATGATCCAATATTTTTTCATGTTCGTGAAGAGTTTACATGATACAAGATAAAACTGCTAATGTACGTATATATGCAACGGAAGTGCCAGCATCGGGTAGGGTAAGGGCAGGAGAAATTCTGATGATGCAGCAAACCGGAAGCTTGAATCGTAAAACGTTTTTCCATAACAAGGAACACTACTGTAGTTCCTGTATTCCCATTGAATAAGAAAGGTTTGAAAGTAAAGTCAATGCTTGCAATAAAAAGCACAGAAGTATGGGTGCAGTGTTGATTGCAACCGTAACGCTATGGCGTTTTAAAGATCCGGGTATGCCCGGCGGGATATGGGCTTTTGAAGAAAGAGAAAAAGGAGAAGGTGATTGGAAAATTGTTTTGGCTTTCTTTTTTTAAAAGCCGGTAGCCTTTTATCACTGGGTTGTAAAAACCGGGGTGCCGGTATATGAGACAATTGAAGGCAATTGCAGAAACCGGTCTGGTGTAAAAAAGGAAAACAGCATTGGACTAAAGCCGCCAATGCTGTTTTCCTGTCAGGACAAATCAATCAAATTATTACTGTCGTGTTACAGCCGGTTTTAAAACTTAAAGCTTACGCCCAGCTGCAGGGGAGAGATACCATAACCCAGTTCTGCATAACCCCCAACATTGGGCGAGAACATGTAGCGGGCCGCTGCATGCAGGGCCAGGCCTACTGTACCGCCGCTGGCTTTGTAAAGCTCATTGTACTCATCGTCATCATACTTTAGTTTGTAACCCCTGTAGTACAAAGAGGCACCGCCATACACATCCAGTTTTTCGTTCTCAATGTTCAGCAGTTCATTAAAGTGATAAGAACCGCGGGCACCAATCACATAATAGCTGTACTTGTAGTTGGTGAGAAACTTTCTTTGCACAAGGCCTACATAGCCGCCGGCGCTGATTTTGTCGGAAAATCCATGCTCAAAAGAAGCGGTAATGGGCAAGCCGCCGGTGCCGCTAAAGCCAAAGGTGCCAATGCCAATACCGGCATTCAAAAAGTTTTTTCCTTTTACATCCTGCGCTTGAACGGACGCTGCAAACATCATGGCCACTGAGAACAGTGCTGCCGTAAATAGGTGAAGTTTTTTCATAAACTGTAGTTAGTTTGGTTAAGAAGCTGCAAGATAAAAGCCGCGGCGGCAACCTCATGGGTAAGCTGGTTAAAGTGTATTTTCTGCCTGTTGTATTGAGCCAAGCTCTGCATCAATTGTATCCAAAGAGGGTAGGAACCTTAACGCCGGTACGTAAAAAAGCCTGCCCCGGGGCAGGCTGATGCTTCAAAGGTTAGCCATCAAGTGCCGCTATCTTCTATGGCCCAACCAGCTTCTGATCAGAAAGCCTATAAAGCCTGCCAGCAACAACTGCCTGATGTTATTGGCCGGAATAAAGCGGGTCCCCTGTGCGGTTACTTCGTATACACCCCTGGGGCGGGCATACATGCCGCCACCGCCGCCGGCGCCTCTTTCATCCGGTGGGGGGCCGGCTTCGGTATCGGCTTGCTGTTGATGGCGGCGGGCCTTTTGGCCAAAACCACCACCATAGCCAAAAGCTACCTGGGCTACGGGTATAATGGTTTTTCCATCAGCCGTAATCGGTTCGCCGTACAC
>JAEWAC010000246.1 GCA_023391895.1 Bacteroidota bacterium
GATGTATTCTTTCGGTGTCAGCTCATGGCTGTATTTGTGATAGCCGGGGATGCGTCCGCCAAATATAATGGCTTTTAAATTCAGGTGCTCGCACAGTTCCTTACGCCGGTCGTACAACCTTCTGCCCAGCCGCAGTCCGCGGTAATCAGGATGTACAAACACTTCTATACCATACAGTACATCTCCTTTGGCGTCAAACGTATCAAAGGTGTAATTGCCGGTTATCTGTGCATAGGTGTGCTGGTCGCCAAAGCGCTCATAGTCTACAATCAAGGATAAGGCACAGCCAACAATTTTGTTATCCACATACACGCCAATCTGCCCTTCCGGAAAAATGGAGATGAGCTTGGAGATGGCATTGCGGCTCCAGTACGAATGCCAGTTTGGGTAAGCCGCCTTCATGCTTTCCAAAAGGTTATTATAATCGTCTGCGTTGATATTTTTGATTTCTATCTGGTAACCCATATTATAGGTTTTTAAACTTCTTTTAATTTTTTATAGCCGCCAGCCGGTATAAAAAAATGATTAGAAGCAGCGGGCAAGGTTACCTTTTTTCCAGGGGCAGAAAAGCAATGGCGTCGGTTATAGCTACCAAGATTATTTTTCTTTTTGCTGTTGCAGCCAGTCCTGTACCGGCTGCTGCGTACCGGATGACGTTAGTTGTATAAGGGGGATGGCCTGTGCTTCCAAGGGCTTTCGCATTTCCCGGTACACCGGCTTTACATCCAGCGTGGTACCTTCCACTTCTTCCAGCGAAGTATTGTAATATATTTTTTCAAAGCCGGTCAGGTACATGGCGGCCAGGCACATGGGGCACGGATGCCCACTGGCATACATGACGGCACCTTTTAAAAGTTCTTCCTTTCCGTTTTGCGCCGCGCTGCGTATGGCCTGCATTTCAGCATGCGCCGTGGGATCATTTATTTGCCATACTTCGTTTACACCCGTAGCAATAACTTGGCCGTTTTTTACAATAACGGCACCAAATGGCTTGCCACCGCGGGCCACGCTTTCGGCGGCCAGTTGCACGGCCTGATCCATAAATTGCTGATGCATACGGCTATGGTTTTTTAAATGTTTTAAACAAAGGTAAAACGGTCGCCATCAAACAGGCCTTTGTCACTCAATTTTAAGTGAGGGATCACCAAAAGGGCCATAAACGAAAGCGTCATAAAAGGTGCTGAAAGTGGAGAGCCTAAGGCTTTGGCCCCCGCATCAATTTCAGCGTACTGCCGGGCTACTGCATATCCATCTTCCGCACTCATGAGTCCTGCAACGGGTAAGGGCAAGATCAATTCCTGTTGATTGCCTACACAACTTACGCCGCCTTGTTTTTGGATCACCAGGTTGACGGCCCGACAAATACTTTCGTCATCTACGCCTACCGCCACAATATTGTGCGAATCGTGCGCCACAGAAGAAGCGATGGCGCCTTTTTTCAAGCCAAAGTTTTTGATGAACGCCCTGGCAATGGGTGCCGCATGATAGCGGTTTACCACCACCATTTTCAAAATGTCATGCTCTACATCACTTACGATCTTGCCATCCACCACTTTTGGTTTTGCAAAAACTTTGTTGGTGATCAGTTGTCCATCCAGGGCTTCAATTACTGGTATCACTTCTTCATTTCCCCATGCCACTTCCAGTGCAGCGGCTTCTTTTGGAGTGCAATTGAAATGGTTTACGGCACCGGAGTGTTGGCGGGTGATTTTGGATACGCCGTTTTCTGCCACCAGTTCGCCATTGATATAGGTTTTTGAAACATTAAAATCCTTCAGATCTTTTACGGCAATAAAGTCGGCGGCATCACCTTCCTGCAACAAGCCTACGTTTAATCCATAATGTTTTACAGGATTGATACAGGCCGCCTGTAAGACATGAAACACATCAATGCCCCTGGCCACGGCTCTTTGGCAGAGCTCATTGATATGGCTTTCCACCAGGCTGTCCGGGTGTTTGTCGTCGCTGCAAAACATCATATTGTTAGGATGGTCGTGCAGCAGATCAATCAAAGCCTCAAAATTTTTGGCAGCACTGCCTTCGCGTATCAGTATTTTCATGCCATATTCCAGCTTTTCCTGGGCGTCTTCGCGGGTAAAACACTCATGGTCGGTGGAGATGCCGGCCTCGATATATTTTTTAGCTGCTTCGCCCCTTAGTCCCGGTGCATGACCATCAATGGGTTTTCCGGCCTGACGGGCAGCCGCAATTTTTCCCATTACCTCCGCATCGCCGTTCAGCACGCCGGGAAAGTTCATCATTTCACTTAGATAACGGATTTCTTCATTTTGCAGCAACGCGGCTACATCGGCTGCATCCAAAGTAGCACCCGCCGTTTCAAAAGGCGTAGCCGGCACACAACTGGGGGCCCCAAAATTAAATTTGAACGGAACGGTTTTGCCGTTGGCGATCATAAAGTGAATCCCTTCCAATCCGCATACGTTGGCAATTTCGTGCGGGTCGCTTACCGTGACTACCGTGCCGTGTACCACTGCCAGTCGGGCAAATTCCGAGGGAATAAGCATGGAACTTTCAATGTGTACATGGGCATCTACAAAGCCGGGCAAAAGGTAGTCCAGCGGTTGTTGCGGGGGTGTGTTAAGCGGCTGTATTTTTTTAATGATTCCTTCCTCAACGGTTACTTTCGCCGCATATATTTTTCGGTTGGTTATATCCACTAAATTCCCAGAAATGGAA
This sequence comes from Bacteroidota bacterium, assembly GCA_023391895.1. Taxonomy (GTDB): domain Bacteria; phylum Bacteroidota; class Bacteroidia; order Chitinophagales; family Chitinophagaceae; genus Flavisolibacter. The sequence continues at coordinate 2,698 of JAEWAC010000246.1, forward strand.
AATGACATATTCATTTGGTTTTAGCTGGTCTTCAGGTTGTAAATTTCAACTTTAATTACCCTGTATGCAAAGAATTTTATGGTTGGTTGTCTGCTTGTTTTCCGTATCCGCTTTTGCACAAAAGAAAACGGCATCTGTTAACAGTAATAAGGATGACGTTTTTTATGCCAAGCTGAAGTACCGGCTGGTAGGTCCGTTCCGCGGTGGCCGCAGTGCGGCTGTTGCCGGCAGTTATAAGAACAAGAACACGTTTTACTTTGGCGCCACCGGTGGCGGAGTATGGAAGACCACCGATGGCGGCAGCCACTGGAAAAACATCTCTGATAAATATTTTGGCGGTTCCATCGGAGCCGTAGCCGTAGCTCCTTCGGATGAAAATGTAATTTATGCAGGAGAAGGTGAAAACACCATGCGGGGCAATGTAAGCGAAGGCCTGGGCGGCATGTGGCGTAGTGAAGACGGTGGCCGAACCTGGAAAAACATCGGCCTGAAAGAAGGGCGGCACATTATCCGGGTGGTGATTCATCCCCGCAATCCCGACATTGTTTGGGCGGCTGTTATGGGACATCTTTTCGGGCCTAACGACATGCGGGGCGTGTACAAAACAACCGACGGCGGCCGGAGCTGGAAGCGGGTGTTGTTTGTGAATGACCAAACCGGCGCCTCCGACCTGGTGATGGAGCCGGGTAACCCGGAAGTGCTGTATGCCGGTACCTGGCGCCTAATCCGTACGCCTTACAGCCTGGAAAGCGGGGGCGAAGGCAGCGGGCTGTGGAAAAGTACTGATGGTGGTGAAACCTGGATCAATATAACGAGTCGTAAGGGTCTGCCCAAAGGGGTATGGGGTATTGTAGGCGTAGCTGTGGCGCCTTCCAATCCGGATAAAGTTTATGCCATAATTGAAAATGCCAGTGGGGGCTTGTATACCAGTAACAACGGCGGCGAAACCTGGACCCTGACCAGCAGTGACAACAACATCCGCCAGCGGGCCTGGTACTATACCAAGGTGTTTGTGGATCCCAAAAACGAAAACGTAGTGTATGCGCCCAATGTGGGCTTTATGCGCAGCCGCGACGGGGGCAAAACCTTTCAAAGCGTACGCACCCCGCACGCCGACCACCACGACCTGTGGATTGACCCTGAAGACGGGGCCCGCATGATCGTAGCCAATGATGGCGGTGCCCAGGTGTCTTTTAATGGTGGTGAAACCTGGAGTACGTACATGAACCAGCCGACCGCACAGATCTACCGGGTATCTACTGACAACTCCTTTCCCTACCGCATATTGGGCGCCCAGCAGGACAATACCACGCTGCGCATTAAAAGCCGCTCCAACGGGGCCGGTATTACAGAACGGGACTGGGATGTAACGGCTGGCAGCGAAAGTGGTTATGTGGTGGCCGATCCGCTGAACCCTGATATTGTGTATGGCGGCAACTATGGCGGTTATTTGTCGCGCCTGGATCATAAAACCGGCGAAAACAGGACGGTAAGTGTATGGCCCGATAATCCTATGGGTGCCGGGGCCGATGTGCTGAAATACCGTTTTCAGTGGAACTTCCCCATTTTCTTTTCGCCCCATAATCCCAAACGCTTGTACACCGCCGGCAACCACCTGTTTGTTACAGAAAATGAAGGAGGGAGCTGGGAGCAGATTTCGCCCGACCTGACCACCAATGATAAAACAAAGCAAGGCCCCAGCGGCGGACCCATCACGAAGGATAATACGTCGGTAGAGTATTATTCCACCATTTTTACGGCTGCAGAATCGCCTTACGAAAAAGACCTGCTGTGGACCGGCAGCGATGACGGGCTGGTGCATGTAAGCAGGGACGGTGGCAAGCACTGGGAAAACGTAACGCCTAAAAGTGCGCCCCGGTGGATGATGTGGAACAGCATAGAGGCCGACCCATTTAAAAAAGGCGCCGCTTTTATAGTGGGTACCCGCTATAAAAGCAATGATTACACGCCTTACATCTACAAAACCGAAGATTATGGTAAAAGCTGGAAGGAGATTACCAACGGCATTGATAAAATGCATTTTACCCGCGTGGTGCGGGCCGATAAAAAGCGCCCCGGCTTGCTGTATGCCGGCACGGAATTCGGTATGTACGTTTCATTTGATGATGGTGCCAGATGGGAGCCTTTTCAGCTCAACCTGCCTGTAGTGCCCATTACTGATTTAACCATCAAGGAAAATGACCTGGTGGTGGCCACCCAAGGCCGGTCGTTTTATGTGCTGGACGATTTGAGTGTGCTGCAGCAAATGGATAAAAGCATTGCTGGCAAAAACCTGCATGTGTTTGACGTTAATCCTGCCTATCGTATACAGGTCAATCCTTTTGCCGTTTCGTTTGATACGCCCGACAACGCAGGAACCAATCCGCCGGCTGGTGTGGTCTTCAACTTTTACGCACCCAAGGCTATCGATACAGGAAAAGCTTCGGTTACGATATTTGACCAGGCCCGTAAGGAAATCAAAACCTTTAGCACTGAAGCCAAAGAAGCTGGTGACAGGATAGAAGTGTCCCGCGGCATGAACCAGTTTGTCTGGAACATGCAGTACCCGCCGGCAGAAAAGATTGAAGGCATGATTTTGTGGAATGGCGTGCCGGGCGCCATTACCGCACCTCCGGGCGCCTATTTCGCCCGCTTTAAAGTAGGAACAGATTCAACCGAAGTACCCTTTACCATCACCGCCGATCCCAACTATAAGATTACGCAGCAGGAGTATGACGAGCAGTTCCGGTTTTTATGGCAGGTACGCTCTAAGTTCAATGATATTCAAAAAGCCATTAAAGACATAAGGGCTTTGCGTACACAGATCAATGCCTTTGTGAGCCTGCAGGGTAAAGACGTGCCGGCAGAAGTAAAGAACACGGCCGACAGCATTAACAAACGGTTGACCAGCATAGAAGAAACCCTGTACCAGACCAACGCCAAAAGCGGTCAGGATGTGCTGAACTATCCCATCCGCCTGAACGATAAGCTGGCGGGACTGTTTAATGCGGCCAACAGCGGCCACTTTGCGCCCAGCAAGCAGGTGCAGGCGGTGTATGCCGAGCTGTCGGCCCAAGTTGACCAAGAGTTGCATATACTGGCTGATATTCAGCAAAAAGACATACCGGCCTTTAACGCCCTGATACGCCAAAAAGCCTTGCCGGTGATTGGTGTTAAATAAAACAGCCTTTGGCTGCAAGGAAAGCGGGGCCTGTGGCCCCGCTTTTTTTATCCTTAAAAATTAAGCCGTACATAGCCGGGGTTCGCTATATTTGTTATCACACATCCTTAACACATGAAATGCCTGATTGTAGATGATAACAAAATGGCCCGCATGGCCATGAAGCAATTGGTTAGCCAGGTAAAATCGTTGGAGCTCGTAGCCGAATGCAGTGATGCAATGG
>JAEWAC010000277.1 GCA_023391895.1 Bacteroidota bacterium
TTCACTGGACGAACTCAAGGCCCTGCTGCCCGAAGAAATCAATGGCGTGAAGCGCAGCCGCTTTAACGCCAATTCCGCTATGGGCTTTGCCATGGCCGAGGCCGAATACCAGCAAGACGATGAAACCGAGCTGCGTCTGGCCGTGTACGACTGCGCCGGTGAAGCGGGTTCCGGTATTTTTGGCATGAGTTACTGGACCAAGATGAGCATGCAATCGGAAAGTGACGACGGCTATACCAAAACCGTTAGCTTTAACGGCGACAAAGCCGTGGAAACCTACCAAAAAGGCAACAATGAATCCAGTCTGACGTACGTAGTAAACGACCGGCTGCTGGTGACCCTTACCGGCCATAATATGGACGCTAGCACACTCAAAAACATTGGTGAAAACCTGACCTTGAAACCCTAAGCACCAGCCGGTGCAGTACTCAGGCTGTTATAGGCAATGCTTTTACAACTGTTATGAAAACACTTCCACTACTAACGCTGGCTTTTCTCTTTGGCTGCAACAGTCTTAGCGGGCACATAGAGCAGCAGGTTGAAAGCAAAGTCGAAACAGCCAAAGATGACATGAGTGTTGAAGTTCAGAAGTTAAGAAAGGAATTTACAATACACTTTCAGGCAATCGAAGCAAGCTCCATTGACAGTCTTAATAAGCAGAAGCTACAGAAACTTAAAACATCTATTATTTCTACAGACAATTACATGGACAGCCTAAAACGAGAAATGGATAATTTAGATGAAATGGACGTACATAATGTGGAATTGGTCAAAATTACGTTCTTGTACAAGGGGGCTGGTGACTCAATCATCTATAAAATGAAAAGGTCAATTGCTGCAGCACAAAATGTAGCAAAGACTGAACAACAAAGATTAGCAATAAAAGCTGCCAGAGACTCCTTGTTTACAGGATCTTCCGATGACAAATGGAAAGAACAGATGTTTGGCTTAACCAGTCCGCTTGGAGCAGATATGATAATCTACGGGCTGCAAACAGAATTGTACAACGTAGGAATAAAAGCACTTAGTAATAAATAGCACTGCCCTATCCAGGGTATTTCTAAAGGCAGCTTGACGCAAAGGCTCAGCGACATATCTTTTATCAAATTTAAAATAAAGGCGAAACTGAAGGAACCCTGAATAATTCCGCTTCAAAAACGCCTAATCTGCAACCAGCCCAAAAAGTCATAACCTTTTCAATAAACAAAGAACCGTCTTTCAGCAAGACGGTTCTTTGATGTATAAAACCTGAAGGCTTATTTATTTAATAACGCCCAGTTCTTTACCAATTTTAGTAAAAGCTGCAATGGCTTTATCCAGGTGGTGCTGGTCATGGGCAGCACTGATCTGTACCCGGATGCGGGCCTGACCCTTGGGCACTACCGGGTAGAAAAATCCAATTACATAAATACCTTCTTCCAGCAGGCGGGTGGCAAACTCGGCCGCCAGCACCGAATCATACAACATGATAGGTACAATCGGGTGCTCACCGGGCTTGATATCAAAACCGGCTTCGGTCATTTGGGTGCGGAAGTGCTTGGTATTACGTTCCAGCTTGTCGCGCAGTTCAGTGGTTTCGCTCAGCAGGTCCAGTACGGCTATGGAAGCACCGGTAATAGCAGGGGCCAGCGTATTGGAAAACAGATAAGGCCGGCTGCGCTGGCGCAGCAGGTCAATGATTTCTTTGCGACCGCTGGTAAAACCGCCACTGGCACCGCCCAGGGCTTTGCCCAACGTACCGGTAATAATATCAATACGACCCATCACGCCTTTGTGCTCATGCGTACCACGGCCGGTTTTGCCCATAAAGCCAGAAGCATGGCTTTCATCCACCATCACAATAGCATCGTATTTATCGGCCAGGTCACAAATTACATCCAGCTGGGCAATGGTGCCATCCATGCTAAACACGCCATCGGTTACAATAATGCGGCTGCGGGCACCGGCCGCTTCCTGCAGCTTGGCTTCCAGGTCCTGCATGTTGTTATGCTCGTAGCGGTAGCGCTGTGCCTTACACAGGCGCACGCCATCAATGATGGAGGCATGGTTGAGGGCATCTGATATAATCGCGTCCTGCTCATTGAACAGGGGCTCAAACACACCGCCATTGGCATCAAAAGCGGCTACGTATAAAATAGTGTCTTCCGTACCTAAAAACTCAGCCAGCTTGCGCTCCAGCTCTTTATGAATATCCTGGGTACCGCAAATAAAACGCACCGAGCTCATGCCATAGCCGTGGCTGTCGATATAGCGATGGGCCGCCTCAATGGTTTTGGGGTGCGACGAAAGACCTAAATAGTTATTGGCGCAAAAGTTCAGCACCGTTTTACCATTTACGGTAATTTCTGCGCCCTGCGGCGAAGTAATGATCCTTTCCGTTTTATATAAACCAGATTCTTTTATTTCTGCAATTTCTTTACGCAGTCGCTCTACAAACTTGTCGTTCATATATAACTATTTAAGGCGCAAATATAAACCGCGGATTTCACAGATCGGGGATGGATTAACAGGATTAAAAAGAAGGCTGCAGAGTTTGCCCTTGCTATCGAAACATAAAATGCACAGAATAGGGCATATGGTTTTTAAAGAACTTTTACACAACTGACAGCACAGCCACAGCAGGGCCGGCAGGCGGATGATATTCATTTCTTTAAAAGCCCATATAGCGGCTGATTTTCTGTGTAGCCGGTTCTCAATCCCTTCATCCCTGATATTTTTTTATAAATTCTGTAACATACAGCAGCCTACTTTCGTCTAACCAAACAAACCCCCTGCCATGAGAAATCCATTCATCAACCAGGCATTTATTCTTCTGATTTGCAGCGTAGCCGTGGTGCTGGCAGCCATCTACTTCTTTCAAACTTCCGGCAGCGAACTGTGCAGGGCCGCCCGGAACTGCCCCGAGAGAATAGAAAATATCGGCGGCGAAATGCTTTGGGAATCCCTCTCCAACCAGTTTATTTCCGCCGTACATAACTAAAATTTTTTCTGCTTTTTTGTAACTTTCTGTTAACTGCTTCGTAATACGGTTAAGAAAGCGGATTTCACCAGCACTGTTTATGACCGAAAAAGAATATAATGATTGTGTAACCCTGCATGCGGACGGCGTGTACAGGTTTATTGTAAAAAACCTGCGGCACGAGGAAGACGCCCGTGATGTGGTGCAGACAGCCTTTGAAAAGCTGTGGCGCAATCGCAACGAAGTGGATGTAACCAAAAGCAAGTCTTACCTTTTTACCATTGCCTACAATGGCATGATAGACCATTTGCGGAAAGTAAAAAGGGTATACCTGAAAGAAGAGTTCAAAGAAGAAACCAGGGTCAGCTACCGGCATATAGATAACGCCAAAGCCGTTTTGGAAGAAGCCCTCAGCAAGCTGAGCGAAACGCAGCGTTCGCTGGTATTGCTGAAAGATTACGAAGGCTATAATTACGAAGAGATCGGACAAATAACCGGCTTAAGCAGCAGCCAGGTAAAAGTATACCTGCACCGGGCCCGCTTGCAATTAAAAGAATACATCGTAAAAGTTGAAAATGTCATCTAACCCCCACCATATCAACCCCGTGACCATCACCCGTGACAACTACGAGGAGTACTTTTTGCTGTATGTGGATGATGAACTGACCGCGGCCGAAAAAGCAGCGGTAGAAGCGTTTACGCTGCTGCATCCCGACCTGAAAGAAGAACTGGATGGGCTCCTGGGCACCAAACTGCCCCTGCTGGACGTGAGCCTGGAGAACAAACAGGCGCTTTTTGCCGACAGCATGAAGGTGACGGCGATAGACGAATCCCTGCTGCTGTACATTGACAACGAGCTGCCCGAAGCCGATAAAGCGAAAGTGGAAGAAAAGATACAGCAGGATGCCGCCTACCAACTGCAGCACCAGTTGCTGTTAAAAACCAAACTGGACGCCGGCGAAAAAATTGTTTACCCTTACAAAGCAGAACTGTATCATAAAACAGAAAGAAGAATACACGCCTACTGGTGGCGCATTGCCGCAGCGGCGGTACTCATTATATGGGCCGGCACTTTTAACTGGAGCAGCGATGATGACACTACCGGCCCGGTAGCTTTGCAAAACAACCGTCCGGCACAGCAACAATCAGCCACCAAACCAACTACCACACCGGCCACAAAGTCTGCACAGCAAACGCCTGCAGCGGCCCATAAAGAAACGACCCCAGCTACCGAGACAACAGCTGCCAGCAGCCCCCAAGCCAGTTCTGCTACACAGTCTGTAATAGCTTCACCTGTTACCCAACCGGCGCAAAATCATACCATAGATTATGCAGCTGCCGTACAGGAGCCATCGTATACCCCACAGCCGGTAGAGCGGGTGAACCTGCAGCCCAATGGCCTTTCTGCTTCACAACAAATTATTAACAATGCAGTTGTAACTTCCGCAGTACCTGTACGTACCATAAGTACAGAAGCACACGCAGCAACGCCGGTACCAGTTGATGACGCGGTTGCAACTATCCCCAATGAAAAGAGTGGCTCGCTGAAAGGCTTTTTACGCAAAACCACCCGGTTCATTGAACGTACCACCAGCATCAATCCTGTTAATGCAGATGATGAACTGCTGATCGGTGCGGTTTCCATTAACTTAAAATAATCACGCTACAAACAACCGAACATGAAAAAAATATTACTTGCCTGCTGTGCATTCGGCATTACTATGGCTTCTTTTGCCCAAACCGACACCACTCAAAAGCCAGAGGCCGACACCATAAAAATCGGCGGTATCATTATCATCAATAAAGGCGGCAAACACGAACCTGAAAGCAAAAACGAAGTAATCATCAATCACCGCTCCAAACCTACCAACATCAAAACCAACTGGGCGGTGCTGGACCTGGGCTTTGCCAACTACTACGATGCCACCAATTATGCGTCCGCCGAAGCACAAGCCATCGCACCCGGCTTTTCCAACAAAGGACAGCTGGATTTGCGCAACGGCAAATCGGTCAACTTCAACCTTTGGTTTTTTATGCAACGCCTGAACCTGGTGAAGCACATGATCAACCTGAAGTACGGTTTGGGTATTGAACTGAACAACTACCACTTCGAGGATGAAACCATCCACTTTGAGAAAAACCCCACCCGCATATTCCAGGACCCCTCCTATTCCGATGTGGATAAAAACAAGCTGGCGGCCGACTATATTACCATTCCCCTGATGCTGAACATCAACTTTACTCCCGACCGGGAAAGAGGCTTTGGCCTGAGCGGTGGTGTAAGCGCCGGTTACCTGTACTCCTCCCGCCAAAAGATCAAAACAGACGGAGATGTGGATAAAGAACATGGCAGCTTTGGCCTGAACGCATGGAAGCTTTCCTATATAGGCGAGTTAAACCTGGGACTGGTAAAACTGTATGGCTCCTATGCCTTCAAAAGCATGTGGGACAACGGCCTCAACCAACGGCCTTACAACGTAGGCGTTCGCTTTAGTGGCTTCTAAACTTTTTTAAAACCCCATATCAACCCTGCCGAAAAAATTTCAGCAGGGTTTTTGCTTTATATTAGCCCTTGTTAAAAATAAGATACTGATAAAATAAATTCTGTTAGCGCTGCGTTACTCCAACTAAAGTGCTAAACCTGCTCTGGAAACATTATGAAAACCGCCATCTTTTTATCCTGTGTACTGGTAGGATCAGGCCTGCTTTACAAACCCGCTACTACGCATACCGCCGCTACGGTAGCTACCTACAAAGTAAGCAAAGCCAAAAAAAGTGTTGCCCCACCTATTGCACCGGTGCGCATTGTAATCGATAAGTCGGACTACGAGCTGCAAGTGTACGATGCCAAGGGATGGTATGCCACCTACCCGGTAGTCTTTGGCAGCAACTCGCTGGATGATAAAAAAGTGGAAGGCGACCGCAAAACGCCGGAAGGTAGTTTTAAAATCGCCTCCAAAAGGCCGCACGAAAAATGGAGCCGGATGCTGCTGCTGGATTATCCCACACCGGAAACGCTGGAACGCTTTAAAGAACGCATGCGGCGCGGCGAAATTCCCCGCAACGCCTCTCCCGGCGGCGGCATTGGCATACACGGCACCTGGCCCAAAGACGATTTTATGATTGACCGTTATAAGAACTGGACCAATGGCTGCATTTCCTTAAAAAACAGCGATGTGCAGGAACTCTACTCCTATATACAGGTGGGTACGCCGGTCACTATTAAAAGATGAAAAATTAAAAATGTAAAAGGCAAAAAGCGGAAAGCTAGAGGCTGAAAGCAGAAGGCAAAAGTTAAAAGGCAAAATGAAGAAAGTAGGGCAGCCAGACTGTTCCAGCGCCTTATCCCGCGCTAGCTACACAACTCTTATTGCTATAGGAAAAGATTAGCGGGATACCAGGCCTTTAGTATCTCTACATAGCACGCAAAAGAATTTGAACTTCTTCGAAAAATCATAGGACGCTCCACAACTTATAACTTATTACTTACCTCTTATAACTTCTTCCTTGTGCGCGGGCTGGCCAAAGGGGCGGAGCCATCGGGTTGGCCTTGAACTTTTTGCTTACTGTTTCGGGGAGAAAAAGTAAGAAGGGCTGACTATCGTAAAACAAACCTTAATCATATGGACTTTTAAAAGAGTTGGTTTGGAGCCACCAAGGCACGAAGGCACCAAGGAGCACCAAGAAAAAAGATGCCTGAAGGTGCAGGAGATGCCGAAACAAGTTCGGCATGACAGGTGGGAAGGTTCTTTGTTTATTGTTTTTCTTGATAGCTTTAGGAAAAAGGATAACCTTTTTAAAACTATATGGGGTTTTGAAGGATTTCCCTGCTGTCAACTATAGCTGAAAAACGTTCAAAAGCCCATAGGTCCATTCTGGATTAAAAAAAATGCCTCACTCCTTCTGCTTTAAAAGAGAGAGTGAGGCATGGGCTGTTGAACAAGTTATATTTTACCCCCTGCGATCTGCTCCACCACGCCGGGGTCCAGCAGTGTAGAGGTATCGCCAAAGTTCTGGGTTTCGCCTTCGGCTATTTTGCGCAGGATGCGGCGCATGATCTTTCCGCTCCGGGTTTTGGGCAGGCCATTTACAAACTGGATCTTATCGGGTTTGGCAATAGGCCCGATAATGCGGGAAACGGTTTGCAAAATGTTCTTGCGTGTCATGTCTTCATTTTCATGAAAATGCTGGCACACCACGTAAGCATAAATGCCCTGGCCTTTTATATCGTGCGGGTAGCCAACCACGGCACTTTCCACCACGTCGGAATGCATGTTGATGGCGTTTTCCACTTCGGCCGTACCAATGCGGTGGCCGCTTACGTTCAGCACATCATCCACCCGGCCGGTAATACGGTAGTTGCCTTGCTCGTCGCGCAGGGCGCCGTCGCCGGTAAAGTACAGGTCCGGGTAGGCCGAAAAATACGTCTGCCGGCACCGTTCATGATCGCCATAGGTGGTGCGGATAATGCCCGGCCAGGGCGCCTTGATGCACAGGTTGCCGGCCGCCGGGTTGCCGGTTACTTCCGCCCCGTTTTCGTCCACCAGTACGGGTTGTACCCCTGGCAGTGGCAGGGTAGCCCACGAGGGCTTGGCCGGGGTAACACCCGCCAGGTTGGTGATAAGGATACCACCGGTTTCGGTTTGCCACCACGTATCTACTATCGGGCATTTCTTTTTACCTACATGCTCGTCGTACCAGTGCCAGGCTTCTTCGTTGATGGGCTCACCCACCGTGCCCAGCACCTTGAGCGAGGAAAGGTCCTTGCCTTCGAAAGGCTTGAGGCCAAAACCCATAAGGGACCGGATGGCCGTGGGGGCCGTATAAAGAATATTTATCTTGTGCTTGTCTACAATTTCCCACAAGCGTCCGGCATCGGGCCAGGTAGGTATGCCTTCAAACATAACCGAAGTGCCGCCGGCGCTTAAAGGGCCATATACAATATAGCTGTGCCCGGTGATCCAGCCGATATCGGCCGTACAAAAGTGCACGTCGCCCCTCCGGTACTGAAAGGTATTGACAAAGGTATAGTCGGTCCATACCATGTAGCCGCCGGCGGTGTGCACCACACCCTTGGGCTTGCCGGTACTGCCGGAGGTATATAAAATAAAAAGCGGATCTTCTGCGTCTACTTCCGTAGCCGGCAGCGAAACCACATTATTTTTCTCCACCTGTCCCAGCGCATGCTCCATTTCGTCTTCCCACCACACGTCTCTTCCTTTGATCATAGAAACCGGTGTACGGGTGCGGGTATACACGATGACGCGTTTTACGGTTTTATTGCCAATCAGGGCATCGTCAATTACATCCTTCAGTGGAATGACTTTTTCGCCGCGGAAGGCGCCATCGCAGGTAACAATGTATTCTGCCTGGGCATCTTCCAGCCGGTCGGCAATGCTTTGGGCAGAAAAGCCGCCAAAAATAACGCTGTGGATAGCGCCAATGCGGGCACAACCCAACACGGCATAAGCCAGCTCCGGCACCATGCCCATGTAAATACAAACCCGGTCGCCCTTTTTAACGCCGTTGTTTTTTAACACCTGCGCAAACTGGCACACCCGCTTGTGCAGGCGGTTATAGGTCACTACCCGCACCCGGTCTTCGGGGTTGTTGGGCTCCCAGATAATGGCCGGTTTTTCACCCAGCTCCTCCAGGTGCCGGTCAATGCAGTTTTCGGTAATGTTGAGCTTACCGCCGGCAAACCACTTTACAGAAGGTTCTTTGAAATTCCACTCCAGGGTTTTATCCCACTTCTTGCGCCAGTAAAAGTTCTCGGCAATCTCGGCCCAGAACTGTTCGGGCTGTTCAACGCTTTTCCGGTAAGCTTCATGGTATTCTTCTAATGATCTGATCTGGTAGGGATAATCCATGTGTGTAACTGTTTAATATTAAAAAGAAACTTTTTCAAAAACCCATACAATTGCAGCAGTAAACTTATGAAAAATCAAAAATTTATATTAAAGTAAACTGGCGTTCTTGTTTTCTGTTTTAAGTACCGCTTATTTTGCAGCACTGTTCCATGAAAAAGCTAGTGGCCATATTATTTATGCTGATCCTGTGTGGCACCTTTTTGCCGGCTGTACTACCTGTTTCCGAACAGCAACAAACCCTGCTGCTTTCCATGGCTGAGGAAGAGCACCCCAAGGACGTAAAGGAGAAAAAAGAAGTAAAAGAAATTTATGCTTCCCTGCACTCCCTGTCCAGCTTTATTTACCAGACTTCTTTATTTCCCTATATCACAGAAGCCATTACTGAGCCACACTGGCTGGGCTGTACCACACCACCACCCGATAACGCCTGCTAGTTTTTTACGGCCCCTTTGTACGGCTGCAGCCTGCTGCGGCACACTCCTTTTTCAATTGTCAACCAGCAAATTGTATGTTATATAACAGCAACCCGCTTGCCAGGGTCTTTGACCTTGTGAAGCAGGAAAAAAACCTCCTGTACGCGATTTATTTTTATGCCATTTTTATGGGCGGCATTCAGTTGTCCCTGCCCCTGGGCATTCAGTCCATTATCAACTTTGTAATGGCCGGCAGCTTTTCCATGTCGCTGGCCCTCCTGATTACCCTGGTGGTAGCCGGCGTATTTATTACCGGCCTGCTGCAGGTGTCTCAAATGAAGGTGATTGAAACCATTCGCCAGCGGATTTTTGTGACCCATGCGTACCTGATGGCCGAGCGGCTGCCCCGCCTGGACCTGAAGAAAACCGACTCCTACTACCTGCCGGAACTGGTTAACCGGTTTTTTGAAATACCCAACCTGCAGAAAAGCTGGGCCAAGCTGCTGCTGGACCTGCCCACGGCCGCCATCCAGATTTTGTTTGGCTTGATCCTGCTTTCATTTTACCACCCGGCCTTTATTCTTTTTGGCATTGTGCTGTTATTGCTGCTGTGGCTGATGATTGCCGCTACCGGCAAAAAAGGCCTGGAAACCAGCATTGAAGCCAGCAACCATAAGTATACCGTAGCCGCCTGGCTGGAAGAACTGGCCAGAAGCATCAAAACCTTTAAGTTTTCAAAAGGCTCAGCCCTGCACCTGCGCAGGGCCGACGACACCACCAGCAATTATGTCAGTGCACGTACAAGGCATTTTTCCATCCTGCTGCTGCAGTACAAGGTACTGGTAGCCTTTAAAACCATTATTACCGCCGCCATGCTGGTGGTAGGCGCGGTGCTGCTGCTCCACCAGCAGATGAACATCGGGCAGTTTATTGCCTCCGAAATCGTGATCCTGACTATCATCGCGGCTGTGGAAAAAATCATTGTCAACCTGGACAGCGTGTACCAGATATTTACCTCGGTGGACAAGATTGCCAAGGTGATTGAAAAACCGGTGGAATCCTCGGGTACCACGGCGGTCAGCCGCGCCCAAAAAGTAGCCGTCTCATTTCGCAATGTATCGTTTGGCTACCGGGAAAACCAGCCTGTATTGAACGCCATGTCGTTTGACATTGCTGCCGGCGACAAGGTGTGCATCCGGGGCAGAGACGGCAGCGGCAAAACCACGCTGCTCAAACTGATGACCGGCGCCTACCTGGACTTTACCGGCTCCCTCCTGATCAACAACATTCCCATCTCCAATTATGACATGGCTTCTTTAAGAAGCGAGACCGGGATTTTTTTAAACCAGCAGGAAATTTTTGAAGGCAGCCTGCTGGAAAACATTACCATGGGTGCCGAAGCGGTAAACTATGACGAGATCATGACGCTGGCGCGGCAACTGGGCCTGCAAGAATACATCACACAGCTCAAAGAAGGCTTCAACACCCCGCTGGATACATCGGGCAAAAGACTGCCCGCCAACGTGGTACACAAAGTACTACTGGTAAGGGCGCTGATCAACCAGCCCAGGCTGATATTGCTGGAAGAGCCGTTTACCCTGCTGGAGGAGCCTTACCGCAGCAACCTCAAGCAATGGCTGCTCGGCCAGGCCGAGACCACGGTGATTGTAGTTACCAACGACAGCGACTTTGCCCTGCAGTGCCATCAAACCATCCACCTGAATTAATTCAAACGACAAAAGATATTGATTATGAACCAAGGTAAACCTGCGTTCAAAGCTTTTACACTCGTATACCGGTACAATAAAAAAAGCAACATCCATAAATGGCTTTTAGGACTTCTTACGGTAATGGCCGTCGTGCTTTTCCTACCCTGGACCCAAAACATCCGCTCCCGGGGTTCTGTAACCACCCTGCTGCAGGAGCAGCGGCCGCAACAGGTCAACACCATCATTGGCGGCAAGGTAGTCAGCTGGCACGTAAAAGAAGGGGATTTTGTCAATGCCGGCGACACCCTGCTCCAACTGGCCGAAGTGAAAGACGCCTACCTGGACCCCCAATTGCTGGACCGCACCCAGCAGCAGTTAGCCGCCAAGCAGCAAAGCATGGAATACTACCAGAGCAAGGTAGGCGCTGCAGGCCAGCAAATCAATGCCCTGCAATCGGCCCTGCAGCTCAAGCAGGTGCAGTTACAGAACAAGCTGCGCCAGATAGAACTGAAAATCCAGAGCGACAGCATGGAGGTGGTGGCGGCCGATAACGACTTAGCCATAGCCCTGCAGCAGCTGAACCGGCAAAGGGTGTTGTTTGATAGCGGCCTGGTGTCCTTAACACAACTGGAGCAGCGCAACCAGCAGTACCAGAATGCCATGGCCAAAAAAATCAGTGCCGCCAACAAGCAGGCCAATACCAGGCAGGACTATACCATAACGCAAATAGAAATGAACAGCACCCGGCAGGAATACACGGAAAAAATTTCCAAGGCAGAAAGCGACCGCCTGCAGTCCCTGTCGGAAATAGCCGCCGGCCAGGGCGAAGTAGCCAAACTGCAGAACCAATACACCAACTATAACATCCGCAGCGGCTTGTACTACATAACCGCACCGCAAAGCGGACAAATTGTAAGAGCTAAAAAAGCCGGCATCGGGGAGGTGGTGAAGGAAGGCGAAATGCTGCTGGAGATTGTACCCGATAAAATTCAGTATGCCGTAGAAATGTTTGTGCGCCCGGTTGACCTGCCGCTGATCAGCAAAGGACAAAAAGTACGATTCATATTCGACGGATTCCCCGCCATTGTGTTCAGCGGCTGGCCCGAGGCCTCTTACGGCACCTTTGGCGGCCTTATTACCGCCGTGGAAAGCTCGGCTGACCTTGGTGGCAGGTTCCGGGTACTGGTGGTAGAAGATAAAACGGACAAGCCGTGGCCTGCCGAACTAAAAATAGGCACCGGCGTACAGGCCACGGCTTTATTGAAAAATGTGCCCATATGGTACGAGCTCTGGCGCAACATCAACGGCTTTCCGCCTGATTACTATAAACCTGCTACCGAAAACACCACAAAAAAATGAAACGATTATTCTTCCTGATATTAATTTCTTTCTGGGCCATCCTAAGTGCACAGGCACAACCCAACACCCTTA
>JAEWAC010000343.1 GCA_023391895.1 Bacteroidota bacterium
AACATTTGTCCTGCCTTCAAAAGACGAATAAAAGCATTTTCATTTACTCATGATGGGTCAGGCTGGGAAGATTAGCGGAGCGGCTGCCATTTGCTTCCTGTACTTTTTGTTTTACATAATCCTCAAACTTCATTTCGCCCCTGAGCGGTGCTATGGTGTCGTGCTGCATGACCTCGGTAAAAAAAGCAAACTTGTCAAACATATTTTTACTCACCACTTTGATGAGGGGAAGCATGGTCGTGAAAAGCTTTAGCGGCAGGCTCCTTACTTTTTTTCGGGGCTTTACCTCCTGCTGAATGATCTCGTTCAACTGGGCCCGGGTATAAATAACTTTTCCTCCGGCTTCAATGGTGGCATTAGACTGGTGAATGGCTTCCACGCAAATCTTTGCCAGGTCTCCTTCGTAGATGGGGTTGGTCATTTTGTCTCCTTTGCCCATATTGATCAGCATTCCTTTTTGGGCCATCCCGATCATGTCGATAAATGCACTGAAAATGGCCGGCGGCTTCACGATGGAATAATCCAGGCCGGATTGTTTGAGTTTTTCAGAAAATTCATGGTGCACTTTAAAGTACTCCAGGTGCGGGTACCGCTCTGCATGAAAAGCCGAAACGTATACAAACTTGGCTACGCGGCTTTTTACCGCCTCCTCCAGGATATGGGTATTGCCCGTTAGGTCTACCTGCCGAAAGGAAGCTTTGCTTTTATCGCTGGGAGAAACGCTTTTGCCCAAAGCCGAGATAACAATTTCCTGCCCTTGGCAGATATCCGTGAGGGTTGCTGGTTGGGTGACATCGGCAACAATAATGTTAGATGTGAGTTGGGAAAGCTGGTGGGCTTTGGCTTTGTTTCTCACCACTACCGTAACATCGTAATGCTGAAGCACCAGTTCTTTAGCAATTTCTTTTCCCAGATTGCCGGTGGCACCAAATAAAATGACTTTTTTCATTTACAATCGTTTTGGTTGCATACACCAATAGCATGGCCGCCATTGCTGCTGGTACGAAAATATAAGCTGCAAATTATTTATGCAACCAGCAATGATGAAAGTTGTTTTGCTGCAGCGAAGGCGTCACCGCCTGAACGCGGTGTATTTTACCAACCCTATAGTGGCATATGGGTTTTTGAAGAAGTGGATGAAGCGTAAGTGTAAAGCTTTTGCAGGTGCAGCATGGCGTTTATAAAGTGCCGGAGGCAGTGTTCCTTTTTGCCTGTCATGTGTGCATTGAAGAAGATTGTTGTCACAAAGGTAAACAGCTATTCCTGGGTTCTCATTTCCTGTGCATTGTCTTTACACCATTGTAATTAAAGGCCCAGAGGAGGCCATTATTGCGGCAGGTCTTTTTTCTTATTGAAAAGAATCACTCCATTACGAATGGTGTACATCACATTGGACAAGGCCCGGATGTCCTGTGCCGGATCACCGGCTAATACGACAATATCTGCCTGCATGCCGACAGCCAGTTTTCCTGTTGTTGCCTCCATACCAAACCGGCGGGCAGGCACTGAAGTGAGTGAAGCAAAGATCTGCTGAAAGCTTAAGCCGCTCTCTTGCATCAGTACGTATTCATCAGTAGGTGAATAATCTGTTACATAGCCTACATCTGTTCCAAACAATACAATTCCGCCTGCCTTTGCATACTGGGCCAGCTGCTGCTGGGCCATGAGCAAAAGCGGGTGGGATTGTGCTGCTATATTGGCCCGCTCTAATTCCCATTTAAAAAGTTTAAGCGTAGGAATGAGTGCCATGTTTTTCTTCAGCATGCTATCAATCAGTTCTTTGCGCCAGGGCTTTCCATCGTCTGGCGCTACATGCGACAGGTTGTCTACCCCGGTTTTAACCGCTATTTCCACGCCCTCGTTATTGGTGGGATGCGAAAAAACCGGTTTGCCCGCCTGGTGGGCAGTTGCCACTGCTGCCTCAGACACCGGCCCGGGCATATTGATCACCGTGTGGTGCGCCGGCGATGCGGTCCAGAGCTTGATGCCATCGGCACCTGCGCTCAATTGCTTGCTTACATAGGCGGAGGCACTGTCCGGATCGCCTATTTCGGGAAGGGTAAGTGGTGCAATGTAAAAAGGACTGCCGTGGGGCGGTGCAAAGGGTTCGCCCACCGCAAAGATGCGAGGCCCTGCCACTTCACCGCTGTTAACCCGGTTTCGAAGTGCGGTAAGGTTGGCAAAGTCAAGCGACGCCAGGTCCCACACATAGGCAAAGCCATACCGGGTAAGCATGGCCGTGAGTTGGCGGTATAACCTTTCCGCTGGCAATGTAGCAGCGCCTTGCCATTGGGGTTCTATAAAATGCACATGACTGTTCCAGAACGCTGGTGTTATTATCATGCCTTTACAATCAATGATGGTACTGCCAGCAGGTATACGTATGTTTTTGCTGCTGCCGATTGCTGTGATCTTACCATTGTTAATAATGAGGGTGCCATTCAAAATAAAATCGGCGCCGGGTGCCGGGTAAATTTTGGCATTCTGTAAAGCCAGGCCTTGTGCCTGTAAGGCTTGAAGGAAGGTGTTTATAACAAGTATGACAATAACAGAAAATAACTTTTGCATAAACCTGTGATTAAAAATAATGCGCTAATGGACTGGCACTATTTGTTGACAAATAGTTATTGTTATAGTAAGCTCATCAAACTGCTGTCGAGTGTTACACCTCACAGCAACTGTAAAAAATTGTGTCTGCCGTAGGTTAAAGGTATAGTCCCCTTCTTGTACTTCAAAGTGGGAGTAGCTTTATATTCTAATGTTTTGTTTATGGTGTACGTCCAGGATACCCACCGCTGTCCATAACCTGCTACGACATTTTTAAAAAGCCCATATAGTGTTTTCATGAAAATGCGTTGCGTTAGCTTTTGATTCAAGCCGTATGTTGGCACTTTTAATATTATAGTACAACAATAAAAGCCAAAATCATGAAAGTGGTGATGGGCAAAGAAAGTACAAGCCGTAAAGCCGCCCATCCGTTATTCCTGAAATTTTGGCTAATTTTCGCCCCCTTTACCGGCACCGGTTTATCATCAATAGCGGCGGTAAAACACTTAAACGTGGAGAGACATTCATGAATGATCAACAACCCCAGATCCGGTCGGTTAACGTAACCCGCTACGTTACGCCCCTGCGCGAAGGCGGTTCGCTGCCGGCAATTGTGGAAGCCGATGATGGCTTTTTGTACGTGCTCAAGTTTCGTGGGGCCGGGCAGGGT
>JAEWAC010000365.1 GCA_023391895.1 Bacteroidota bacterium
GGGTGTACCCGGTTTCTTTTTTCCAGGCTTTCAAGGCGGTGCTTTCCGGTGTGTCGTTTTCGGTAACCATGCCCAACCGTATGGGCGAGTATGCCGGCCGTATGCTGTACCTGCCGGAGGGCAGCCGGCTCAAAACCATTGCGGTGGCCATGGTGGGCAGCATCAGCCAGTTGTGGATGACGCTGGTATCGGGCGGGGCAGGTTTGTTGGTGTTAAAAGAAGATTTGCTGCAGGCCGGGCTGCTCAGCGACATTTGGTACCGCATTGTTTTGGGCGGTGTGGTGGCGGTGGTGCTGATCTTAACACTTCTTTATTTTGGCGTGCCCGCCCTGGGCAAGTGGATCGAAAAATGGTTTGCCAGCAGCCGGTACCTCTATTTGATCCAATCTTTGAAAACATTTAACGTGCAACTTTTGCTTTTCCTTTTACTTCTTTCTTTTTTGCGTTATATCGTCTTTGTGAGTCAGTACTTTTTACTTTTTTCCCTTTTTGAAGTCCATGTACCGGCCCCGGTGGTGTGGAGCGTGATGAGCGTGGTGTTTTTAACCATGGCAGTGGTACCCACGGTGGCCCTGGTGGAAATTGGCCTGAAGGGCAAGATAAGCCTGCAACTGATGGGGCTGTTTACGGTCAATGGACTGGGGGTGGTGTTAACATCGGTGACCGTCTGGTTCATTAATTTGATAGTGCCGGCACTGGCCGGGAGTATATTAATTTTGGGAATCAAAGTTTTTAAGCGAAAGCATGAAACAACCGTTTAGATATATTTTAATTTTTCTGCTCAGTACCTGTGGAATCAGCCTGAAGGCCGGCGTACCGGCAGCAGATTTTTGCAACGTACGCAATACGGCATTTACGCATGGCGAAGAAATTTCTTTTCACGTGTACTATGCGGTGGCCGGCATTTATGTCAATGCCGGCTCCGCCACCTTTTCCAATACCTTGTCGCGGTATAACGGCAAGCCGGTCTACCACGTGATTGGTGATGGAAAAACCCATCCTTCCTACGACTGGATCTATAAAGTGAGGGACAAGTACGAGACTTTTATCGATACCGCTACCTTACAGCCGCTGCGCTTTATTCGCAATGTGCAGGAAGGTAATTATAAGAAATACGAGAACGTTACGTTTAACCGGATGGCCAATACCGCCATTACCTCTAATGGCGTGTACAAAGTACCGGCCTGTGTGCAGGATGTGTTAAGCTCTATTTACTATGCCCGCAATATTGACTTTAATAAATACAAGCCCGGCGACCAGATTCCTTTTTCCATGTTTCTGGACGACGAACTGTACAACATGTACATCCGTTACCTGGGCAAGGAAGATATCAAAACCAAGTATGGTAAGTTCAGGGCCATCAAGTTCAAGCCCCTCCTGATCAAGGGAACCATTTTTGAAGGCGGCGAAAAAATGACCGTGTGGGTGAGCGACGACGCCAATAAAATACCGGTACGCATTGAAAGTCCCATTACAGTAGGCAGCGTAAAGGTGGACATGATGGGCTACAAAAACCTGCGCTATCCGCTTACCTCGTTAAGAAAAGTACGGGGCAGTTAGTGCGGGGCCTGCTGCTCCCTATCTGGTGAAGCGGAGCCATGAAAAAGGTAAAATGTAAAATGAAAAAGAAGGAGGAGTATGGGCGTTTGAACCATTGGCCCTCCCCGGTGAAGCGGGCGACCAGGCAGCAGTTCTCTTTCAGCTTTAGAATTGACACATGGGTTTTTGAACCTTTTTTCGGCTAAGGATATAGACGTCATCTTCTTTAAAAGTCCATATGCAACACAACGTATCTCTACCCTTCAACTCTTTCAAAAACCCATATCGGAAAGTTGACCGTTGGTAGTTGATCGTTGTTCGTCAGAAGGTCTTTCAAGATCCCATACTGCACCTCTATCTGGGAGATCCGCGATCCTACTACTTCAAAAAACCATATTGGTTGTGCAGGAAGGGCTGGGTGAAAACAGCACCAGGGTCGCTGTTGATTAGGGCTGTGTTATGATCAGGCTGCTTGAAAGGTTATAACCTTTGAGATCCCTCCTTCGTCGGGATAACTGGGCAAGTGGCAGAAGGAAAACAATCATCTTGAAAGCGCAACAATAAGAAAGGAGCCATTGCTTTCAAAACCCCATACGGCATTCGTTTTTCATTTTGCATTTCACACCACTTCCTGCAGCGTAAAATACTGCCCGGGCCGGATGCCTTTTTCCGTTTCCTGCAGCGTGCAGCACTCGTGCCGGGCATCGTGTTCAAAAAATAAAATGTAGTTGTTGTCCAGTGCTTCCTGTAAAAACTTTTTCTTTTCGCTGAGCGTGGTCAGCGGGAACATGTCGTACGCCATGACGTACGGCAGGGGAATGTGCCCGGCCGAAGGCAACAGGTCGGCCATGTACACAATGGTTTTGTCTTTATAGGAAATCTGCGGCAGCATCATGCTTTCGGTATGGCCGCAGACAAAGCGGATGGAAATGTTGTCGGTAAAATCGATTGAAGGCAAAAAGTCAATGTTCTGGTGGTGCGGTGCTTCTACAAACTTGAGTTGCCCGCTTTGCTGGATGGGTAAAATGTTTTCGGTTAAAAAAGAAGCCTTTTCGCGGTCATTGGGTGCGGTAGCCCACTCCCAGTGCTTGCTGTTGCTCCAGTAAGTGGCGTTTTTAAAAGCCGGCACCAACTGGCCGCCCTGGCGGATAATGGAGCCGCCGCAGTGGTCAAAATGCAGGTGCGTTAAAAAAACATCGGTAATATCATCGCGGTGAAAGCCGTGCTGTTTCAAAGAAATGTCCAGGGTGGCATCGCCGTGCAAATAATAATGGCTGAAAAATTTAGCGTCCTGTTTATCACCAATGCCGTTGTCTATCAATATCAGCCGGCCCTCGTCTTCTATCAGCAGGCAGCGCATGGCCCAGGAGCACAGGTTGTTATCGTCGGCCGGGTTGATCTTGTTCCAGATAGTTTTGGGTACAACGCCAAACATGGCGCCGCCGTCCAGCTTAAAATTTCCGGTTTCTATGGTATACAGGTTCATGCTGCAACTAAGGGTTTTCTTTTCATTTGAACAAATAATAACAACACGCCGCCGATGATAAAATACACCATCAGGGCCAGCACCGAGTTGCGCATACCGCCAAAGGCCTCGGCCACATAGCCAAACGACAGTGTACCCAAAAAGGTGCCCAGCCTTTCGCACACATCATAAAAGCTAAAGTAGGAGGCTGTATCCTTGGTAGGCGGCAGCAGCTTGGAATAGGTAGAGCGGGAAAGCGACTGCACCCCGCCCATGACCAGGCCTACCGTAAATGCCAGGCCATAAAACTGCATGGGGGTTTGAACAAAATAGGCGCAGATGCAGATGACGATCCAGATCAGAATGATAACGCCCAGGGTAAAAATATTGCTGGTGCGCTGCGACAGCCGGGAAAATAGCAGGGCGCCCAAAATGGCCACCAGCTGAATGATCACCAGCGTAATGATCAGCGCAGACCCTTCCATACCTATTTCATCGGCCGCAAAATAAGTGGCCAGGTACATAACGGTTTGCACCCCCATGTTGTAAAAGAAAAAGCTTCTTAAAAACCGCTTGGTAACCGGGGTGTGCTGCAACTGTTTCCATACCTTTTTTAACTCGTAAAAGCCGTTGATAAGAATGTTGTGTTCCGGGTGCTGGGTAGAGGGCCGGGAGGGAGGCAGTCGTTTGAACGTAATTTGTGCAAAGCCGGCCCACCACAGGCCTACCGCCAAAAAGGTAAGCCGCACCGGCCAGCTGCCCCAGCCCAGGTTCAGGTTATCGTTGAGCATGATAAACGCCAGCGAAACCACCATCAGCAGCACGCTGCCTATATACCCCAGGGCAAAGCCTTTGGCGCTTACCCGGTCCTGGTCTTCCTCGGCCGCTATTTCGGGCAGGTAGGCATTGTAAAACACAATGCTGCCGGCAAAGCCAATCGAGCCAATGATGGAGCAGATCAGGCCCAGCGCTATGGTGTCTTTGGTTAAAAACACCAGGCCCATGCAGGCGGCCGAGCCCAGGTAGCAGAAAAACTGCATGAATCTTTTTTTGTTGCCTTTATAGTCGGCAATGGAAGAAAGGATGGGGGAAAGAAAGGCAATGATCAGAAACGAAAAAGCCACGGCATAGGAAGCCAGCGCCGACCGCTCAAAGGTTCTGCCCAAAAACGGCACCTGCGCGGGGGCAATGGCGGTAAAATAAGTAGGAAAAATGGTGGTGGTGATGATGAGGGAATAAGCACTGTTAGCCCAGTCGTACATGGCCCAGGCATTGATAACTTTTTTAGGCGCTGTTTGCATCCGCAGTTTGATTGAAGTACAAACATAAAAAAAGACAGCAGGATGTAGGGCGAAGAAGTTTAAGGTTTAAAGTCTAAAGTTCAATCACAGATTTCGCGGATTTGAAAAGGATTTCACAGATTGGTAAAAAGCCTATGGGGTTTTGAAAGAGTTGAAGGGTAGAGATGCGTTGTGTTGCATATGGACTTTTAAAGAAGATGACGTCTATATCCTTAGCCGAAAAAAGGTTCAAAAACCATACGTCAATTCCAATGCTGAAATTATGATCTAATGTTCGGCCTCCCTCTCCACCGGGGAGGGACTGAGGGAGGGGCCTCGATGAGGTTTTGAAACAATCGGATCATAAATTTCGCCGCTTGAAAAGCTATATGGGTTTTTGAAAGACTTGTCGTCGGTCAACGATCAACTACCAACTTTCCATTATGGTCTTTCAATGAAGCTTGCCCTTCCGTCAACTGTCATCTGTCCACCGTCAACTAATAGGGCTCAGGTGTTTCTTCGGCGGTTGTAGGCAGCGCTTCGCTGCTGTTGCCGGGCGAGGCGGCGGCCTGTTCCTGCACGGCGTCTTTTTCCTCTTCGGACAGGTCGGCCAGGACCTCCAGGTCTTTCAGCTCAAAACTGGTTAAAAAGGCATGGGTTTTCTGGCCGTTGAAAACGCCCTGTCCAATAAAGTACTTGTAAATTTTGAAAAGTGATATAAACTGGTCCCGGTCTTCGTTTAAAACGGTTTCATCCACCAGGAACCGAACGCTATATTCGTCCCCCGTTTTGTGCAGCAGGATGTCGATATCTGTGTGGCCGTTGAAATAGCCGGTCTGTGCCAGAAAGTCGCTCAGGTTCTGGACTTCGGCTTCAGCAATGCCGTTGGGGTTGTAAAGCACCCGGCTTTTGTCATTGGCTTTTACAATGGCGATATCGCCAACGGCTTCCAGGTCGTTCAGGCCATCGTCGGCCAGAATGATTTTTGTTTTGGCGCCGGCAAATACATTTTGTGCCATTGGCTCCTGCAGGTACCAGAAAAAGCGCTGGTAAAAAGCCTTGTCCCTGGCCACTTCTTCTTCGTCTACCACCATTTTTACCACATAGGAGGCCTCGTCTTTCAGCAGTTGTACTGTGCTGGCTTTGGTGCTGTCAAAATAACCCGACTGCCATAAAAAAGCACCCAGCCGTTGAGCGTCGGCTTCGGTGACGCCGCTGCCTTTGTAGTAGATTTCGTTATGGTGGAAGGCTATTTTTTTGCCGTAGTTGTTGCAGGCGGTCAGCAAAAGCATAGCCGTTGCTACTGTCCATAGCAGTCTGGTCATGTTGGTTCGGGGTTTAGTAAAAGGCTAATATAAAGGAAAACTATTATTTATTGAACCGTATCGGTCAGCAGCAGTATCAATAATATTATACCCGCTACAATGCGGTAGATGCCAAATACCTTAAAGCCGTACTTTTTTAAGTAATTAATGAAAAACTTGATGGCCAGTATCGCTACCACAAAGGCCACCAGGTTGCCCACAATAAAAGCCTGAGTGTTTTCGGTAGAAGCCGTAATCAGTTCGTAGCCCAGGCAGGGCTGGCCGCCGTTTTCCCACTTTTTCAGAAACAGGGTGTAGGCTGAGGCGGCAAACATGGTGGGTACCGCCAGGAAAAAAGAAAATTCAGCCGCAAAGTTGCGCGTAAGGCGTTGCTGCATGCCGCCGATAATAGAAGCAGCGCTGCGGCTCACCCCCGGTATCATGGCCAGGATTTGCCAGCAGCCGATTAAAAAAGATTTTTTATACGTTAGTTTTTCGTCTGCCTCAATCAGTTCGCTGCGGGTGGTTTCTGTGGCAAAAAGATCAGGTTTCCCTTTGCCCGGCTGCGGAAACCATTTATCAATAAACAATAAAACAATACCGCCCAGCAGCAGGGAGATGGCTACGGTAAGCGGGCTTTCCAGCATGGCTTCAATCTGTTCGTTAAACAAATAGCCCAGCAGCAAAGCGGGTATAACGCCTACAAGGAGCTTGGCGTAAAACTCCCATTTGTCAAACTGAAAAAACTTTTTCCAGTACAACACCACCACGGCCAGGATGGCGCCCAGTTGTATGGCCACGGTAAACAGCTTTACAAAATCGCCATGTACCCCCAAAAAGCTTTCTGCAATGATCATATGACCGGTGGAGGAAACAGGTAAAAACTCGGTCAGGCCTTCTACGATGGCTATAATAATAGCTTCAATAATGGTCATTAACTGGAATTGGATATGTTAAAATCTTATACGTTCCTTTTCGGCTCACGAAACAGCGCATAGATTTCGATAGCCAGACCTGCTAATATCAGTATGGGAGCAATGGTAATGCGGGTAGTGCTGTAGACTTCGTTGGGGTTAAAAACGTTGGGATCCTCGCTGCGGCCGCCGGCCATAAGCAAAAAGCCCAGGATCATAACTGCTGCACCAATCAGCATCCACACCAGGTTGCTTTTGTCAAACATGGAGCCGGTGCCGATGTGTTCTGTCGATTCTTTTTCCGTTACCGCCGTAGTGGTTCTTTTACTTTTCATGTATCTAGCTTAAAGATGGAGCAAAATAAAGGTTTTCCGGTCAATACAACTCGTCCAGCTTCATCCGTAAATATTTAATAACACTGCGGTGGGTGCTGAATAAGGTAATGGCAATGCCCAGCAGCAGCAAGGCAATAAATAAAATAATCAGGGTGCGGGTGTCGTGCAATGCCTTTAATTCGGGCAGAAAACCTTCGGCCGCCAGGGTTAAACCATACACCAGGGCAATGGCAATTACCGCACTGATGGTACCATTGATTACAGCCCGTATATTTAAAGGCTTGGCAATAAACCAGCGGGTAGCTCCCACCATTTGCATGGTCTTGATCAAAAAGCGGTTGCTGAACATAGCCAGGCGAATGGTGTTGTCGATCAGCACAATTACTACAATGGACAGCACAATGGCCAGTGCCAGCAGGATAAAGCTAATGCGCTGGAGGTTGCGGTTGAGGTTGCTCACTAGTTCCTTGGGGTATTGTACGTCGGAAATCAGCGGGTTGGCTTCTATTTCCTTTTCAATATTCACCAGGGTGTCGCTCTGCACGTATTCGTTTTTCAGCTTGAAGTTGATGCTGTTGGGCAGCGGGTTTTCTTCCAGTACGCCGGCCCAGTCGTCGTTGCCTTCATCCAGGTACTGCTTTTTGGCGGCTTCTTTGTTTACAAAGGTATATTCCCTTACGTACGGCCGGGAGGCAATGAATTCCACCAGCGCCAGGCTGTCCTTGGCCGAGGCTTCGCCCCGCAGGTAAGCCCGTACCTCCACGTTTTCGCGGAAGTATTCGCCCAGTTTGTTGGCATTAATGACCAGCCAGCCAATAATACCGAGTAAAAAAAGCACCAGGGTCACGCCCAGGATTGACATAAAGTACGATGGTTTTCCACGCTTTAAAGACGCTTTACCAGTTTGAGCCATGCTATCGTATTTGAGGTTGACAAAAATAATCGTTTGATATTGAAACGCTTCACCCTTTCGTTAAAGCTTTTACAAATAAGGCGAAAAGGGGCCAAACCGTTATTTTTGCTCTCCTAACGATTATTCGCAATACTATATTGTTGGGCGAAAAGCAGTTCACAAGTTGGTCCGTTCCCACGTTCCCGAATGGCGTGGGCATCTGACTGGTGAACAGGTAAACCTGTGAACTGTGAACGTTTAAAAAGAAACAATGGAATATAATTTCAGAAATATTGAGAAGAAGTGGCAGCAGCAGTGGATCACCAATAGTGTGTACCAGGTGCCGAATGTAAGTGAAAAGCCAAAGTATTACGTGCTGGACATGTTTCCTTACCCCAGCGGCGCCGGCCTGCACGTAGGGCACCCACTGGGCTATATTGCTTCCGACATTTTTGCCCGTTATAAGCGTTTGAAAGGCTTTAACGTGCTGCACCCCATGGGGTACGATGCCTTTGGCCTGCCCGCGGAGCAATACGCTATCGAGCACGGCGTGCACCCGGCGGTATCCACCGAGCAAAACATCAGCAATTTTCGCCGGCAGCTGGATAATATTGGTTTTTCCTTTGACTGGAGCCGCCAGGTAAGAACTTCCGATCCCCAGTATTATAAATGGACGCAATGGATTTTTCTGCAGCTGTTTAAAAGCTGGTACAACCGCCAGACGGCTAAAACAGAACCCATTGATGGTCTTTTGAAGATCTTTGAAGCGGAAGGCAACTCCAGCCATCCCATTCCCAATACCCAATTCCAGCTTCCAGGCTTTTCTGCCAACACCTTTACGGCCGATCAATGGAAAAGTTTTGACGAAAAAACGCAGCAGGCCATTTTAATGGAGTACCGCGTGGCTTATTGCGGCTATGGCGAGGTAAACTGGTGCGAAGCTCTGGGAACGGTACTGGCCAACGACGAAGTGGTGAACGGTGTAAGCGAACGCGGCGGCTACCCGGTGGTAAAAAAGAAACTGCGCCAGTGGTACCTGCGCATTACCGAATATGCCGACCGCCTGCTGCAAGGCCTGCAAACCGTGGACTTCAGCGATGCCATGAAGGAAATGCAAAGCAACTGGATTGGCAAAAGTAGCGGCGCCGAAGTAAAGTTTGCGGTCAATCATTCAGCGCATGCCATAGAGGTATACACCACCCGCCCCGATACCATTTTCGGCGTGGACTTTATGGTGCTGGCGCCGGAGCACGACCTGGTGCAAAGCATTACCACGCCGGAGCAAAAAAAGGCGGTGGAAGAATACATTGCCTATGTAAAAAACCACAGCGAACGCGAACGCATGACCGGGAAAAAGATCAGCGGCGTATTTACGGGGGCTTACGCGGTGCATCCGTTCAATGGCAAGCCCATACCTATATGGATTTCCGAATATGTTTTAGCAGGCTATGGTACCGGAGCCATCATGGCCGTACCCAGCGGCGATGAGCGCGATCACAAGTTTGCCAAACATTTTCAAATTCCCATTACCAACATTTTGGGCGATGCCTACAATGGCGAAGAAGCCAACCCTTCGAAAGATTTGGTGCTGCACAACAGCGACTTTTTAAACGGCCTTCATTATAAAGAAGCCATTGAAGTAGTGATTAATAAACTGGAGGAGATGGGCATTGGCAAGCGCAAGGTCAATTTTAAAATCAGGGATGCCGCCTTTAGCCGCCAGCGCTACTGGGGCGAGCCTTTCCCCATTGTTTGGAAAGACGGCATTGCCTACCCGTTGGAAGAAAGCGAACTGCCGCTGGAACTACCGTATGTGGAAACCTACAAGCCCGGTCCGGAAGGCGAGGGCCCGCTGGCCAATATTCCGGATTGGACCGCCCGCAACCTGGAAACCAACACCATGCCCGGTTATGCCGGCTCTTCCTGGTATTTTTTGCGCTATATGGACCCGCACAATGACAGCACTTTCTGCGATAAGGCCATCAGCCAATACTGGAACCAGGTAGACTTGTATGTAGGCGGTACGGAACATGCCGTAGGGCACCTGCTGTACAGCCGCATGTGGACCAAGGCCTTGTACGATTTAGGTTTGATCACCTTTGATGAGCCTTTTAAAAAGTTGCTGAACCAGGGCATGATCCAGGGGAGCAGCCGGTTTATTTACAGGCTCCATTCCATTAAAGTAAATGAAGAGCTCATTAGCTTTTCAGAATTACATACCGAACCTGTACTGGTTTCCCATTCCTATTATAAAGACCTTGTGGAAGATCGAAAAATAACACCCAAAGAACTCTTTGAGTTGATCGACCGGCAGTTTGCGTTAAACCCGATGGTCTACCAGGCCAGTGACATATTTGTCAATGGACTACGCATTGATGTAAACATTGTAGATGGTGTGGAGTTGGATATTGAGGCATTAAAGCAATCCAAGACAGAATATGCCAATGCGGTTTTTGTATGTGAGCCGGATGGAAAATACAGGTGTGGGGTGGAAGTAGAGAAAATGAGTAAAAGCAAATACAACACCGTGAACCCGGATTTGATTGTAGAAAAATACGGTGCCGATACCTTCCGCATGTACGAAATGTTTTTGGGCCCGGTTGAGATGAGCAAGCCTTGGGACACCAAAGGCATTGAAGGTGTGCATAGGTTTTTGAAGAAATTGTGGCGCTTGTTCATCAATGAAGAAAAAGGCCTGATCGTAACGGATGAAAAAGCCACCGCGGCAGAATTAAAAGTGCTGCACAAAACCATCAAAAAAATAGAAGAAGACACCGAGCGTTTTTCTTTCAATACCGCTGTTAGTGCTTTTATGGTGTGCGTAAACGAACTGACGGACCTGGGCTGTCACAAAAAAGAAGTGCTGGAGCCTCTGCTGATTTTGCTGGCGCCCTACGCCCCGCATGTAAGCGAAGAGTTGTGGCACCAGTTGGGTCATACCACTACGGTTGTGGATGCCGCCTTCCCGCCCTTTGAAGAAAAGTACCTGGTAGAAACCACCAAGGAATACCCGGTTTCCATCAATGGTAAAATGCGTACGCTCATTCCCATTGACCTGAATGCCACGCAGCAACAGGTAGAGGAAATCGTGATGGCCAATGAAGTGGTGCAACGATGGGTGGAAGGAAAGCCGGTGAAGAAGTTCATTTTTGTAAAAGGTAAAATGATCAACGTCGTCGTATGATACCTATATAAGAAAGTAAAAAGAAGAAAGGTGCAGCCGGAAGCTGCACCTTTCTTCTTTAAAACCCTATATGTTACCAGAGCTGCATTTTGCGAAACTGTTATCCGTATGATGATTTAGTATTCTCCATTGACCAGTCACCATTGACGATAGATTTTCATAAAGTTGAAAACAATGGAGTGGTAGCTGCAAAAGAATAAAGCAAAGGTGGTGATGCCAACCAAAAAAGAGGGACAAGACATGCGCTACAGCGCAGATGGTGTATGAATATTTGATGAACATTTGTAGCAAGCGCTAAAACTCCTCTTGCTTTCTTATTTTTAACCTTTATCAATCTGCATATGAAAAGATCAATCACCCTTCTGCTTACCGTACTGCTGTTTAGCTGCAGCTATGCGCAGCAACCGCTGCAAGTCATGTCGTTCAACATTCGTATGAACACCTCGTCCGACAGCCTGAACGCCTGGCCTTACCGCAAAGACAAAGCCGCCTCTCAGATTCTTTTTCACGATGCCCATATTGTAGGCGTGCAGGAAGCCCTGCACGACCAGATGGTAGACCTGAAAGAGCGCCTCGCCGCTTATAAATATGTAGGCGTGGGCCGCGACGATGGTAAAGAAAAAGGCGAGTACTCTGCCATCTTTTACGATACCACCCGCCTGCAGGTACTGCAAAGTCAAACCTTCTGGCTGTCCGAAACACCTACCGTGCCGGGCAGCAAAAGCTGGGATGCCGCCATTACCCGGGTAGTTACCTGGGCCCGCTTCAAAGACCGGAAGACCGGCAAAACCTTTTTTGCATTCAATACCCATTTTGACCACAGGGGACAGGAAGCCCGCCGCCAGAGTGCCCACCTGCTGCTGCAAAAGATAAAAGAAATAGCCGGCCGCAGCCCCGTCATTGTTACCGGCGACTTTAACGCTACCCCAACTGATGAGCCCATCCAGGTGCTGGTAAGTGCTGCGGGTGGAAATGATAAACTCATTGATGGAAAGGCTGTCAGCCAGCAACCGCATTATGGCCCTACCGGCACTTTTAATGGTTTTCGTTCCAGGGAAACCGGCAACGATCCCATCGATTATATTTTTATCAAAAACGGTGTAAAGGTGTTGAAGCATGCCAGCTTGTCCCAAACCTGGGAAGGCCGCTTTTCATCCGACCACTTTCCGGTACTGGCTATGGTAGTGATCTAAAGCTTTAAAAAGTCCATATGGGGTTTTTAAGTTTTTTGCTATTGCCTGCCTTACTACTTTTTTTATTGCAAAACAGCTTTGTACATGGTTGAGCTTAGTGGGTTAGGAACGATAGTTGTGCAACAAAAAAAGCGAAAAGTTGTTATTAAACTAAATGAAGTAGTATGGCTCATCCCAACTTAACCTTGATAGGTGCACTCCGCCAGGCAGCTACCAACCTGCGGCAGGGTGCACCTTATGCTTGGGGCCACCATGGCGCCTGCAACTGCGGGCACTTGCTGCAGGTAGTGACCCACCTAAGCAAGGAAGAAATTTTAAAGTATGCCCATACCGGCATTGGCGAGTGGACCGAGATTGCCGAAGACTATTGCGGCGTCAGCAGTGCGCCGGCTTACATGCTCATCTCCAAGCTGGAAGCCATAGGCCTTACGCCTACCGACATCCATTACCTGGAGTACCTGAAAGACAAAGCCGTACTGGAGCGCCTGCCCGGTGGCTTTCGCTGGCTCCGGAAAAACGTGCGGGAAGACGTGATTGCGTATTTTGAGACCTATGCGCAACTGCTGGAAGACGAACTGCTGAAAACCATTAAAATTCCACAACCTCAGCCGTTGCAACCTGCCGAAGTAGAAGCATAGGGTTTTAAAGAAGTGGTTCTTTAGCAATGAGTGCCGTTATGCTTGCCGTAGAGCTGCATAATGGTGCCCCGGGTTATTTTTATGCGTGTCGGAACCGCTTTGAGCCACTGCTGTAGCTGGCTTCAAACATCCAATTGCTACAGCATGATACTACTGCCAGCCACAGCATGCCATCACTATCATAAGCTGTTATTGATAAGAAAAGCCCCGGACTGTCCGGGGCTTTTTAGTAGTTATCACCAATTAAAAGTTTATACGAAACTGATATCAGGATTATGATTTGGTATTCACCATTGATCATTCACCATTGACGATAGAATTTTATAAAGCTGAAAACAGTATAGTATTAGAAGTCTTTTTTGGTTTTTTTGATTTCGTCCAGCATTTCTTTTACCGCTCTTTCCAGTTGCGGGTCCTTGCCGCTTAATACGGATTTGTAGTCATTGAGAACTTTAATATCCGGCTCCAGTTGCAGGTTTTCGGTGGGGCGGCCTTCTTTACCAATCGTGGCCACCATGGGTATACCAAACACCAGCGTCGGATCGATCTGGGTTTCCCACCACACGGCGGTACCCGTACCCGGCACCGGCATACCAATCAGTTTGCCAATGTCCAGGCTCTTATAAGCATAAGGGAAAAGAAACGCATCGGAATAATTGCTTTCGCTCATGATCACGGTAGAAGGACCCACCCATTTGTTGCGGGGCTCGCCAGAAGTAGGCTTGATGCCCTGGGGTGAAAAGTCCAGGTATTTTCTGCCGCTTAAAAACGTCACCAGGTCGTCGTGCAGCCAGCCGCCACCGTTAAAGCGGGTGTCTACAATCAGGGCTTCTTTATCAGCTGCCTTGCCCAGCACGTCTTCGTACACAGTGCGGTAGCTGCCGTCGTTCATGCCCTGTACATGCACATAACCTACTTTGCCGCCGGACAGTTCTTCCACTTTTTTGCGGTTCATGGTTACCCAGCGGTTATACAGCAGGCTCTGCTCTTCACCTTGCGTAATTGGTTTGGTGGTTTCGTCCCAACGCTGTTTGGTGACAGGATCGTACAG
>JAEWAC010000372.1 GCA_023391895.1 Bacteroidota bacterium
CTTTTACACTGGTTTCAAAAATGGTGCTTTGAACGTTTTTTACATTGCCCGAATGGCTAAAGGCACCGGTAGGCTGGAAAGCCGAATCCGGAAACTGAAGAGAAGCCATGCCTTCCTGGTCCGGTGCATACAACTGCCAGCCGGCAGCACCGGGTGTAGAAAAAATCAATTCGTACTGGTTGTCGGCCAGCTTGCGGCTTTCTACCTGCCAGCTGTAAACCTGGGCCGAATCCTGTGCAAAAGCGTTAGTAACAAATCCAAAGGCGGTAACAAAAGCTAAAAAACGCAGTATATATTTCATCTCCTACTAATTCAAAAAAACAAACGGATTCCAGTGTAGAATCCGTTTGCTAAAAAATTATTGAAAACCATTATTTGAGGGCTATTGAAAAGTTAACCGTTTTGGGAGGCAAACACTTTTTGTCGTCACAAACCTGGTATTCCAGGTTGCCGGTTACATTGGTTTTGGCCTTGCCTTTTACCTTTACCAGCTGCACAAAGTCTACCTTGTTGCTGTACTGGTTGGCGGCTACGCCCAGTTTATCGTCTTTGTATTTTTCCAGCTTGCCCACTTCTTTTACTTTACCATCCAGCGACAGCAATGGGTTGCTGTTGAAGGTAAAAGCAGTGGGTTGGGCAATGGCATCTTCGGGCTGACTTTGTGAGTACAGGTGCCAGCCGGGCTGAATTGAAGCCACCATACGCACTTCATATACATTCTCCCCTACTTTTTTGCTGGCAAAGGTCCAGGATACCGGATTTTGAGCAAAAGCAATGCTGACCAATAAAACCGAAAGCGAAAGAAAAACCAGTTTTTTCATGCGGTAAACTTTATTGATGGCAAATTTCCTGTTTAAATCTTTGATGAGATGTTAAAAAGTGAAAAGTGAAAAGTCAATGGTGAATAGTCAATAGTGAATGGCGAAGCTTGCATGCTCCCCAACCTTAAACTTTAAACTTCAAACTTCTACACCAAAGCCAGCTCCGGTACGGAGGCAAACAACAGTTTAAAAATCTCACGGCCGTCGGTATTGCCCAAAGCGGTAGAACAGGCCCGCTCGGGGTGGGGCATCATGCCAAACACGTTGCGCTGCTCGTTGGTGATGCAGGCAATATTGCGAACCGATCCGTTGGGATTAGCTTCTGGTGTTATATTGCCTTGCTCGTCGCAATAGCGCAACACAATCTGTCCGTTTTGCTCCAGCTGGTCCAGCGTTTTTTCGTCGGCATAATAACGACCTTCGCCGTGGGCTACCGGAATTTTATACACCTTGTCCTGCGCGTCTTTTACAAACACGTTTTTGCACACAAACTGCTGGTGCTCATTTCTGAGCAAAGCGCCGGGCAGCAGGTGCGACTCGCACAGGATCTGGAAACCATTGCACACACCCAGTACTTTACCGCCTTCTTTGGCAAACTCAATTACGCTTTGCATAATGGGGCTAAAACGGGCAATGGCGCCGGTGCGCAGGTAGTCGCCGTAGGAAAAACCGCCGGGAAGAACAATGCAGTCGTCGGTGGTAAAGCCGGACAAATCGCTGTCTTTATGCCATAACATCCTGGAATCCTGCTTCAGGTCGTACAAAAGGGCTTCGTGCATGTCCCTGTCACAATTGGAACCCGGAAATACTACTACTCCAAATTTCATTTGATGGATTTAACGCCGCAAAGATACTGGGTAAAAGCGTACAGGCGTCACGGGGTGGTTGAAAGCTATCATAAAATGGTAAAACCTTGGTTTTGAGGCCATGGGCTTTTGAAAAAGTTGGAGTGCTGCTTATACCTCTTTCTTTCTGAAATAATTTCCCCCCACTCCTTGTCACTTCTTTAAAATCCCATATAGAGTTGACATATGATTATTTGCTGTACCATCGTAGTCAGCGCTTCTTACTTTTTCTCCCCGAAAAAGGGGAGCAAAAAGTTCAAGGTCAACCCGATGGCTCCGCCCGTTTGGCCGGCCCACGCACAGCACCAGTCACTACAGCAATGTATAATGCATTCAGTTCTATTGATTATTTGACTTGTCTTTACAGGTATGGGGTTTTCAAGAAGTACAGTCTTTTTGCGTGTTATGCATAGATACTGCAGACGCGGTATCCCGCTATGCTTTTCTGAAAGGAGTAGATGTCATAAACTAATGCGGGATAAGGTGCTGCACCAGGCTGACTGTCCTGCTTTTTTGACTTTGCCTTTTAACCTTTGCCTTCTGCTTTCTTCACTTATCACTTACAACTTACTACTTATCACTTCTCCCTCTGCTGTGGACTGTCGTCTGTCGACTGTGGACCTCTCTCCGCATTCCCTGTTTTAGCTGCCGGTAATTGGCCAGCAGCAGCCCGAATAATATCAGCAACATACTCACTACCACCACCCAGCTGCTCTCTTCTTTTAAAATCAGTACGGCTTCGATGGTACTGAATACCGGGATCAGGTTGGAAAAGAGTGAGGTGCGGGCCGAGCCGATTTTTTGGATGGCCAGGTTCCACGACAGAAAAGCCCCAACCGAGGCACCGACGCCTAAATACAAAAATACCAGCATCAATTTGGTGCTCCATTGAAAGGTAAGCCCGTCCCGACTATCTACAGCAAAAGCCGGCAGCAGAAAAAGCGTACCCAGCAGAAAGAGGGCAAACAAAAACGCCAGGGGCGAAAGCTCCCGGGGCTTTTTACGCACCTGTATGGTATAAAGGGCAAAGGCCAGGGCGGCGGCCAGGATCCAGATATCGCCCAGGGATAGCTGAAACTCGCTTAACCGGCTCCAGCTGCCGTTGCTGATCAGCAGCAAAATGCCGGCCACGCAAAACAACGTGCCCACTATCTGCGGCCGGCCGGCTTTTTCTTTTAACAACCAGTGGGCCAGTACCAGCACAAAAATGGGCGCCGCCGATGTGCCAATGATGGCCAGGTTCATGGCATTGGAATACTGGCCCGCCACATAAATAAACGTATTGAAAAGGGTAACCCCCAGCAAGGCCGTTATAGCCAGGTAACCGGTATGCTTTTTCAACAACGGCCACTGCGCTTTTACCTGCGGCAGCGCAATGGGAAACAATACCAGGGTAGCGGTAAGCCACCGGACAAAAGCCAGGCTCACCGGCGTTATTTGCTGGTGCAGCCCCCGTGCTACAATATAATTACCCGACCAAAGTACCGTTGCCGAAACAGCCAGTGCGATGCCGGCTGCAAAATCATTCTTCTTTTGAATCATCATCATCAACTGTTGCAAAAATCTAAAAAGCTTCAAATATCCATGATAATTTTTCCACCAGACCAATAAAATGCAAGCAGCTATATTTTTCAGGCAGGCAAACAACCAATTCAATTAGTGAGGTTTTGTTGCAGACGCTGCAGGCCCTGGAACTTTTAAGCATGACTTTTTGAAACAAAATGCAACGGCAGTAACAAAAATTTTACTACTTCATTATACCCGTAAAAAAGCTACAGGAGCCGGACTCAGACGCAAGGCAAAATGCAAATGGGCATGGAGTGGATGACATCTTTTGCAGGGGTTTGCCAGGCGTTTGCAGGTTCTTTCAAAAGCCTATACAGCCGGGCTTGATCAGGGTTAATTTTTAAAGTTATTAAAATCGGTGAAACGCCTTTTTTGCCCGACGAAACAGCGGCAGTTTTCCTGCAGCCATTCTAATTTTGCGCCCCGAAGTGAAATCCTTGACCTATCGAAAAACAGCAAGCCTTCCACTTCACTCATTTTTTTCATTCACCATATTGTTTTTTTGATTGCTGAAAATGTCCCGCAGGGGCATGGAGGCAACCGGCTAATCCTATATCTCCATGAACTTGAAACCATCACCGTCCCTTACGGAACAGCAGGTGCAAACCGGCCTGAAACAGATTATTAAAGACGGCCTTACGGCAGAAGTAATGGTAACGCTTACCGGCGGCACCTTTTTAATGGCCATGGCCGTACTCATGAAGGCCTCCAATTTCCAGATCGGGCTGCTGACCTCGCTGCCCATTTTAACCAATATGTTTCAGCTGGTGTCTATCTGGCTGGTGCAGCGGTACAACAACCGCCGGGCCGTCATGGTCATTAGCAGCTTTATAGCCCGGGTGCCGCTATTTGCCATCGGGGTGTTGCCCTTCCTGTTTTCATCGGGTACTACGGTTCCGGTATTGATCTTTTTACTGTCGTTTCACTACCTGTTTGGCTCTATTGCCGGTGCCAGCTGGAGCTCGTGGATGAAAGACCTGGTACCCCAGCACATGATGGGCAGCTATTTTGCCCACCGCCACCGCCTGATGATGACCCTGAACGTGGTGCTGAGCGTTTTCCTGGCCCTTTCGCTGGATTACATCAAAGCCCACTACCCGCAGTACGAGTTGCCGGCTTATGGCATAATGTTTACCATAGGCGGCATTTATGGCATGCTGGGCGTACGGGCCCTGGCCCGCACCCCGGAGCCCCAGTCGTACCTGCCCAAAGAAAACCTGCTGAAGCTGTTCGGCAAGCCATTGAAAAATAAAAACTTCAGGAAGCTACTGGCCTTTCAGTCTTTCTGGACGTTTGCGCTCAATCTGGCCGCGCCCTTCTTTTCGGTTTATATGATGAAAACCATCGGCTTGTCCCTGTCGTACATTATTGGCTTGGGTTTACTGGCGCAGGTGAGCACGATACTATCCATTAAAATGTGGGGCCGGTATGCCGACCGGTTCAGCAACAAAACCATCATCAGTATTGCCGCCCCTATTTATATTGCCTGTGTCCTGGCCTTTAGCTTTACGGCCATGCCTTCCACACCGGCTGTCACCGTGGCGCTGTTAGCCCTTATTAATATCGTCAGCGGAGCCTCCATTGCCGGCATCAACCTGGCCATCGACAACTTTGGCTTAAAGCTGGCCCCACGGGAAGAAGCCATTGTTTACATTTCTACCCGTAATATAATGGTAGCTTTTATTGCGGCCCTGGCGCCCATGCTGGGTGGTTTGCTGGCCGACTTTTTTGCCACCCGCCAACTGGTATGGAATATAGCATGGAACGGCCCCAACGGCATTTCCACTTTACAACTTATTAACCTCAATGGCTGGAACTTTTTGTTTGTAATGGGTGGTTTGCTGGCCATAGCCTCCCTGCGCCTGCTGAAGCAGGTAGCGGAAGAAGGCGAAGTGGAAAAAGTAGTGGTGGTGGGCGAAATGCGCCTGGCGTTCCGCAGCAAACTAAAGGAAAGCACCCGCAAGGAAGCCCTGCTGCAGCTGCTGTATTTCCCAATAATGTACCCCATTGCGCTGACGCGAAAAGTACAAGACCGCATTGAACGCAGGGCGGCCATCATCCGCCGGCTTCATAACCGGAATGCCCTGAAAAAACGGGCATAGGTTTTTCAAAAAACCATAGTACGGTTTTCTCCACTTTTTAAAAAGCCCATAGTATATCCTTTTTAACCAGCAGCTTTCCTCACCGAAAGCTGCTTTTTTATGTAGGCACCCGAAGCCGGTTTTCCCGTTTCCAATCGGCCGTTTTTTATATAGGCATCTTATAAAAATGGGGTCGTGTTTCCGTTTGAAAATCGAGACGTAAGCAGATAATCTTCTAACTTTAGATCATGTCGAAAGGAATGCTTGTCATTATCGACCCGCAAAATGATTTTACGCACCTGAAAGGAGATTACGCCAGGCGGCATACTGGCATTACCCAAATAGCAGCAACCAAGGCAAGAATCCGCCATCTATTACAATCGTTGGGCAGCCATGAAGCGGTTATTGTCCGGTCTGATTATCAACCGGACCAATTTGGTCCAGGC
Organism: Bacteroidota bacterium; assembly: GCA_023391895.1. Classification (GTDB taxonomy): domain Bacteria; phylum Bacteroidota; class Bacteroidia; order Chitinophagales; family Chitinophagaceae; genus Flavisolibacter. The sequence goes on from JAEWAC010000372.1 coordinate 5,760, forward strand.
CTGTCTCTTTGCATTCCCCACACCTTCGGGCATGAAATAGACGCGGCTTTGCAGGTGGATGACACATTGAATGTGTTTACAAAAACAGAGCACAGCTGTTTTTCATCAGCAGATTTCAAAGAACTTTTGAACACGGGTGAAATAGACACGTTGGTTCTCTCCGGTTTTCTGGCAGAGTATTGCGTAAAACAAACCGCCCTTGATGCCTTACAGCTTGGATACCAGGTTTTGCTGGTGGAAGATTGTATTGCGACAGGGGATGATGTACAATACAGGAAAGAACAAACCCTTGCAGAACTAGCGGATAAAGGCGCCGTGATCATTAAAAGCAACGAACTGTATTGAGCTTCGATTAAAAGTCAAACGAAGGCGCTGATAAAAATTGGGTGAAATGGTGGCGGATCCTGCAGAGTTTCTTATCTTATTGCTGCATTTTCCTTGACAACCCATATGATAAAAATCCCAACCTTTTCCCGGCTGCTTGGTTTGGCCGGTACGGCTTTGTTTTTGACCGCCTGCCAGTCCTCAAAAGAGGCACCCGACTATACCGGCTGGAGCCATTATGCCGGCACCAAGGACGGCAACCGTTATTCGTCGCTGGAGCAGATCAATACCCAAAACGTAGGTCAGTTGCAGGTAGCCTGGACGTTCAGCACCGGCGATAAAGATACCGGCAACCGCTCGCAGATCCAGTGCAATCCTATTATGGTAAACGGCTGGCTGTACGGCACCTCACCCCAGTTGCGGCTGTTTGCGGTAGATGCCGCTACCGGACGGCAACAATGGCTTTTTGATCCTTTTGAGGGCGAAAAAGACCGGCACCTGATCATGGGCATCAACCGGGGGCTTTCGTACTGGCAGGATGAAGGGGGCAAGGACCGCCGCATTTTTTACGGGGTAAAAGACAAGCTGTACGCCATTGATGCTCAAACCGGGCGGCCCATTGCTTCTTTTGGCCAAAACGGCCGCATTGACCTGGATGAAGGCCTGGACCGCGAAGTGGCCGACGCTTCTGTAACCGCTACCTCACCGGGCATTATCTATAATAACCTCATCATCATGGGCGGCCGCCTGTCTGAAACCGCCGAGGCCGCTCCCGGTCATATCCGGGCCTATGATGTAAAAACCGGTGAACGGAAATGGATCTTTCATACCATACCGCATCCCGGCGAGCTGGGCTACGAAACCTGGGAAGATGGAGAAAGCTGGACCAAGTTCGGCGGCGCCAATGCCTGGGCCGGCCTGAGCCTGGATGAAAAACGCGGCATCGTGTATGTGCCCCTGGGTTCTGCTTCGTATGACTTTTACGGCGGCAACCGCAAAGGCGCCAACCTGTTTGCCAACTGCCTGCTGGCGCTGGATGCAGCCACGGGCAAGTACCTATGGCATTTTCAAACGGTGCACCACGACATCCTGGACCGCGACCTGCCGGCCAACCCCAACCTGGTAACGGTAAAGCACAATGGAAAAAGCATTGATGCCGTAGCCCAGATCACCAAAACGGGCTTTGTATTCCTGTTTGACCGCACCAATGGTCAGCCGCTTTTTCCCATCAAAGAAATGCCGGTGCCCCCGTCCGACCTGCCGGGAGAGCAAAGCTGGCCTACCCAGCCCTATCCTACCCTGCCGGAGCCTTTTGTACGGCACACGTTCAACGAAGAAGACATCAACCACCTGTCGGCGGAAAAAGAGGAACTGCTGCGCAAGTACCGGAGTGCTAAAAAAGGAAGCATCTTTACCCCACCCAGCAAACAAGGCACCCTGATCTTTCCGGGCTTTGATGGCGGCGGCGAATGGGGCGGCGCGGCTTTTGACCCGGCTACCGGCCTGCTGTATGTGAATGCCAACGAAATGCCCTGGATTCTGCAAATGATTGATGTGCCCCAAAACTCCAACGCCAGTTCTATAAAAGAGGTAGGTAAAATAGTTTACGGTAAATATTGTATCACCTGTCATGGGGCCGATTTAAAAGGCGATGCGCAGCAAACCTTTCCTTCTCTGGTGAGCCTGGCCGCCAAGTATCAGGAAGATGAATTAACAACCATTATCGACAACGGCCGCAACCGCATGCCGGCCTTTAAACAAATACCGGAAGCGGAGAAAAAAGCCCTGCTGGCTTATTTACTTAAAAAAGAAGAAAAAGAACTGTCGGCCGCAGCCACCACGGCCCTGACCAAAAGTGCCGTGGCAGAAATCCCGTACACCAGCACCGGCTACAACCGCCTACTGGACAAAGACGGCTACCCGGGCATTAAGCCGCCCTGGGGCACCCTCAACGCCATTAACCTGAACACCGGTAAAATAGCCTGGCAGGTGCCGCTGGGCGAGTTCAAAGAATTGATGCAAAAAGGCGTACCCCCGACCGGTACGGAAAACTATGGCGGCCCGCTGGTAACCGCCGGCGGCCTGGTGTTCATTGCCGCCACAAAAGACGAAAAGTTCCGTGCCTTTGATAAAGCCACCGGCAAAATAGTTTGGGAGTACCAGTTACCTGCGGCCGGCTATGCCACCCCCTGCACTTACAGCCTGGGCGGCAAACAATACGTGGTGATAGCCGCCGGCGGGGGCAAAAGCGGCACCCAATCCGGCGACCAGTACATAGCTTTTGCCTTGCCCTGATGAAAAGGCATATGGGTATTTGAAGAAGTTTTAAGTTTTAAGTAATTAGTTTTAAGTTGGATCACAGATTACGCAGATTTTAAGAAAGGATTTCGCAGATGGGGTAACAGTCACTATGGGTTTATTAAGCAGTTGAAAGAGTTGAGAAGATGATTGGTTGATATGGGTTTTTAAGTGGCTTTCTATCCACGAACAACGATCATTGGCCAACGCCCAACTTTCCGATATGGATTTTTGAAAGAGGGATTGCGTTTAAGCGGTCTGCGATTTTCAATTCCTCTCGCCCCGTCATCCCGACGAAGGAGGGATCTCAGAAGTTACAGCCTTTCAAGCAGACTGTTCATGACACAGCCCTCAACTACAGCAGCCCTGGCGCTGTTTTTACCCAACTTTTCCTGCATCCCTGCTCAATCGATATGGGATTTTGAAACAGTTGGATGATTTTAAACAAAAGTTGAAAAACGTTTAAAAGGCCATAGGTCAATTCAATCGTTAAGTTGACATATTGTGCCTGGTCTCCCTCTCCACCGGGGAGGGATTAGAGGGTGGGGCCGCTCTATGGACTTTTGAAGCAGTTGTCTGAACCATGATTTGGGAGATGAATAGATGAAGAGGAGAAAGCGAAAGGGTGAATAGGATATGGAATTTTGAAAGACGCTTTTTTCCTTCTCCTCGTACATTTAAAACGAAACGGTTACCTGTATGATGATTGGGTATTACAACTGAAAAAGGCAGGCTTAACGCCTGCCTTTTTCACTATCATCCAACTAACTTTTTTACCAGTAAATGGTATACAAAGCCGCTAACATACCAATGATGATCAGGGCACCAACCATAAAGCTGGGTGCCATGCGGAACATACGCCTGTCAATTTCCAGTCCCGGGGGTTGTACGCCTTTGCGGTTTTCGTAAGTGCTGATCAGCCACATGCCGGCAATACAGATCACGAATACAAAGAACATCCGGTCGATGAAGGGAATTTCATACACGCCATCTGCATTTTGCACGGCAAAGCCGCTGGGCGCCAGGAATGACAGGTTGGCAAACAGGGGCAGGAACTTAAAGAAAATAGACATGGCAAAACCGCCAATGGTGGCAAACAAGGCTGCATTGGAAGTGGTTTTTTTCCAGAAAAAGCCCAACAGGAACATAGCAAAAATACCCGGCGATACAAAGCCGGTATATTCCTGAATGTACTGGAAGCCCCCTTTTTTATCAATACCCATAAAAGGAGAAATCACCATAGCGGCCAGCATGGATACGACAATGGTGATCCGGCCGATGGCTACCATCTTTCTTTCGCTGGCTTCCGGCGCAATCTTCTTTTTATAAATATCCAGGGCAAAAATGGTGGCGATACTGTTGGCCTTACCCGCCAGCGAGGCAACCACCGCGGCCGTTAAGGCGGCAAAGGCCAGGCCCTTGAGGCCCGTGGGCAGCAGGTTCAGCAGCACGGGGTACGCCCGGTCGGGGTTGACCTCACCGCCCTGCAGCATTTCGGTTTGAAAAGAGCCCGCGCCATACAACACATAAGCGGCAATACCTGGTATGACCACAATTACCGGCATCAGCATTTTTAAAAAAGCGGCAAACAAAATACCGCTGCGGGCCGTGTGCAGATCAGCACCCAAAGCCCGCTGGGTAATGTATTGGTTACAGCCCCAGTAGTTCAGGTTCACGATCCACATACCGCCAATGAGCACACTCAGACCCGGCAGGTCGATGTAGTTGGCGTTGGTTTCGTCAAAGATCATGTGGAAGTGATCATCGGCATGCTCGCGCAGCAAACTGAATCCTTCCAAAACCCCATTACCGCCAAAATGGTCCGATACAAGGTCGAGGGAAAGATAGGTAGCCGCCAGTCCGCCCAGTATCAAAAAGAACACCTGGATGACATCGGTATAGCCAATCACCTTCATACCACCCAGGGTGATAAAAATGGCAAACAAGGCCAGCATACCCATGCACACATAAAAGTTGATGCCCGATATGCTGCTGACCGCCAGCGCACCGAGGTAAAGGATCGAAGTCAGGTTGACCAGTACATACAACAGGAGCCAGAACACCGCCATGATCATACTCACCGTACCATTATAGCGCATGTTCAAAAACTGCGGCATGGTGTAGATCTTGTTCTTTAAATAGACCGGGATGAAAAACGCTGCTACAATCAACAGGGTGGCGGCGGCCATCCACTCGTAAGTAGCAATGGCCAGTCCCATTTTAAAACCCGATCCGCTCATGCCGATGAACTGCTCGGCCGAAATGTTGGAGGCAATCAGCGAAGCGCCAATCGCCCACCAGGTAAGCGACCCTTCCGCCAGAAAATAATCGTGTGTATCCGAAACCGCTTTTTTCTTCCGGTTATACACCCACCAGCCATAGCCGGCGACAATAACAAAATAAATTCCAAAAACAATGTAATCGGAGGCTTGTAATTGATTCATAAATTAATTCTGAATATTCAGCCTTTAAATATAACGGTTTATTAGATTTTCCAGGTATTCCTGACGGCCGCTTCTTACTTCGGGCTCACCGTTTTCCACCGCATAGGCTCTTAAATCATTCAGCGTTAATTTACCCTGCATAAAATCTTTTCCTTTACCGCTGTCAAAAGAAGCATAGCGCTCCTGGCGGAACTTTTTGTACTCTGATTTTTGCAGCACATTATCCGCTACAATTAACGAACGTGCAAACGCATCCATACCACCAATGTGGGCATAAAACAAATCGGCCGGATCGGTAGAGTTTCTACGGATCTTGGCGTCGAAGTTGATGCCACCACCGGCAAAACCACCGGCTTCCAAAATCACCAGCATGCACTCGGTCAGTTCGTAAATATTGTTGGGGAACTGGTCGGTATCCCAGCCGTTCTGGTAGTCACCGCGGTTGGCATCCATTGATCCCAATAAACCGGCATCGGCCGCCACCTGCAGTTCGTGCTGGAACGTATGGCCGGCCAGGGTAGCGTGGTTGACTTCCAGGTTCAGTTTAAAGTCGTTGGCCAGGCCATATTCTCTTAAAAACCCAATCACGGTAGCGGCATCGTAGTCGTACTGGTGCTTGGTAGGTTCCATGGGCTTGGGCTCAATAAAGAAGGTGCCTGTAAAGCCTTGCTGGCGGGCATAGTCTTTTGCCGTATGTAAGAAGCGGGCCAGTTGCTCCAGTTCGCGTTTCATGTTAGTGTTCAACAGCGTCATATAGCCTTCCCGGCCACCCCAGAACACGTAGTTTTCACCTCCCAGTGCAATGGTAGCATCCAGCGCTGCTTTTACCTGGGCGCCGGCATGGGCCAGTACGTGAAAGTCAGGATTGGTGGCGGCACCATTCATATAACGGCGATGAGAAAATAAGTTGGCCGTGCCCCACAGCAGTTTTACACCGCTTTGCTGTTGCTTTTGTTTGGCATAATCCACCATGGTTTGCAGCCGCCGGTCGTTTTCGGCAATGTCGTTGGTATAATCCACTACATCCACATCGTGAAAGCAGTAGTAAGGAATATTCATTTTGGTAATGAACTCGAAAGCCGCATCCATTTTGTCTTTGGCTCTTTCTACCGCATCGCCTTTTTCATCCCAGGGAAAAATATGCGTAGGACCGCCAAACGGATCGGTGCCATTGCCACAGAACGAATGCCAGTACGCGCAGGCAAACTTGAAATGCTCTTTCATGCTTTTACCGGCCACCTGCCGGTTTTCATCATACCAGCGGAACGCCAGTGGGTTGTCACTTTCGGGGCCTTCATATTTGATTTGCCCGATGCCTTTAAAAAACTCTTTTTCTCCTAATAAAACTGACATAGTGTTTAGTTTGAATATGGTTATAGAATTTGTTCCTGAACTGCATGGCTGCTATTGAGCTCCTGTTGCGTCGCACACTTGTACGCCAGGATCGCCAGGCAACTATAAATGCTTTTGCAATACCGCCTTCCAGCTTTGGTACAAAGGCTCGTACTGCGGTACCGCAGTGGGTTCCACCAGTTGCAGCGGCTTGATGTTGCTGAACGCATTTTCCTCGGCAAACGCTTTTACGCCAATACCGGCGCCCATCGCCGCACCCACGCTGCCGTCGGAGGGATACAACTCCACCGGTACCCCCGTAGCATTCACAAAAGCCTCGGTAAACAAGGGACTTAAAAACATGTTGGCTTTTCCGGCACGGATCACCGAGGGATGCATGCCGCTTTCCCGCATAATGTCCAGCCCGTAGCGGAAGGCAAAGGCAATGCCCTCCTGCACCGCACGGAAAATATGCGCTCTTGTATGGACATTTAAATCAATGCAATGGAAGTGAGCGCCTACGATTTTGTTATTGAGCATTCTTTCGGCCCCATTGCCAAAAGGTAAGATTTGTAAACCTTGGCTTCCTATGGGTATTTTAGAAGCTTCATCGTTGATCACGGCATAAGAAACACCAGCCGCCATTACATCTTTTACCCAACGGTTTAAAATGCCCGTACCATTAATGCACAGGAGCACACCCAACCGTTTTTGATCGCCGGTATAGTTCACATGCGCAAAGGTGTTGATGCGGGACTGCTTGTCGTACGCCAATTCATTTGTTACGCCATAGATCACACCCGAGGTACCTGCCGTAGCCGCTACTTCGCCGGGCTGCAGCACGTTTAGCGATAAAGCATTGTTGGGCTGGTCGCCGGACTTATACGTAACCGGTATGCCTTCTTTTAAACCCAGTTCTTCGGCCACCGACTTCTTCAAATTCCCATGCCCGGCAAACACCGGCTGCACTGGCGGAATCAGGAAGGGATCGAACTGGAAATATTGCATCACATCTTCGGACAAACCATCTTCTTTGAAATCCCAGAAAATGCCTTCCGACAATGCGGAGATGGATGTGGTCACCTCGCCGGTTAACTTCATGGCAATAAAGTCACCGGGCAGCATGATCTTGTCAATACGCTGGTACACCTGCGGTTCTTTTTCTTTTACCCAGGCCAGTTTGGCGGCCGTAAAATTGCCGGGCGAGTTGAGCAAATGGCTTAACACTTTTTGCTCGCCTATGGACTGTGCCGCTTTATCGCCATACGGCACGGCGCGGCTGTCGCACCAGATAATGGAGTCGCGCAGCACCTGTTGTTCTTTATCCACCACTACCAGTCCGTGCATCTGGTACGCAATACCAATGGCGCCAATGTCGTGAGGATTAAAACGCTGCTGCGCCTGCACTTTTTTGATGGCGCTTTTTACATCCTGCCACCAGCGGTCCGGCGACTGCTCGGCCCAGCCGGGCTGCAGCGATTTGATTTCTGTTTCTGTTTCGGGGTATTGGGCCGAAGCAATGCATTGCGCCGATTGCGCATCTACCACCGATACCTTGATGGAGGAAGTGCCGACATCTATTCCGAGTAATAACATGGCTTGAGAAGTGCTGTTTTACAATGTTTGATGCCTGCGCATAACGGCCCTGCAAAGAAGGTTTATTGATACAGCAAGCAATGAAACACGGCAGTCAATTAAAAGGACAAATTAGAAGAAGGCGCAGGAACAGACAACTACTTTATTAACCAAAACTGATACGATCTTCATAAAAATGAGCTAGATTTAAACCATACTCTTTTGAATATTGTATCATGAAGCCTTTGATAGAAAAACTGCCGCTTTCGGAAAGCACTTCATTTGTGGCGCAAACCCACCGCACTCCGCAGTTTGAAGTGCCCTGGCACCAGCACCGCGAGTACGAACTGATTCTTTTTACCGAAGGGGCGGGCCTGAGCTTTATTGGTAACTGGGTAGGCGAGTTTGAAGTGGGCGATGTGTTTTTCCTGGGCTCCAACCTGCCGCATACGTTTCAAAAAAGCGGTGACCTCATTACCAGTGCCGTGGTGGTGCAGTTTTGTGACGACTTTTGGGGCAACGCCGTACTGAACCTGCCGGAAAGCGGTGCCGTTAAAAGGCTGCTGGAACTATCGAAATATGGGTTGAAAATTACCGGGCACACCAAAGACAAACTGAATGGGCTGATCCGCAGCCTGGAAACCGCCACCGGCTTCTGGCGGCTGGCTAAGCTGTGCGAATGCCTGGCCCTGCTGGCCGAAACCGACGACTACATTACCGTTTCCACGCAGGAAGTAAAGGTGCTGAACTACCGCGACCAGGAACGGATCGACGCTATTTTTCAATACACCATGGAAAATTTTACAGAGCCCATACAGTTGTCCCGCATAGCCGCCATGGTGGATATGAGCATCCCGGCTTTTTGCTCTTATTTTAAAAAGCGCACCAAAAAAACCTATATTGATTTTGTGAATGAAGTGCGGATTGGCCATGCCTGCAAGCTGCTGCTGACCTCGCAGAAAAGCATTTTGGAAATCTGCTTTGATTCCGGCTATAACAGCGTGGCTAATTTTAACCGGCAGTTTTTGAAAATTAAAAAACAGTCGCCATCGCAGTACCGGAAGCTAGTGTACCGCAATGCTGCCGCTACCTGATGCTTCCTCTTTTCTGCAGGTTTTGTTTGGTGTATATGGGATTTTTAAAAAGTTGAAGCGTTTTTTGGAGTTGCTATTCAAAAGAGTTGCTACACCTGTTTTTAATATCTTCAAAAGTCCATGTCAATGCTTGTTTAATTTCTCACATACAGGGTTTTGAAGAAGTTGTAACGCCTCTCCCACTTGTCATGCTGAACTCCTTTCAGCATCTCCTCCTAACTTCTTCAAATCCCCATATAGCAGTTCTTTTTGAGTTCCTATGACTAAGGTTATATCCTCCTGTAGTCAGCGCTTCTTACTTTTTCTCCCCGAAAAAGGGGAGCAAAAAGTTCAAGGCCAACCCGATGGCTCCGCCCGTCTGGCCGGCCCCCGCACAGCAACCCTCACTATAGCAGGTATCACTCATTAAACTCTGTAGGTAATTTGCAGAGTCACTATAGGTATGGACTTTTCAAGAAGTTTAGTCCTTTTGCGTGCTGAGGTCAACTACTGAAGGCGCGGTATCCCGCTACCCTGTTCCTATAGCAATACGCATCTGAAGCTATCGCGGGATAAGGCGCTACACCAGGCTGACTGCTCTACTTTTTTCATTTTCCATTTTCAATTTTTCATTCTGCCTTCAGCTTTCTGCCTTCTTTACTTATTACTTACAACTTACTACTTATCACTTCTCTCGTCTGTGGACTGTCGTCTGTCGACTGTGGACCTCCCTCCCCCTCACTGAGCAGCAGTTAAAGACGGCTGATCTGTTTTCAGCATTATTTTGTCCAGGATATAATGGGCGATCTTGCGGCCTTGCATGGCCCCCATCTCTACGCCGGTGCGGTAGTGGATGCCGCCGTACACCCGGCTGATGGAAGCTTCGTCGGCCGCTTGCTGGAAGGAGGCAAAACTTCTTTTCATGCCGATGTACTCCAGGTCGGAAGTATCTTCAAAAGCAAAGTTGTCGCCAAAGCGATGGGTCAGCACGGCGGCGGCAGCGGCGGAAATACCGCTGTGGCCGGATGTGTATTCGGGAAAGGCCGGCGTTTGTAAAAGCGGCTGCCAGCTGCGGTCGATCATTTCATTGATGACGGTGACCGGCCGTACCACCTGGGTGCGGTATTTTTCTTCCCAGCAACAAATAAAAGCATCATAAATGGCGGTGGCCGTCATCACGTAGGCCTGTGCGGTTTCCACCGCATCCAGGTCCTTCATTTTGCAGGCAATGGTGGTAATGCCCATCCAATGTCCGACGGGGGTAATCTTCTTGGTAGCAAACATCAAATGGCCGGCGTGCTCCATCACAAAAGGATTATCGTCCCAGAACTTGGCAATGGTCACCTGTTCTTCGGTCAGGTTTTTGCCAAACTGGTACACTTCATAAGCATTTTTATAAAAGGCGCTGGTGGTATCCTTGCTAAAGACCGGGGGCGCCGGGCAGGGAAATTGAGAAGCTGAATCGACCGCCAGCGGCAGAATCTGACCCCAGTAAGGTTCCGCAGCATCCAGGTAGTCCGGCGGGGTAGGCCGCCATTTGCCATCTGCGGTTTCACCCAGGAACTTGGCCATGCCCCGGGTTTCTTTATAGTTATCTTTTGCAGTACGTTCCAGCACTTTTTTCCCCACGGCTTCGCCATACGCCAGCGAACGCTCAAAAGTTTCTTTATCCAGCAAGCTTTTAAAATCCCTATATACCTTATCCTGGTAATGAGCGAGTGTATCTTTTGAAAAAGTAATTTTTTCGGCTACGGTAAAAAAGGCTTTGGTAGCGGCCAACAGGGGGTTATATTCCTTGCCGGGCTCTGGTGCCGGCATGGCCGCAAACCCGTTGAGTTGGGCGGCAATGGAAGGATAATCCGGCTTTTGCGGCCGCAGCGCTTCGTAAGCGGCCAAAGAGGTATAGGCATAAATACGGCTGGCTACCGGTGGCGAAAAAGCATCGTGAATGATTACTTCCGTCAGCTCTTTTACGTTCTGGTGCAGCAGATTAGAATCTGTCAGTATACGGGAATCAGCCTTTTTTTCCGTACAGGAAGCCGCTGCAAAAAGCAGCACAGCTATCAGCATCAAGTTCCTCATATAGTGCTATAAATAAGGTAGTTAGTTGTTAGTTCAGTTATGGCCTGATTACAATCAGCCATACAAGTTAATCTATTTCGATTTATTACACTTTCATTGGTTCTTTTGAGGGCCTTTATTTTTCAGGTAGATAAACCAGGGGCCCTGCTTCCAGTCTGTTTTAGAAGGTATGCGGGAGGGCCTTGCAGAAAAATTACCCAGTACCAGGTCCGTTTTCCCATCGCCGTCCAAATCGCCGGCATCCATGGTCAACCATCGGCCTAGCTTGCTTTCCGTAAAAGAATAAGGTTGGAATTTAAAGTTACCTAAATTTTCAAAATACACAAATCCCTCTTCCGGTTGGCGAGCGTAGTCTGCAAAAAATGAAATCGTAGCCAGATCCAGATCGCCATCGCCATCAAAATCCCGGGCCAGTACTTTAAAACAGCCATTGACAGGATAGAAAAAAACTTGTCTGAAATGATTCTTTCCGTCGTTCAGGTAAATATAAACACCATGATAGGGTTTTAAAACTTCTGAATAATCGGCATTGTCGCCGCAGGTATAAACAATATCGGGATACCCGTCTTTATTAAAATCGGCCAGCTCAAAATATGTAGAGCCCTGGACCGGCGGAAATCGCAACACCTGCTTTTCTTCAAACTGCCCGCTGCCTTTATTGGTATACAAAAACACCCCTTCTTCGCCCTGTGCCAACAACACCCAGATGTCGGGCAGGCCATCCTGGTTATAATCCTGCACGTAGGCTTTGATGGCGCCGGGCAGCGGCTTTAATACATGGCGCGTAAAGCTATCCTCACCCCCCCTGTTCTCATACCAGGAAAGGCTGCCCATTAGAAAACCAAACTCGCACACCAGATAATCCTGTTTTGCATCGGCATTTAAATCGGCCGCAATAACCTGCACCGGCCGGCGCAGGTGCTGAATCATCGCAGCCGAATTCAATTGCCAGGCATCCGCAGAATTTTTATATAGGCGTTGCACCTGGCCCCAACTGCCGTTATTGGGATTGATTTGCCCAATGTTACAAGCCAGCAGGCCGCTTTGTTCTTCTTCGATACCCACGATAGCACCTGCCACCGGCACTGAATCGGTCGGCGCCAACTGCCGGTTAAAGCCGTACAGCTGGTTTTTAAAAAGATCATACAGCATTAATGGAGGCTGGGCAGGAGCCGTGTTGATTTTTACCAATGAAGCCATGGGTGCCGTACCGCTATTTTCGGCCAGGTGCACCTCAAACAGGGGCAGGCCGTTTTTGATGGCAACCGGTCTTTTTTGCCCGGGTAAGGAATCGGGTGAAGTGGCGGTAAAATAGTCGATGATATGCTGCCATTCATCATAGGTCAATACCGGTTGGGCCGGGTAATAATGCGGATCTAAAAAAGAATCGTTTTTATAAGAAGGATAACTGCTGAAATCGTAATGAAAGATGCCCAACCGGGGGCCCATTTGAGGCAGCACGCCTTGCTCCCAGCTCCTGGCATCCAGCAGCGACGGGTCGGGCAGGGCATGGCACGACTGGCAATGTTTCCGGGCAAGCACCTCTCCTTTTTCAATACTAGATTGGGCAACCTGCGCATGCGACTCGTTGCGGTGATAGCTTTTACAGGAATGAAAAAGGCCGGTAAAAAGAAGAGCAAAGGCCGTTACAGCCAGTCGTTGATCCGTCATTGCAGGCATTAAGCTGTATAAAAATGCAGGTGGGTTATGGGTTTGATTTCATGCTATTTATGACAAACTAAAAAATAGCGCTGTGGACACTAAAAATTGACCACCCGGCTTTTGCCCTCGTTGTCGGTTATTTCTACTGCAGCCACATTACTATCTACAGTTAAAAAACGGCCCGATTGCGACATAAAGGAGGCACCATAATATATTTCCCTTTTCTGCACCTGGCCGTTTTTATATTTTACCAAAGCAGCCACCTCATGGTCGCGCAACGGCACCATCACCATAGCCTTTTTAGCTTCAAACATCTTTAACGGACCACGGTTCTGGCTGGCGGCAATCAGCAGGTTGCCGGTACCGTTTTTCAGCTTTACCAGTGCCTTGCTGTTGCCAGGTACAAACCAACCGCTTTGCAAAATGGTGAGCGGCGCAAAATGGCCTTTCCCATCACCCCGGAGCATTAAACCATTGCAGGCATCGTACCGGCCTACTACGGGCTCAGTACCATAATCATTGCCTACCGCCAATACATCCAGGTTGCCATCGCCGTCAAAATCTTCTACCAGCATACCATTCAAACAGGCAAACTGCGCACTACCCGGTAAGGGCACCACCTCAAACCTGCCGTTACCCATATTGCGGATAAAGCTGTTGTAAAAATAATTAGCCGACCGTACCAGGGCGCCTTTCCTTTCTTCGGGCGTCAGCATTTGGTCAAAAGTGGCCGTAGCATATTGCTTGTAGTTCTGGAACTTGGATTTGAACATGATCATCTGCTTGGTCATGTCGTCACGGGTATGTGCCGGGAACTCCCTTTTTACCGTATCCTGCTGCGATGCGGGCAGATACAAGGTAGGCACCGCATCAAAGCTGCCGTTGTTATCAAAATCCTTGGCATAAATATGAACAGGGTATTTTTCACTGCCCCTGTAAAACGAGTTCAAGCCCATATTGCCCGCTATATAATCAATATCGCCATCGTTGTCAAAATCGCCGGGCACAATGCTGGTCCACCAGCCGAGCTTGTCTCCCATACCCGTGGAGTTGCTGATATTGGCGAAAGTGCCCTGGTTGTTTTTCAAAAATGTAATTGGCATCCATTCGCCGGCCAGCACCAGATCCAGCCAGCCGTCGTTGTCAAAATCGGTCCAGACCGCATCGCAAACCAAACCAATCTTGTTTAATGCCGGCGCCACTTCGGCCGTCACATCGGTAAACTGCACCACGCCTCCTTTTGAGTCATTGCGGTAAATAAAGCACGATACCAGTTGCGGATATTTGCCTGGCTCTACCCGGCCGGCAATAAATAAGTCCAGGTCGCCATCCTTGTCAAAGTCAGCCGCTCTGACGCAGGACTTGCTGGTCAGGTTTTTAGGCAATGCCGAAGCTTGCAAGCTGAAAACTCCTTTGCCGTCGTTGAGGTACAATTTATCCTCGTAAAAAGGTGACCCGGCTTCGTTTTCGTACCCGCCGCTGGCGGTGTATAAATCCAGATCGCCATCGCCATCCGCATCAAACAACAGCAAGCCCATTTCTTCCCAGCGCTTGGAGGCAGCAATTTCCGCTGGCAGCAGCGGTTGCTCCGCAAAGCTGCCATTGGGCTGCTGCAGCAACAGTACCGGGCTATAGCCGACGGCACCGCCTATCACTATATCATCCAGGCCATTGTTGTCTACATCACCCACCGCCAGCGCAGGCCCATATTCCGAAAGCTTATGGGGCAGCAGCTTTTGAATATTGAAGTCCACAAAGTCTTTTTCCTGGTGCTGGTAATGCATGTTCAACGCCGCTGTTACATCGCGGAACAAGGTGTTTTGCGCCTGGGCCGGATGTGCCCAGCTGTAAGCCTTATCTGCCTGGCTGAAGTTTACTTCCACCACCTGGTTGGCTGCTACGTTTGACAGCACCTGCTTTTTACCACCCGGCCACTTAACAACAATCGAATCCACCTGGGTAGCCTTACCCAGGCCAAAGTGTGGGTTCAACTGAATGGTGGACAGGTACCCCCGGTAAGGCGTTTGCTCATAAGCCTGGTGCATGCCATCGTAATACAACTCTACCCAGCTGCCGATGCCATTCCTGTTCAGGCTATCACCTACCAGTTTGACGGCAACAAAATTGTTGGTTCCTGACTTTGAACCTCGGGAGGTGTTTTCAAATAAAGAGGCTTCGTCGTTGATGTTGTTTACCACCATGTCCAGGTCGCCGTCGTTGTCCAAGTCGACATAGGCAGCACCGTTGGAAAAAGAAGGCGTAACCAGTCCCCAGTCGAGGGTCGCATCGCTGAAAGTAAGATCGCCGTTGTTGCGAAAGGCATAATTGTGCAGCTTTACCTGCGGAATCTGCGATAAAGTAAACTCCTTGCTGGCTACCGAAAACGACTGCTGGCGAAAAGCAATAAAGTCGTGGTCGGTAATATCTTTTGGAAACCCATTGGTGACGACAATGTCCCTAAAGCCGTCGTTGTCAAAGTCGGTCACCAAAGGTGCCCAGCTCCAGTCGGTTTCGGCTATGCCGGCAAAAAAACCAATATCACTAAATATGGGATCACCAATAGAATCGTTGCCGTTCACCCTGGGTCCCTGGTTCAGTTGCAGCACGTTGCGTACGTACTGGTACTGGTAATGGTAATAATCGGAATTGACGTAGGCCTGGTAACTGTTGGAACCCATCATCATCTTTTTGCGAAAGTTGTCCTGCGGGTTCATATCCAGTTCTATTACATCCGAAAGCCCATCATTATTGATATCAATCACGTCCTGTCCCATGCCATTGGCAGCGGTATGCTTAAAATACTCTTTTGCCTTGTCGGTAAAGGTGCCGTCACCGTTATTGATGTACAGCAGGTCGTTTGAAATAAAGTCGTTGGTTACAAAAAGGTCCTTCCAGCCATCTTTGTTGAAGTCGGCCACGGTAACGCCATGGCCATAGCCTTCGGTGGTAACGCCGGCTTCTTTGGAAACATTGGTATAATACGGGTGTTGCCGTTCGGCATTCCAGTCGTTACGATACAGTCTTCCGGTACTGGGGTGAGAGCCGTCGGTAATGACCGGCCGGAAAACCGATGGATTATCCTTCGGCAAAATTTCGTTGACCACCAGGTACATATCCAGGTCGCCGTCGTTGTCATAGTCAAAAAAAGCCGCCATGGTGGAATGGGTGGTATCGTTGAGCCCGTATTCAGCGGCCATTTCCTTAAACCTGGGAATGCCGTTTTTATCCGCCCCCTGGTTTATATACAACAGGTTGGCTCTTTTGTGAGGATCGGGCAGCATGGTAGCACAAACGTACAGGTCCTGCCAGCCATCGTTATTGATATCGACTACAGCTACACCCCGGCTCCACTGGCCCTTACCATCCACACCCGCTTCTGCAGTGACGTCCTGAAATTTTAAATGGCCTTTGTTGAGGTAAAGCTTGTTGGCCACCACATTACCGGTAAAATAAATATCCTGGAGGCCGTCGTTGTTGAAATCACCAATACCCACCCCACCACCGTTATAGATATTGGTCACATCCAGTGGATTCAGCGTATCATTTTCAATGATGAGGTTGTTAAAAAGGATACCCGAATGGTCGGCCGCAATGGGTTTGAACAGGGTGTGCTTTCCCTTACAGGCAGCAATGAGCAAACAAATAAGCAGGGCCGGCAGCAAGCGTGACAGGTGGATGGCTTTCATGCAAATCGTTATTTCAACATGGTTTTACCTGTACAATATAAATAAAAAAGAGGTAGCGAAAACGCTACCTCTAGGGATAAATGGTTGAAATATGGTTAATTAATAACCAGGATTTTGTTTTAGGGTTGGCTGTCCATCTTTGATACTCTGGCTGATAGCAAAATCAGGTATTGGCATATACTCATTTTTGCCTTTTTGGAAGCTGGCTCCTCCCAATGCAGACTCCCTTCTTACTTTTTCTCTTACCAGGTATTCACTATTGATTACTTCAGCAGTTATACCCCAGCGATTCAGATCAAAGAAACGCTGACCTTCCATGCCCAGTTCAAGCCATCTTTCAAAACGTACAGCTTTTGTTGCAGCTTCCTTGCTGGCGAAGGTAGCATACTGACCTACTTTATAATTGGCTGCATCTGTATTGGTAAACCCTTTGGATGGGTCTGATGGATCTACATAAGTTTTAACAGGGCTATTGGCCGCTCTGGCTCTGACCCGGTTGATGTATTCGGTTGCTTTACCTAAAGAACCCACTTCGATTTCAGCCTCGGCTGCCATTAATAATACATCTGCAAAGCGAATAACGTTAACGTTCAAGGCGTTGTTATTCCAGCCCCAGCCAACAGAACCAGCGGTTGTACCTACATCTGATTTATAGAATACATTTTTCTTAGGGCTGTAAGGACCACCGTAAGTAACAAGCCTTATCCAGGTTCTACCGGGATGGTTACCCCAATCCAAATAAGGGATACCTCTTCTGCCTACACTCCAATCCAGTCTTGGATCGAGGCTACCCTGATAAGGGGTGAAAGGATCAGTAGCCAATAATGTCTCATCACTGGTAACGTTGGATTCATTATAAGTATCCGGCATGGGTAATCCATTAGCATCTGTTTTAAAAGCATTTACAAATGATTGAGAGGGCTGGAAAAAGCCACAGCAACCAGCACCTGGTGTAGTAGAACTGTGGGGATAATTTAATGAATTATCATAATTACCATTGGTATTGGAACCATCACCATAAGACGACTGTACAGCAAAAATAGATTCTACAGTATTTTCTGTGGTAATGCGGAAGTTATTATGGTAATTGGGTGCCAGGTCATATTTTACACCTTGCGCATTCTTACCATCAGTAATTATCAAATCAAATAAAGCTTTGGCTTCAGCAAATTTATTTTGAAACATGTAGACTTTTGCCAGGTAAGCAGCGGCCGCCCATTTGTTAGCCCTTCCTTTATTGGGTTTTGCTTCATCCAGTTTGTCGTAAGCAAACTTAAAATCTGCTTCAATCTGAGGCCAAATGTTCACATAGTTACCACTGGCATCTGTATTGGGCACTTTGAAATCTGTTACAGTTTCATCAATATAAGGTATATTATTAAAAACCTTCTTTCCTTCAAAATGATGATGACCTCTTAAAAATTTGGCCTCTGCTTCTATTTGCGTCCTTTCTGCATCAGTGACACCAGTAACTTTAGGCAAAATCCTTAAAACTTCGTTTGCCCGGCCTACACCATCCCATATGCCGTCCCATTTTGATTTTACAATAGGATTACTAGCTTGTACTTCATAACGCATGATAGGATTTAAGTCTGTACGATCGGTTGGCTCCGTGCCTTTATATGCATCGCCGCCCGTTATACTTCCCCAGGTTGAATTACTGGCCCCTGCGTCCTGTGTGGATTCCATACCATCCAAAGTAGAATAAGCACTTATCAGTATGCCATTGATACCTCTTTTGTTAAGTAATTGATCTTCGCTATATACACCTTGAGGTGGCTGATCTAAAAAGTCTCTCTTACAGGAGTAAAAAGCTACTACTGAAGCAGAAACTGCAAGTGATAAGATTATGAATTTATTTTTCATAAAGAACATTCAGGTTATTAATTAAAAAGTAACATTTAATCCAAAAATGAATTGCTTTGGATTCGGGAAACCGGTGCGATCTACACCAATATATAAGTCAGAGTTTACACCATCCACAGCATTTTGAATAAACTGTACATCCGGATCCGCACCTGTATATTTGGTAATGGTAAACAGGTTCTGCGCCTGCAAATAAAGCCTGATGTTAGAAATATGGGCTCTTTGTGCAAGCTGTTTAGGCAAACTGTAACCTAACTGGATTGTTTTTAATCTTAAATAAGAACCATCTTCTACAAAATAAGAGTTAGGTGTGCTGGTGGTAAATGAAGTAAACCCATTTGCAGTACCGGGAGCAACCCTTGGCAATTTGGCATTTGTGTTTTCCGGGGTCCAGCTATCAGTTAATACCCTGGTGCTTACGCCGCCAATGAATACCCGCATATCAGTAAAGTACTTTGAATGGTTCCAGATTTCATTACCCTTGTTCCAGAACAGGAAAGCCATGAAGTCAAAGTTCCTGAAATTCAAACCCAGATTGGTACCTAACTGAAAGTCGGGGTGCGGACTACCTAAAATAGTTCTGTCATCTTCAGTTATTTTACCATCACCATTGATATCTTTATAACGCCAGCTGCCAACCGTAGCGCCTGGCATAGTTGGGCCTCTGTCAATTTCGGCCTGAGAATTAAAGAAACCATCCACTACATATCCATAGAAGGAAGATACAGGGATACCTGCTCGGGTCAGCAATACGTTGGAGAGGCGATCCAGCCCGATGAGGCGAATAGTACCTTCTTCGTTCATTTTAATCAACTCGTTTCTATAGGTTGATAAGTTTACCGAAACGTCGTAACGAAGATCACCAGCAATAGTGCCCCGGTTGTTTACAGTTACTTCAAAACCTTCATTACGCATGGTACCGATGTTTTCAAGCGGCTGCGTAACCAGTGGCTCCAAACCGTTTCTCAGCCTTGGCACCAGCAAATCCCTGGTATCATTTTGGAAAACGTTGAAAGTAAGATCCCATTTTCCTTGTAGGAATGTTGCATCAATACCGATATTCTTGGTTTCTGTTGTTTCCCACTTCGTAAAAGGATTACCTAATCTATTAGCCCTGTAACCCTGCACAGAAGCAGTATTCACGCCATTAATATCGTAATTGGTTCTGCTGGGATTGGATTCAAAGGTTGAAAACTGGTTTTGTGAAGGCACGTTGGAAATACTTCCCACCTGTCCCCAACCAGCCCGTAATTTCAAATCTGTCAGCCAGTCAAGAGAGCTCATAAACTTTTCATCGGAAATGCGCCAGCCCAAACCTATAGAAGGGAAATTACCATAACGGGCTTCCGGTCCAAAAACAGAAGCACCATCCCTTCTAAAAGTAGCATTCAAAAGGTATTTGCCGGCAAATGCATAGTCAAGTCTTCCGAATAAGGAATAAATGGTACTTCTTCCTAAATTGTAATTTGAAATGCCCCGGTCACCCAGGCTAGAAGCAACTGCGGTATTCAGCGAGATAAAGTCTACGGATTCAAAGTCAAAGTTTTGACCGAAAGCCCGTAGCCCCCTGCTATTCCTTTTGATGGCCTCTGAGCCAACCAGAACTTTAAGATCATGATTTGTTGCAAATGTTTTCTGAAAATTCAACGTATTGGTCCATGTCCAGTTCAGATAGTTCCAGGCTTCCTCCGTAAATTGGGTATTGCCTTGGTTTTCAGCCCGCTCGTATGTTCTTCTTGAGATGTTGGTTACAAACTGGTTCCCATAATCAAGACCAATAGAACTACGGCCTGTCAGCCAGTCGGCAAATAAAACTTCTCCGAAAATATTTCCAAACAGTTTGTTGAATTTATTGGTATTATCCTTACCTCTGTAAAGCTGGGCTACCGGGTTGGTGCCGTTTCCGGATTCACCCATGGCATTACCGCCCCATCCGCCATTGATATCATTTACAGGTATATAGGGAACCATGCGAAATGCCTGCGACCAGGCACCACCTTCCCCCCTGTTATCACCACCCAGGCGGTCCTCATAGCTAATCTGAAGATTTTCACCTAAACGCAGAAAAGAAGCGGGTTTAAAGCTGGAGTTGGCCCTGACGGTGTAACGATTGTAATCCGAATGAATAAAGGTACCCTGTTGTTTGAAGTAATTTAACCCAATAGAAAAAGTTGCTTTATCCGTCCCCCCGGTAGCCGTCACCTGATGACTTTGTAAAATTCCTTTTCTGGTAATAGCATCAAACCAGTTAGTGCCTTCGGGGTCTGTTTTGTAAATCTGGTAAACCTGTCCGGGATCCAGTGAATATAATGATGGATTGGCCCTTGGATCGCTGCCGGAAACACCGCCTTTAAAAGCATTACTCACTACAATATATTCAGGAACAGCAAAGGCGCCATTTTGCCCAAATACCGGATGCTTGTAAGTGGAAGGGGTACTTCTTTGCAGATATTCAATATACTGGCTGTTATTTAGTACGTCAGGTTTCATTTTATCAGTAATTACCTGAAATCCTGCAAACCCTTCGTAAGTTACCTGAGTACGGCCTGACCTGCCTTGCCGGGTTGTAATAATCAATACGCCATTGGCAGCTCTGGTACCGTAGATAGAAGCAGCAGTAGCGTCTTTTAGTACTTGAATTGACTCTATGTCTTGAGGATTCAATAAAGAAGGATCCTGCGTCGGCACACCATCAATAACATACAAAGGGTCATTATTTCCGAAAGACTGGAACCCCCTGATACGTACTACAGCCGGTGAGCCAGGCTGTCCGGTACTACTTACCACTACACCAGCTGCCCTGCCTTGCAATTGCGCCGCTAAATTTGCAGAAGGATTTGATGTCAACTGTTCTGTATTTATAACAGACACCGCGCCAATGATGTCTTTTTTACGCTGGGCCGTATAACCGGTTACCACCACCTCGCTCAATTGTGAAGTAGATGACCTTAAGCCAACTACCAGATTGGTTTCATTTCCAATGGGAAACTCCTGCATCTCGTAGCCTACGGAGCTAATCACCAAGGTGCTGGAATTGTTAGGAACGGAAATTGAAAAATTACCATTTGCATCGGTTTGGGTGGCAATATTGGTCCCTTTTACGGTTACCGTAGCTCCCGGTACAGGAGCATTGTCTGTCGTGCTGGATACTTTACCGGAGATAGTTCGCTGTTGCGCCATGGCAACTGCAGAACACAGGAACAGGCACACAGTCAGCCACAACTGGTGCACAGTTGCAGTCATTTTTAAAGGCATAAGCAAATCGATTTTTGTTTTTGTTAAAATAAATGTAAAACTTACACTTTATAATTTCAATTTTTAATGCCTGTTTTTTTAACTTTTTTTAACACAAATCAACTAACCTATTAAAATACCAGATGGTTCTTATAGCTTTTGCCTAAAAGGAAAAGCAGATAATCAAATGGGCTCACGCCACAACACATTGCGTTCCTTACCTATATTTTCCACCTATAAGAAGACGATCAACATTTGTTTCAAAAACCCATATAGAGAAAAATCTACATAACGCTTCTTCATAATGTTGTTGGCAAAAAGCTATAACATCAATAAGCCTAACTCTCTCCAATTACATATACTTTTAACTTCAACAAAAAAGAGGTGGCACAAAGGCCACCTCTTTTCCTCAAGCTATAGGAAAAAATCACTGCGGGTTCTGTCGCAATACCTCAGGCCCATAGGAATTGGCCTGGTCGATCTGGCTTTGCGGTATCAGAAAATATTCGTCTTTTCCCCTTTCAAACTGGGCGGTTTGGTTGATGGAGAAAAACCCCGGCCTACTCTTTTCAGCCGCGGCATAGGCATTTAAAATAGTTGCCATCAAACCCGTACCGGCATCCCAGCGCTGCAGATCAAAGAACCGTTGCCCTTCCTGCGATAACTCCAGCCACCGCTCAAACATAATAGCCCGCATGGCATAAGCCCGGTCATTGAAAGTCCCGGCAGGATACTCACCTATTTTGTAATTACCGGCGGGCGTGGTTTGGCTGGTATAGGTAGCAGTAGCGGCATTGTACTCGCTGTTGTTATACACCCAACCGGTAGGATCAGCTGCCCGGGCACGTACATGGTTTACATATTCCAGTGCTTTGGCCGGACTACCCACGGCCAACTCCGCCTCTGCGGCCATCAACAGTACATCTGCAAAGCGTATCAGGTTTACATTACCGGCATCCATTTGGGTAGGACCCCAGAAAGCGGTTTCCGTGGAAGATAAAGTTCCCTGCTGACTTTTGGCATAAACGGTTTTTTTAGGACTGAAGTAGCCATTGGTACCGGGGTCGCGGATCCAGGCAGCACCGGGATGCGGGCCCCAATCCAGGTAAGGAATGCCCGGCCGGCCCATCACCAGGTCGATCCGGGGATCGAGGGTTCCTGTATAAGGATTGCTCGGCGCACTGACAATTGCGCCGGTATTGTACGTATCAAAAAGGGGCAAGCCGTTTGCATCGGTTTTATAGGCGTTGGCCATGGTAATAGAAGGGTTGAAAAAGCCACAGCAGCCGCCGGGACCACCACTGTTGGGGTAGTTCAGGTTATCACCATAGTTACCACTGCCACCATCTGTGAAAGCAGAACCATCATTGACAGAAGCCTGGTAAGCAAAGATGGATTCAGCACTGTTGTCCTGGGCGGGGTTGAAATTGCTGAAGTAATTGACCAGCGCATAGGTTTGACCGTTAGCGGTTTTTCCGCCGGCTCCGGGTCCGCCATAAGCGGCCGGAATCAGTTGATCCAAAAGCGCTTTTGCCTTGTTAAAGAAACTGGGATCCTGATAAGCCTGTTGCATGTACACTTTGGCTAAAAAAGCCATAGCCGCATATTTATTGGCCCGTCCTGCCTGGGGCTGCGTTTCCGGCAAACTATCAATGGCAAACTGAAGATCGGCTTCAATCTGCGGCCAGATGTTCACGTAGTTTCCCTGCCCATCTATATTAGAAACATTGGTATTGCCATTGGCCGTCGTGATGCTTTCATCTACAAAAGGGACATTGTTAAATGCCCTCTTTAAATCAAAATGAAAGTACCCTCTCAAAAACCGGGCTTCCGCTTTTATTCTTATGCGTTCATCTTCTGTAAGATCGGCTGCCTTTGCCAAAATACGCATGGCTTCGTTGGCCCGGTTGATGCCATTATAGTTATTGACCCACTTTTCATTAAAATAATTATTGTTGGCATTATACGCCCAGGATTCTATGGGATTGATGGCCGGCTGATCGGAAGGGGTGGATCCTTTGTACGACTCATCAGCCGACACGCTGCCAAATACCCAGTTAGAGGGGGCCGACCCCCAGTTTTGACTGCCGCCCAGCCGCTGGTAAGCTCCAATCAGCAAGCCCTCCACCCCGACTTTATTGGCTAACACGTCTTCACTCAGAGAACCCAAAGGCTCCCGCTCCAGGAAGCTTTTTTTACAGGCGTGTATTCCTGCAATCAGTAAAGCAAAGGCAGGAATGATATATAGGAATTTTAATTTTTTCATATAGTTTGCTGTTACAGTTTAAAAGGTTAGGTTGACACCTATGTTGTAATTCTTCTGGTTGTTGGGATAGTTACCGAAATCGATTCCAAAGTTGGTATTGTTGTTCAGGTCAGAGTTCACCAGCTCCGGATCCAGCCCTGTGTATCCGGTAACTGTAAATAGATTGGCACCTTGCAGGTACACCCTCAACCTTTCAATACCAAAGCGGCTCAATGTTGCGGCCGGCAGGGTATAGCCCAAAATCAGCGACCTCATTTTCAAAAACGAACCATCTTCCAGATAATAAGAACTGAATTGCGTGCTGGTGCTGAAGTTGGCCGCTCTTTCCAGTCTCGGCACTTTGGCATTGGGCCGGTCGGGTGTCCAGGAGTTATACACCGCGTCTTTACTAACGGCACCATCGAACACGGATGGGAAATCGGTCCAATACCGTACATAATTAATCACATCATTACCTACCGACGCATACAGGAAAGTAGAAAAGTCGAAGTTCTTGTAGTTGACACCCAGGTTGAGCCCCGCCGTAAAGTCAGGATTGGGATTGCCAAAGAAGGTGCGGTCCGCATCGGTAATCCGGCCATCGTTATTGACATCTCTGAACTTCAGCCGGCCCGGGGCCGCGTCTTCCTGCACCGGCGACCGGTTCACTTCTTCGTCGCTTTGGAACAAGCCTATTACTTCATAGCCAAAAAAGGCACCCAATGCCTCGCCCGGTTGCATACGGGAAAAAGAACCAATACGGGTGGAGCCGGTACTAGCCTGGTCGATATACTTTCTGCCACTGGGCAGGCCCACCACTTTGTTGTTGTAAGAGGTAAAAGTACCGGTCACGTTAAAACTCCAGTCGGTGCCAATAGCTCCCCGATACGTTATAGAAGCATCAATACCGGTATTTTGAATATCGCCCTGATTAACAAAAGGCTGCAGAGGCCCCTGTACAACCGGGTCGGGCAGCCTGCGGATCAACAGGCCGCTGATGGACTTTTTATACCATTCAATGGAAAAGTCCAGCTTGTTTTTGAACAAGGTGGCATCTAACCCAATATTGGTTACAATATCTTCCTCCCAGGTGGTTTGCTGGTTACCGATCTGGCTCAGGTTGATACCCAAAGTTGAAGCCGTGTTGACACCTGCAATATCATAAAAGGCGCTGGACGCATTCGTGCTATATAAATCAAAGGCGTTATAAGGGTTCAATTGCAGTATATTGCTCAGTGAACCTAATTTACCCCAGCCACCCCGCAGCTTTAACTCCGTCAACCAGCCAACCGTAGGGAAAAAGGCTTCATGGGAGACCCGCCAGCCGCCCGTAACAGACGGGAACCAGCCATAACGGTTGTCTTCCGCAAACACAGAAGATCCATCTCTTCGGATCGTACCACTTAACAGATACTTGTCCTTGTAATTGTAATCTGCACGGCCGAATATGGAATATAAAGAATTCTCATACGGACCAAAGCCATTGCCGGTGGTTTGCCCGCTGGGCGGCCCAAAGTTCAGGGTCCAGAGGCTGGGGTCCACGGTCAGGTTATTGGGATTGGTGATATAGTAATTATTCCTGCGTCCATTGATGCCCTTGCCAGAATTTTTAATAGCCTCAGAACCTACCAGTACTTTCAGGTTGTGATCCCCAAATATTTGAGAGTAGGTCAAAGTATTGGTCCAGGTCCAGTTGATGTTCTTCCCAAATATTTCCTGATAGGCATTGGGATTCCGGTTATTCTCCGCATTCTCATACTGGGTATAGGTAAAGGTGCTGGTATCAACATGATCAATGGTTCCACCAAAAGTGGTGCGAAAGGTCAACTGTTTAAGGATATCAGCTTCAGCAAAAACATTACCGGCCAACTGGTAATTATGGGCTTTGTTATCTTTTGTACGGACCTGATCGGCAACGGGGTTTTCGGCGTTACCCAGGTTTTGAGACAGGGTGCCCGCAAAATTGCCCATAATATCATATACCGGAATAATAACATTCTCGCGATAACTCCAGGAAATGGCATTACCCTCGTCCTGGTTGGAGAATCCGGGGCTTTCTCTGTAAAAAGCATATAAGTTTTCACCCACCCGCACCCGGTTGGCGATATTGAAAGTCGTATTGATCCGGGCAGAGTATCGTTTCAAATAGGTGTTCAGCAGCGTTCCTTGCTGATCAAAGTAGTTTAAAGACAAAAAGAAGTTCGACCGGTCACTACCGGCACCCAGTGAAACGTTGTGGCTTTGAATAGGTGCGGCATCAAAGATTTCATTAAACCAGTCGGTCCCTTCTTTATTGGCCCTGGTGATCTGGTTGTCATATAGGGCATAGTTGGCCGGATTGGTCCTCGGGTCGCCTTCCATAGCCGCAGTAGGGGTAATATAATCCGGTATCACCGGCGTACTACCAGTACCATACTGCTTATTACCGGGCGTCAACCCACTGTTGATATACGACTGCTGAACCGCCATCGCAGTTTCCGTTGTGTTGGCAATATGGAAGGGATTTTTGCCATTTTTGACCGGGATCTGCGTACCATAATAGCCGTCATAACTAACCCTTACCCGGCCGGCTCGCCCCCTTTTGGTGGTGACCACCACCACACCGTTGGAGCCACGTACCCCATAAATAGCGGCCGCCCCGGCATCTTTTAATACCTGGATGGACTCAATGTCATTGACGTTAAGGTTGTTGAGGTCGCCCGGCGTACCGTCAATAATCACCAGCGGCGCGGAAGAGCCGGTAGAGGTAATGCCCCTGATCCGGATACTGGTACCGGCACCCGGCTGGCCAGAAGATATAACGTTAACACCGGCCGCCTGGCCCTGCAGCGCCTGCGATACGTTACCGGTGGGTATCTGCCGCATGGAGCTGACATCCACCACCGCTACCGAACCGGTAATGTCCTTTCTTCTTTGGGCAGTATAACCGGTTACCACCACTTCGCTCAGTTGTGAAGCAGATGACCTTAGATCTACATTGAAGGAAGTCTGGTTACCTATGGCAACTTCCTGGGTTTCA
Organism: Bacteroidota bacterium; assembly: GCA_023391895.1. Taxonomy (GTDB): domain Bacteria; phylum Bacteroidota; class Bacteroidia; order Chitinophagales; family Chitinophagaceae; genus Flavisolibacter. The sequence continues at coordinate 32,600 of JAEWAC010000372.1, forward strand.
AACCCCACATAGCTGACCACCAACGTATTGTTGTTGGCAGGTACAGCCAGTGAAAAGTTGCCTTCATTATCGGTTTGGGTGGCTATATTGGTTCCTTTGACGCTTACGGTAGCACCCGCCACCGGAGTTTTGTCTGCAGGATTGGAAACTTTACCAGTTATGGTCCGCTGTTGCGCTACCGCAATAGCGGAAAACAGGAAAAGGCACACAGTCAGCCAGAACTGGTGCCTATTGGCAGTCTTTCTAATAGGCATAAGCACATCGTTTTATTAAATTAAATTTAACACTATTTACTAATAGTTTGCCCCTATAAAAGATAAATGTTTACACTTATTCCATTTATCTTGTATGCTCTTTCAAGTGGGTTATAGGTTGTAGCCACTCATCTTTTTAGCTTATTGAGAAAACAGGTTAATGCAGCGGTCTGCTTGGGAGGTTTATGGACTTTTTAATAAAAAGGATCTTTTTTTACTTACTTATTATGCGATTTGTATATAAATATTAAATTGTACAGCTTATGGCAGGATGGCTCCTGCTTTCAAAATTTTATTGTTTTCTATGAGTATTACCAGACGGTCTGTTATCAAAAACCTGCTGATCATTACCGGCGGGGTTACCCTGATCCCGTCCTGCATGCAGGAAAAAAGTAAAGCTTCCGTTTTGCTGCGCCACGTAAAAATGGATGCCAGCCAGGAGGCGCTGTTGGCCGAATTGGGCGAAACCCTCATTCCGGCAACAGATACCCCTGGCGCCAAAGACGTGTATGCCCATCTTTTTGTAATGAAAATGGTAGACGACTGCACCACCCCGGAAGACCAGCAGCAATTTATGAGTGGGTTGAACAGCTTTGAAAAGCTGGCCCAAAAACGCTTCGACCAGTCGTTTGCCCGGCTTTCGCCCGAACAGCGGCACAGCCTGCTAACCGACCTGGAAGCCAAAAAAGACATTCCCGAAGACGTACAGGCATTTTATAACCGCACCAAACGGCTTACGGTTCAGGCCTACGTTACTTCAAAACATTTTTTAACCAATGTACAGCCTTACCAGCTGGCCCCGGCCCACTTTGCCGGCTGTGCCCCGGTAAAAGCATCCAACCAAAAAGCATATAAGGTTTTATAAGCCACCTATTACTATGGGAAATAACAACGATTCCATTAAAAACAGAACATTCGACGCCATTGTAATTGGCTCCGGCATCAGCGGCGGCTGGGCGGCCAAAGAGCTTACCGAAAAAGGACTCAAAACACTGGTACTGGAAAGAGGCCGCGATGTAAAACATTTAAAAGACTATCCTACCACCAACAAATACCCCTGGGAATTTGAACACCGCGGCCAAATGCCGCTAGACATTCAAAAAGAAAACCCGGTGGTAAGCCGGTGCTATGCGTTTAAAGAAGACGCAGCCCACTTTTTTGTCAAAGACACCGAGCATCCTTACACGCAGGAAAAACCTTTTGACTGGATCCGTGGCTACCAGGTGGGCGGCAAGTCTTTGCTGTGGGCCCGGCAAACCCAGCGCTGGAGCGACTTTGACTTTGAAGGCCCTGCCCGCGACGGCTTTGCCGTGGACTGGCCCATCCGCTATAAAGACCTGGCGCCCTGGTACAGCTATACCGAAAGGTTTGCCGGTATCAGTGGTAATAAAGACGGCCTGCCGCAGCTGCCCGACGGTGAGTTTCTGCCACCGATTGAGCTGACCTGCGTGGAAAATTATTTTAAGGACACCATTGCCAAAACCTACAAAGACCGGCAGGTCATTTACGCCCGCTGTGCCCACCTGACCCAGCCGCAAGACATTCACCTGCAGCAGGGCCGGGCCCAGTGCCAGAAGCGGGACTTGTGCCAGCGGGGTTGTCCGTTCGGTGGCTATTTCTCCTCCAACGCTTCTACCCTGCCCTGGGCCGAAAAAACCGGTAATATGACGCTGCGCCCCCACTCGGTGGTGCAATCCATTATTTACGACGACAAACAGGGCAGAGCCACCGGCGTAAGGGTGATTGATGCCCAAACCAAAGATGTGATCGAGTACTATGCCCGCATCATTTTTGTGAATGCAGCTGCCCTGAATACCAACCTGATTTTATTGAATTCCACCTCCAGCCGTTTTCCCAACGGCCTGGGCAACGACAGCGGACTGCTGGGCAAATTCGTGGCCTTTCACAATTACCGCGGCCGCGTATCGGCCCAATATGAGGGTTTTAAAGAGTTTACCACCGAAGGCCGCCGCCCGACCAGTGCTTATATTCCCCGTTTCAGAAACGTAATGAAACAGGAAACCGACTTTTTGCGGGGCTATGCCGCCGGCTTTTCTTCCAGCCGCATGATGCAGCGCAATACCGATGGCTTTGGAACCGCTTTAAAAGAAAAACTATCCAACCAGGAGCTGGGCCCCTGGTATGTAGGCTCGCACATCATGGGCGAAACCATTCCCAAGGAAAGCAACTATGTAAGCCTGGATACCAGCAAAAAAGACGACTGGGGCATGCCGCTGCTCAACATTTCCATCGACTATGACGACAATGATGAAAAAATGCTGAAAGACTTTTTTGAGCAGATTTCAGAAATGTATACCAAGGCCGGTTTTACCAACATCAAAACCACCGACTCCAAACAGGCACCGGGCCTGGACATTCATGAAATGGGCGGTGTACGCATGGGTCGTGATCCTAAAACCTCCTTGCTGAACGAATGGAACCAGCTGCACCACTGCAAAAACGTGTTTGTAACCGATGGCGCCTGCATGACTTCTACCAGCACCCAAAACCCCTCGCTGACGTACATGGCACTAACGGCCCGGGCAGCAGACTATGCCGTGAAGGAACTGAAAAAAGGAAGCTTATAGCAGTTTTTATTTGTCTTCAAGCCAATACAGCAAAAGCCCGGTGTCATAGTACCGGGCTTTTGCTATTTCTCAACCAGCCCCACATTCTATAAAGTTGCCTGAACCACGATTTGGGTGGATTAAGAGGATTAAGCAGAACGCGAAAGGCTTAAAGCAGAAGGCAAAAGTGAAAAGGCAAAATCAAAAAAGCAGGACAGCCAGACTGGTGCAGCGCCTTATCCCGCGATAACTTCAGAGTCTTGTTTCTGTGAGAAAAGCATAGCGGGATACAGCGCCTGCAGTAACTACGCACAGCACGCAAAAAGACAGAACTCTTTTAAAAACCCATATCAGAAGGAACATTACAGATTATCTACAATTCATAAACAAGGATACACTCTGTAGTGATTGGTGCTGTGCGGGGGCCGGCCAGACGGGCGGAGCCATCGGGTTGGCCTTGAACTTTTTGCTTACTTTTTCGGGGAGAAAAAGTAAGAAGCGCTACCTA
>JAEWAC010000392.1 GCA_023391895.1 Bacteroidota bacterium
ATAAAAGAAGAAATGGCATAACACAGCACCGACATCACCCCCACAAACAATAAACTGAAAGCTAATTGCTTGGCCAAAGAAAAACGGTTGAAAAGAAGTCCGGCCATCATTTACCAATCACCATACAAAAGTAGAATGAAGGTTATAAGGAAAGTATAAAAATCCTCAAGCAGCTATAAAGATTTTATAAAGATGGAAAGGTAGACGACTCTATGATTATAACCTGCTAAACGATGCCTAAAGCAATGATGTTCAAGAATTTGTTAGAGATTTATTTTTATATCCCACTATTCCGTTGTCAGGACGATTCCACTGTTACTTTGAATGTCTAGGGGAGATTTACTTTAGTTGGGGTTTTTCTCACCCCTTGGCAGAACAGTTTTGCCCTCAAAATGCAAGACCGCTGTCGCCGGTTCAATAGCCCTACAGCCTAACAATTTAGTTTTCTCCAGTGTATAAAGAAAAGAGGTTTTTCCAAGATGCGGAAAAACCTCTGAGATACCAAATGGGCACGGATTATGGTAAGTTTAGCTATTTATCGGCGGGTGAACTTTTCAACAAACTGGCTGGAACCATTGCTGAAGCGAATCAGGTAAATGCCTGCAGCAAGGTGACCGGTTGACACGGTGGCCGAACCTTGGGTAACCTGTCCCTGACTGATGGGTTTTCCGTTCAGGTCGGTGATCAGGTACTGGAATGTGCCGGGGCTGCTGACCATCAACGCATTGCTGTGAATAACATTGGTAAACAGCTGCGGCCTGGCCGAAGCATTGGCATTGCGCATGGCAATGATATTGGAATAATGCTGCTTGCCGTTGTCGAACGACACCTGGATGCGATACTGCACGCTGCCATGGGCAGCGGCATAATGGTCAAAACTTCTGTCGTCGTTTCCTAACTGGGCAATGGGCTCAAAGTGTACGCCGTTGCTAGACACTTCCACTACCTGGCGGGTAACCGCTTCGTCGGCATCAATCAACCAGGTCAGTTTGTGCCTGTTGCCATCGGCATTGCCTTTCAGCTCCAGCCGGCGCAGCGGCAGCACCTTCATTTCCTTCATTGTTCCCTGTATGGAAAAGGACCCCAGGCTAGCGTAGGAGGTAGTATAGGCATTGCCGGTTCCGTTTACCACCATATAATAATCGCCGGCATTCAAAGTCGTATCAAGGGCTGCACTCAGTAACTCTGGCGGATTATAGGTATTAAGCAATTGCTGCTTTTCATCATACAGTTTAACCTGCACATCCAGGTTGGAACCCACATCGCCGGTGGTGGATACGCTATACGGAGCTACTTTCAGGTTCACCAATGACAGGGTCGGCACACTCAGCTTAAAATAGTTGTTGTCGGTATTGGTAGCAATCAGGCCGCTGCCTTCCAACTGGTTGTTGGTATTGGTAATTTGCCAGGCAGTAGCAAAACTGGCAGGTGCTTTTTTGTCCACAGGGCGGTAGCCAAAGCCATTGGTGCTGCTGGTTATAATAGCCAGGTCGTCCTGCGCATAACTGCAGCCAAACGGGTTGGGACCATTGTGCCAGGTAGTTTGGTTGCGGTAATAACCCACCCCCATGATAGGCGCCCAGCTTATCTGCCCCGAACCTACTCCGGAATTGTAATCTTCTGTTCTTACACAGTTGGCGTCGTATTTGGACTGGTGCCGCAGGCCCAGGGTATGACCCGCTTCGTGTGCAGCGGCTTCGGCAATATTTTTTACGTTGTACTTATGCAAGGCTGTAAATACAAAGCAAGGGGTGTTATCGCCCCAGGTAAACGAACCGGTAAAAGCCACCCCGCCGGCATTGCCATACCACTTGGAGGTAATGGTCAGTATCACCCGCATTCTTTTACTGGAAGGCGCTTTCCAGTAACGGGTAGAGTCGGTGGTAATATTGATGTTGAAAGGACGGTAGTCTTCCGCTACACGGTTGAATATTTCGGTAATCTGCGTGCTGTTTAAATTAGACGGACCGCAATGAATAGGACCATTGGTGTTCCAGCTGGTACCGTTTACGGTATGACCGTCAAAATCAAGAAAGATAACAGCCTGGGCCGAAGGGTAACTGTTTAATACAGGAACCTGGGCGTATACAGAGGTAGTTAATAACAGCAGGACTGCCATTACTAATGGGTACAAGTTTTTCATACAGATGGATGTTAGTTTTACAAAGGATAGCGATAGTTCAGGCACAGGTCAAAAACGGGCTCTATTCGTCAAACAGGTCGTGCAGGTGTTTTTTAACCAGCACAAACTGTCCGTTTTCTTGTGTAATCTCATAAGCATCGCCATGCTTAAAACTAAGTAGACGACCTATATAGTTATAGGTGCCATCGGTATGGGTATTGCGGGAGATGGTCAGAGTAGCGCCCTGGCGGTTGGTAGATTTAATCACCACGGTTTGCGTGCCGGCGGTTGCAGGGTCTGACTTGGAAACCACCACACCTTGAAAATTAAACTGGGGACCAAAGGCAAAGTGTATCTTTTCTCCTGGCTCCTTTTTCAGTAATGTTTCCAGTGTTTGCTCATTCACTTGCAGCTTGTGCGGGAGGTCTGCAAAAATTTTGGGTTTGTTGTAATCAACTTCATGTACAAGCGTAGCCTGTTGTGCATAAGTAGAGGCATAGCATAAGCATGTCAGCACGCATAGTGCGCCGGTTTTTAGGATTTTCATTGGATCTTTTTTAAAGTTAATAAATAACTTTTTAGCAGTTGGATGGACTGCAGTTTTCAGGTACGGCACTAAAGCACAAAATTTAGTCAAACATCTTATACTGCAAAGACCTGCAGCAACAAATTTCAAAAATCGAGTACTACCCCTCTACACCTAATCGTAAAACAACGAACACCATATCGCATTAATACAGGCCTACGCTCAGCATCACCAGGGTACACCCTATTACGGGTTCAATGCCCTGGTTTTTGGCCCGTTGTATCAGGTGATCGTTTTCCGTACCGGGATTGAAAATTATGCGGTTGGGCTTCAGGTCTAAAATATAATCCAGGTACTCCTCCTGGTTGCGGGGGTTCAGGTAAAGCGTAACCGTATCCACGCCTTCCAGCGGCAGGTGGTCGGTTTCAATATCCACATCTCCTACCCGGCCTTTTCTTTTACCAATGGCCACCACCGGGTGTTTGTAATCAGTAAGCTTACGGATGGCCAGGTAGCTATACCGTGAAGGATTAGCCGATGCGCCTAATACCAGTGTTTTTTTTCCTTCTTTCATATCCAAACAATATAAGCAGCAAAGTACAAAGCACATGCCTTAAAATGGCCGGCCATGGGTTTTTTTAATAATGGTGGCCGCCAGGAAGGGCAGCGTCCGGAACGTTTGTACAAACAGGTTGCTCAGCATTCTTTTTCCAAAAAAGCCTTGCAGCAGGCGGCCGGCGGCCATCCGGCGGCCAAAGTGTTGTTGCCATTGCCGCCGGTACAAGGTCTGTAATGGCGCCTGGTCTAATTCATTATGCAGATACCGGGTTATCAAACCCGCCGCCAGCTTACTGCTGTGCAGGGCCATGCTCATGCCGTTGCCGCACAAAGGGGTAATCATACCGGCCGCATCACCCAGCATCAGCAACCCGTTTTGCACCTGCGTTTTCTTACTGAAGCTGATTTGCGCAATGGTTACCGGAAAGCCCTCCAGTATATGGGACTTTGAAAAGATTTTCTTCAGGGCCGGATTCTGCCACAGCACGTTTTGCTGAAGCGTTTCGATAGAGTAGTTGCTACTTTTTAAATTGGCGGCGGTGGTCAAATAACAAAGGCAGTATTGATCGCCTTCTACTTTGGAGATACCACAATAGCCGTCTTCAAAATTGTGCAGGCCAATCACCTGCTCCGGCCAGTCGGTCTGCACATGGTACTTAACGCCGATATAGTTGTTGTGCCGCGGGTTGGTCTGGGCAATAAAATCCCGCTTCCATTTTACATCCAGGTTGCTGCGCTTACCAAAGGCACCGCACACTACTTTAGCCCATAGGGTTTTTGAAAAGTTTTTGCCAGTTACCGAAATCATGAATGGGACTTCCTGCGCTACAGCATCTACGCGGGCTTCTTCCACCAGGGTTACCCCTTTTTGTACGGCGATGTTTGCCAACAAGTGGTCCAGGGTAAAACGGCTGATGCCAAAGCCGCCCAGAGGCAGCCGGGTGCTGAACGCCTGTCCGTTGGGTGCGGTAAGCTGCAGCGTGTGGATCAGGGGCAACTGCATATCGCTCAGTGGCAAACCCAGGTGCTGCAAAAAATCCCAGCTTTCCATGCTGACGTATTCGCCGCACACTTTATGAAAAGGATATTTTTCTTTCTCCAGCAGTATCACGTCAAAGCCCTCTGCCGCCAGCTGAATAGCCGCCGCCAGTCCGGCCAGTCCGCCACCAATAATGGCTACGTCATATGCGTTTTTTAGCTGCATGGATGGCGGTTTAATGTTTAAGGTTTAAAGTTCTTTTGAAAAATCCATGAGTTCACAGGCTGAAAGTACCTTATTCACTATTGACTACTGACCATTGACCTTTCACTATTGCCGATCTGTCGTGTACGTACGTCACCAGCCAACGAAAGGCCCACTGCCAACGGCATTGATAAGCTGCGATACCGGCCTTTTGAAACAACACCTCCCAGTCCTTTTTTACAAAGCTCCTTAAAACCGACAAAGGGGCATCGTGCCTCACCAAATAGCTTTTTGAAAGAAGTGCCGTTAACCCTTTGATGGAATAATACGCCAGCGGGTGCCGGTGCAGGTCGTTAATGAAAAATCCTACCGATGTATGGCGCTGCATCCATTGCAGCATGCTAACCAGTTCCACCTCATTGAAATGATGACAGAAAAGGGATGAGAAAATAACGTGGGGTTTTTGATGAAACTTCACTTGCCGGTAATCGCTACAGATCAACTGTATGCCTCCCGCCTCTGCCCTGCTTTTTGCATAAGCAATGCACTCAGGATTAATATCAATACCGGTTAGTTGTACGGCTAGTTTTCTTTTAAAAGCCCATTGCTGTATTACCCTTAAGTTATCACCACCGCCACAGCCTATTTCCACCACCTGCAAAGGCGTGTGCAAGGATGTACTGTTTTTCTTCAAAAGGCTATGCAACCCTTTTAGGGTAATACGGTGACCACCCAGCCGGTGGTTGATCACATCCAGCTCTTTCATGTTTTGCCGGATGGCGTCGAACGGCAGGTGATCCCCATCCAGCAACTCTTTTTTACAGGAACGTTGTTTCCAATTGATCATGAGCAGGCGGTGGCGGTAAAAGTTTCAATAGTTAACCCAGGACCGAATGCCGCACCCAAAATGTTTTTGCTGCTTTTGCTATGCATCAACTCTTTCAACACAAACAATATGGTGGCCGAAGACATATTGCCATGCTGCTGCAGCGTATGATAAGAAGCCTGCAGTTGCGCAGCCTCCAACCCCATGCAGTGCTGCACGGCTTCCAGTATGCGCTTGCCACCGGGATGAATGCACCAGGAAGTAACATCCGCTGCCGACCAGTTGCTTTTCTGCAAACAACGCTCCACCACCGGGGCAAAGTCTTCTTCCAGCAGGTCCGGCACATAGCCGCTCAGCATCATCAAAAAACCCGAAGAAGACAGTTCCCATGCCATATCCCGCTTGCCCTTGGGTATCACCTCCGCATAAAAATGGTTGATGTGCAAACCTTTCAAAACCCCATCATCGGCCGTTACCAAAACGGCGGCAGCCCCATCGCCAAACAACAGGGAGGAGGTAATATTGTCCAGCGTGTTTTCCCGCTGAAAGTGCAGGGTGCACAATTCCGTACATACAATCAGCACCTTGGCGCGGGCATCACTGTTACAAAAAGCATCGGCCAGTTTGAGGGCGTGGATGGCTGCATAGCAACCCATAAAATTCACCGAGGTGCGCACAATGTTTTTAGGCACATCCATCAGTTCCAGCACCTGCAGGTCCAGGCCCGGTGCACTCATGCCGGTACAACTCACGGTGATCAGGTGGGTTATGTCCCTGTCGTGCAAAACGCCATTCAGACAATTGCGGATGGCATCTACCGAAAGCAGGGGCGCCTGTTTGTTGAAAACCGCCATCCGCTGCTCCAATGTAGGAAACGGTTCCAGGTTTTCGGTTTGCGGGTAAAATTTCCATTCCCCTACGCTTCTGCCATAATCGGCCAAAACCGAATAACGCTGCTGAATGCCGCTGTGCTGGTAAATGTAGCGCAGCTTGCGTTTTTCGGCCTCCTGTGTACAATACACCGTTTGCATAAACGGCAAAATATCCATCTGCTGATGACAGTAAGCCGGTACAGCCGTGCCTATGGAAACAATTTTACTCAAAGCGACTGGATTAAGATCAGGGTTGAAAAATAAATCAGCATACAAAGCGTGGAAACCAGGTTCATCCGCAAACTGTGCTTAAAATCTGCCGCCGCCGCATCCTTCCAGACTTTATACAGCCAATATGAAAAAAATAATACCACCGGCAGCATACATAACAAAAACAAAAGAAATAAGTTCAGCCGGCCCTGCTGGTTAAACAGGACATACATTAAAACGGTAGCTAACCCGAAAAGACACAGGCTAAAAATAAACGTACCCCTTTTGCCCAACAGGTAACTAAGGGTCGTTACGCCATCGGCCTTGTCCTGCTGGTGCTGGTAAATCTGGGTCAGCGGGTAAGAGGCGCCAATTAAAAGACTGGAAACCAGGCAAGGTAACAGCGGCACCTGCAACGTTTTGGCCGGATGACAACCATGATAGGTGATAAAAAAAACAACCGCCCCCTGAAAAATAAAAACGGTTAAAAACCCTATCACCGGAAATCTTTTTAAGCGGATACCGCGGTAACTGTAAGCCCTGGAAGCCATAATGTAGAACAAAATACCCAGGGCAAAAACAGCGCTGATAGCAAACGAAAGTATCACAGCCACTACGTCCATGATCACACTGGCATAAAATAATTGTCTTGTAGGCTGAAGGGGTTTTTCCAATGCGCCAATGGGTGTTTCATCCCGGTCCATATACGAGTTATAGCCATTGCTGGAAGGATACACCAGCCCATGCAGGATAACAAAGGCCAGCATTGCATTTGGCCACACCACAGCCGGAAGTTGACTGGTGGCAAAAAGAAATACCGGCAACAAAAACAGCGAAAAATGAAAACGCAGGAGTTGTATGGTGGATCGTTGCAGCACTTATTTAAGATAGCAAATTTGGGGCAGTCATGAAAGCGCTTTAATCATCACCTTACAGTTCTATGGCAATGACAATATTTTGTGCATCTTCAATTCATTGCATCTGCTATCACTTTATTGCATCTTATCCTGCACCCGTTCACTGTTGATTATTAACTATTTTGCAGGCATGAAAAAGCTTGTTTTTTATTGTTTTCTTTTTTTCCTGACCCTTTCCGTACAGGCACAGACACAACCCTTTCGCTTTGCTTTTGTTACCGATACTCATATTGGCTCGCCCAGCGGCTCGGCTGAAGAAGACCTGCGCCGCACCATTGCCGACATCAACCAGATGACCGGTATTGCCTTTGTGCTGGTAACCGGCGACGTTACCGAAATGGGCACCCATGCAGAACTGCTGGCCGCCAAAAAAATCCTGGATGAACTAAAAGTGCCATACTACATTATTCCCGGCAACCACGACACCGGCTGGAGCGAAAGCGGCGGCTTAGACTTCACCAAAGTATTTGGCAACGACAAGTTTTATTTCGAGCACAACGGCGTGCATTTTCTAGCCAATGCTTCCGGGCCTTACGTACGCATGAGTGATGGTCATATTCCGCGTCATGCCATGAACTGGATGAAAGACCAGTTACAAAAAATAGACAAGAATGCACCATTGGTATACATCAACCACTACCCGCTGGACGAAGGACTGGACAACTGGTACGAAGCCATAGATCTTTTAAAAAAGCAAAATACCGTGCTGGCCCTGTGCGGCCATGGCCATAACAACCGGCTGGTACAGGCCGAAGGCATTCCGGCCGTTATGGGCCGCTCCAACCTCAGAGCCAAAGCACCGGCCGGGGGCTACAACCTGGTAGACGTAAGGCTGGACTCTTTTGTTTTTACCGAAAGAAACCCAGTAACGAGGGAAGAAAAGAAATGGCAAAGCCTGGAGCTGAAAAACCAGCAGTACGACCTAACCCAGACCTTTAAAAGACCAGACTATTCCATCAACCGCCAGTACCCCCATGTACAACCGAAGTGGACGTTTCATTCCGACGCCAATGTGATCTCCACTCCTGCGGTGGCCGGCAAGTATGTGGTTTTTGGCAACCAGAACGGAACGGTGCAGGCACTACAACTAAAGAATGGTAAAAAAGCATGGCAATTTCAAACAGAGGGTCCCATCTTTTCTTCACCGGCCGTAAGCGGTCAGAACATTGTACTGGGTTCGGCCGATGGCAGCGTTTATTGCTTCAATACCAAAGGCAGGCTGCAGTGGAAGCATACCACCAATGCTGCGGTGCTGGGCTCGCCCCTGATCCACAACAATGTGGTGTATATCGGCGGCAGCGACTCTTCTTTCCGGGCGCTGGATTTAAAGAATGGCCAGCCCATATGGGTTTTTAAGGGACTTGAAGGCTCTGTGGTGAGCCAGCCGGTGATTGACCAGGAGACCCTCATCTTTGGATCCTGGGACCGCCACCTGTATGCACTGAACAAAAACAACGGGCAACTGGTATGGAAGTGGAACAATGGTTCTTCCGTACGCAACTACGCTCCTGCTGCCTGCATCCCGGTGATTCAGGATGGTGTGGTTTATATTGCCGCTCCCGACCGGTATTTAACCGCTATTGATATTGCCTCCGGCCAGGCCTTGTGGCGCACCAACGAGTCCCGGGTGCGGGAATCAATTGGCATTTCGGAAGACGGTAAATATGTGTATGGCAAAACCATGAATGATACCATCGTGGCGTTTCATACCAATAAAGAAAAGCCGGCCGCTGCCTGGAAAATGTTTGCAGGTTATGGTTACGAACACACGCCCTCTATGCTGATGGAGAAAGAAGGACAGGTATTTTTTGGCACCCGCAGCGGTGTGGTGTACGCCATCAACCCGGCTACGCAACAAATTGTATGGGCGCACAAACTGGACAACTCGATGGTAAACACGGTGAACGTACGCAGCCGCAGGCAGGTGATTGCAGCCACCATGGACGGTAAGGTAAGCCTGCTGCAGGCCGCCCATCCTTAACGACGAAAACGGTTGAGCAGCCAGATGATCAGGCCCACAACCAGTACTATCAGAACAATGGCCGTCCAGAAGCCGGCTTTAAAAATACCTTGTACCAAATCGCACGAGCTAAAGGTAACCACCATAGCCAGCAATAAAACCCATAATTGATTCAATAATTTCATAATTCCTGTTTTATTTTTTTATTGCAAAAGCTTTGCCGCAGGTATCCTACCCGATTGTGGCAAAGCTTTTTATTATCTTTATTCATTCCATCTATTTTCGTGGAAATAATGGTTGTGAGGCGGGAATAACAGGCAGATGACAGGTGTTGCGCACCTGCTACAGGTTTTTAAGCACTTTATATCATCCCTACTTCATAGGCGTTATTAATTTTTTAAAGTCAGGAACCAATGCTTGTAAAAACATTTGGCAGTGCCGTATACGGTGTAGAGGCCATTACCATAACCGTGGAAGTAAACGGGATGGCCACCGGAAAGGATTGTTTGATTGTAGGGCTACCCGATAATGCCGTAAAGGAAACCCTGCAGCGGGTGGAAAGCGCCATGAAAGCCAATGACTACACCATGCCCCCCACCCGTATTGTGGTCAACCTGGCACCGGCCGATATCCGCAAAAGCGGCACCGCCTTTGACCTGCCCATTGCTATTGGAGTACTGGCGGCCTCCGAACAAATCAAAAACCGCGACGTGCTGGCCCAGTATGTGATCATGGGCGAGCTAAACCTGG
>JAEWAC010000284.1 GCA_023391895.1 Bacteroidota bacterium
GTGTGATCAGCGTGTTTCTGGTAGCCAAAGAAAAAATGGACGGACCTCAATTTAAACACGGGCCTACGCTTAGCCAGTATACGGTTTTACCCTACCCCACATCGCTTACCAACGAGCTGATAAAGCCGGCCGTGCAGCTGGCAGCACAACTGTACCGGCAGGGGAAGCAATACAAAAAAGCAGGCGTTATTTTAAGCAGCCTGGTGCCTGACGATGCGATACAGGGCAACCTGTTTGTGCCGGCTAAAAGCATGGGCCGCTACCTGATGGAAATGGTAGACAACATCAACTTTGGCATGCGGGACGATGTGGTAAAATTTGCCGCCTCCGGTACGCAGCGCAACTGGAAAATGCGGCACCAGTTTCATTCGCCGCGCTATACCACGCGGTGGAAAGAGCTGTGCAAGATCAGATAGCTTTGTTGGTTTCCTGCACCAGCAGTTCCGCAGGGGTGTAGCGCTTTTGCTGCTGCCTTAAAGTGTGGAGCAAGGTAGCAATGTTTTGCAGCCCTATTTTGCGCCCCCACTCAAAAGGACCGTAAGGGTAAGCGGTGCCCAGCTTCATGGCCGTATCTATTTCCCCGGGAGTGCTCACGCTTTCGGCCAGTGCATAATAAGCTTCGTTAATGATCATGCTGATAACCCTGGGCGTGATAAACCCCGCCTCATCGGGCAGCCACTCTACCTGCTTGTTAAACACACCCAATACCTTAATGGCTTTTTCTTTTTGTTCCTCGTGCAGGCAACTGCCTTCTATCAGCTGCGATTGCAAAAAAGTAGGCCAGCCATTAATGCGGATAAAAGCGTGATGGGTGCTGCTTAACGTATGGGTTACACTGTTGATGATAACGGTTTTGGGCAACAGCTGTTGCAAAAGGGCCAGTCGTTCGATGGTGTTTTCAAACAGCAGATCCATAAAGGCATCGGCCTTGGGGTACTGCAAAAACTCGTGCACATCATCCAGCCACACCACTTCTGCCGGGCCATTTGTACCCTGGCTCAAAAGTTCTTCTTTCAAAACCGTATTGCTCAGCACCACGATCTGCATGATGATATTTTTTGCAAAGAAAAGGCTTACCAATAAATTCGTTGCTGGCAAACTATCAATAACATGCAAAGACAGATCATTAACACCCCCAACGCACCGGCTCCTATTGGTCCTTACAACCAGGCGGTTGTGGTCAACAACACCCTGTATATTTCTGGCCAGATTTGTATTGACCCCGTTACCGGCAACTTAAAAAACAAAGACGTGCAGGAAGAAACCCATCAGGCCATGCACAACCTGAAGGCCATTCTGGAAGCCGCCGGTATGACGTTTAACAACGTGGTAAAGACCACCATTTTTATTACGGACATGAACCGCTTTAGCGAGATCAATGAAGTTTACGGAAAATATTTTGAAGGCCATTTTCCGGCCCGCGAAACGGTGCAGGTATCGGCACTGCCTAAATTTGTGAACGTAGAAATCAGTATGATTGCAGCGAAGTAATGCGAAAGCTCCTGCGTTATATCCTGTTAAAACCCGTGCTGTGGCTCAGCAACCGGTTTTCATCCAGGCCGGACCGGCAGCGAATATTTGACGCCTTGTCCGGATTACTGGAGGCGATATTAAGCGGTGAAAAAAAGAAAGGCCTGGTGGTGCCCTTTGATATCAAAAGCGGTAAGTTCATCATCTTTTCCGACCAGCACAAAGGGCGCCGCAATGGAGCCGACGACTTTATGCTGTGCGAACCTGCTTACCTCGAGGCGCTGGAATACTACCACCAAAATGGTTTTCATTTTATTTCCTTAGGCGACAACGAGGAACTTTGGGAAAATACGTTGTCGTCGGTATGCCGGGAGCACAAACCTTCGTATGAAAAAGAAAAAAAGTTTGTGCCCGGCAATGCCTTTATTAAAATATTCGGCAACCACGACCTGTACTGGGCCAACGATCCTTTTGCCCAACTGCAGCTGAATAAGATATACGGCTACGAGGTGCCCATTTATGAGGGTGTGGTGCTGCAGACGGAAGTGGCCGGCCGGCGCATTGATATTTTTTGTACTCACGGGCACCAGGGCGATGCGGTCAGTGACGGCAACTGGTTCAGCAAGTTTTTTGTCAGCCGTATTTGGGCACCGCTGCAGGCCTTTCTTAAAATCAACCCCAACACACCGGCTTACAACGCCAGCTTAAAAACAGCGCACAATACCATTATGTACGAGTGGAGTACCCGGCAAAAAGACTTGCTGCTGGTAACCGGTCATACGCATCAGCCCGTATTTGAATCGTTAACCCATATTGAGCGGCTGTACCGGCAGTTGCTGTTTGCGCGGCAGGTAAACGATGAAGCCATGATCCGGACCCTGGAACATGAAATCCAGGTCCGCAAGTTTCAGTACAACAACGTGTCAGAAACCTACCTGAAGATGAAGCCCTGCTACTTCAACAGCGGCTGCTGCTGCCTGGACAATGGTACCATTACCGGCATTGAAATCAGCGAAGGCGTCATGCGGCTGATTCAGTGGAAGCAAGGCCAAAGTAGCATTGAAAGACTAATACTGGAAGAAACACCACTGGAGGAACTACAGGAAGGCCTGACTGCTGAATGAGCAAAGAGTTTAAAGTCTAAAGTTTAAAGTTCTGCAGGTGCTGGCTAGCGCACCGGTTTTATACTTTACTCCAGGCATATGGGATTTTGAAGCAGTTGTCTGAACCATGATTTGGATGGATTAAAGGATTAGGAAGAAAGAAGAATAGTCCCTTCGGTATGGGGTTTTGAAAGAAGGCAAAAGTTAAAAGGCAAAATCAAAAAAGCAGGGCAGTCAAACTGGTGCAGCGCCTTATCCCGCATGAACTTAAAGAAATCTTGCTGTAGTAGGAACAGCGTAACGGGATACAGCGCCTGCAGTAGTTGACCCTAACACGCAAAAAGACCTGAACTTCTTAAAAAACCCATAGGACGCTCCATAACTTATTACTTATAACTTCTTCCTTGTGCGTGGGCCGGCCAAACGGGTGGAGCCATCGGGTTGGCCTTGAACTTTTTGCTTACTTTTTCGGGGAGAAAAAATAAGAAGCACTACCTACAGGAGGATAAAACTATAGTCATAAAAACGTTTAAAGAAGAACTGTCATATGGGGTTTTAAAGAAGTTACAAACAGATGCTGCAACAAGTTCAGCATGAAAGAGGCGAGAGGCGTTATGAATTCTTTAAAATGCTATAAGTGAAAAAATCAAAAAGTTTCAAACACCTATATGGACTTTTGAAAGAGTTGAAAATGCGATATGGGCTTTTAAAGAAGCTTCATAAAAAAACCACAGCCCAGGTCTTCGATGCAACCATCCTTATAAAGCAATCCTGCAGCCGACAGCCAAAAACTACAACACTATATTCTGTACCAGCTCCGATTTCTCGGGATAATCCGTATTGAAATGCAAGCCACGGCTTTCTTTTCGAAATGCAGCGCCCTTTGTAATTAAATAACCTACGGTAATCATGTTGCGCAATTCCAATAGCTGCGGCGATACGGTAGTGGTCTGGTATAGTTCTTCGGTTTCGTCAAACAGCAGGTCAATGCGCTTCATGGCCCGCTGCAAACGTACATTGTTACGCACAATACCCACATAATCGCTCATCACCTGCTGCAGTTCTTTCAGGCTTTGCGTAATCAGGATCATTTCCTTGGGCTCTGAAGTACCGGCCGCATTCCAGTCGGGTATCCGGGGCAAATCTTTTAAAGTATCCATACGATTGACGGCATCTAGATAACAGCGGTGTGCAAATACCATAGCCTCCAGCAGCGAGTTTGAAGCCAGCCGATTGGCACCATGCAAACCCGTACTGGCGCATTCGCCGCAGGCATATAAATTATTGATAGAGCTGCGGCCCCATTCATCGGTTTTAATGCCGCCGCAACTGTAGTGCGCCGCCGGCGCTACCGGTATCATTTGCACCGCCACATCAATGCCGATGGACAAACATTTTTCATAGATGTTCGGAAAATGTTCCTTGAACTTTTCCATATCCATATGCCGGCAGTCCAGGTACACATGCTCGGTACCGTCTTTTTTCATTTCATTGTCAATGGCGCGGGCCACGATATCACGCGGTGCCAGGTCGCGACGGGTGTCGTAGCGTTCCATAAAAGCCTCACCGCTCTTGTTGCGCAAAATGCCACCGTCGCCCCGCACTGCTTCGGTAATCAAAAAAGCCTGTCCGCGTTTACCTGCTTCGTACAAAGCCGTGGGATGAAACTGGATAAACTCCATATTTTCAATACGGCCTTTGGCACGGTACACCATGGCGACGCCATCGCCGGTAGCAATGTAAGGATTGGTAGTGGTGCGGTACACCTGCCCGTTGCCGCCGGTAGCCAGCAGCGTAACCTTGGATAATATTTTTTCTATGCGGTGGCTGCGCTCGTTCAGCACATACACGCCATAACAGCATATGTCAGGAGTGGACTTGGTAACCAGGTAACCCAGGTGGTGCTGTGTGATGATATCAACCACAAAGCAATGCTTGATGACATGGATGTTGGGCGCTTTTTCAATGGCAGCCAGCAAGGCCCGCTCCATTTCAAAGCCGGTAATGTCTTTATGATGCAGAATGCGGTACTCGGAGTGTCCGCCTTCTTTGCCCAGTTTGTAATCCCCTTCAGGATCTTTGTCAAACTGTGCCCCCCAGTCAATAATTTCCTGCACGCGGGCCGGCCCTTCTTTCACCACCATCTCCACCACTTCTTTATTGCACAAGCCGTCGCCGGCAATCAGCGTGTCTTCTATGTGCTTTTCAAAAGAATCTTTTTCCAGATCATTCACCACCGCTATGCCACCCTGTGCGTACTTGGTGTTGGTTTCATCGGCCGCTGCTTTGGTAAGAATGGTCACCTGCTTATCCGGACAGTGTTGCGCCACCTTCAACGCATACGTTAATCCGGCAATACCCGAACCTATTACTAAAAAGTCTGTTTGCATGAAATGGATTATTGGGTCAACTGATGTACTACGATGAGGCACCGGTTGCAACGCTCCGTTCGGGCTTCATCATGATCCTTAAAAATAAGACAGCTTTTTGAAACAGCGGTATGCTGCAACGCAATGTTATCCTACCGTTAGCGGCTGCTCCACCCAGGCGCCGTGCTCTTTCAGCAGGTTGATCAGTTCTTCCACGGCCACTTCACTGGCTACATTGCGTTTCACCACTTCTTTGCCTTTGTACAGTGTGATCTTGCCCGGCCCGCTGCCCACATAACCAAAGTCGGCATCGGCCATTTCCCCCGGACCATTGACAATACAACCCATAATGGCAATTTTAACGCCTTTGAGGTGATTGGTCACAGCCCGTATTTTAGCGGTGGTTTCCTGCAGGTCAAACAAGGTGCGGCCGCAGCTGGGACAGCTAATGTATTCGGTTTTTGAGATGCGGGTGCGGGTGGCCTGCAAAATAGAAAAAGCCGTGTTGTTGATAAACTGCTCCACCGATTTGCTTTGCAGGTAATTACGCCCTTTTACGGTTTGAAAAGAAGCAGCCTGTTGCTGGTAGCTTTCACTGGTCATGCCCAGGCAAATGCCATCGCCCATGCCATCCAACAGCAGCGCCCCGGCTTCAGTGGCATAATGAATGAGGTGTTCATCTGCCGTTTGCCAGTGACTGTCGGTAATGATGACCACAGGATTATTGATACCACGGTTTTGCAATTCTATAAACATGCGCCGCACCGATTGCACCGCATTTTTATTGGTGCTGCTCAGGCAAAGCACCACGCTTTTATCATTACCAATAGCTTCTAAAAACGTATAATCGTTGATGGGCGTGCTGTCGTTAAAGCAGTCCACCATTACAAAGTTCAGCGTATCACTTTTAACTTTTGCACTTACATAGCCGCTATCCTGGTAGATGGGAAAATAAGTTTCTTTAAAAGTTTTCAGTGCGGCTGCATCTTCTATTCTTTGGGCCAGGCCCTGCTCCCACACATGCGGGTAAACTATCACTTTCAGCGTACCCGGCAGCGCAAAAGGTAAGGTTTGGTTGCCGGTAAATACATAATCGGCCGCGGCATCGCTGATGGTCCACTTATCACTTACTACATCATAGGTATAACCAATACCTTGCAGGCTTTCGGGTGTAATGGAAGTTAACTTGCTCAGGTCGGCAATGACCACCGGCACCTGCTGCTCCCCCATATTACCCACTGCAAAGGTTGCCCGGCGTTTGTACTCAAAAGGACTGTAAGGCAGCTTGTCTACCGCAGGTATAGCAGGGGCTTTTTCTTCAACACTTACCGATTGGCTGCTACTGTTGGCCTCTTGCACCACCGGCTGTCGACTGTCGCCTGTGGACTGTGGACTGCGTCTTTCATACCGCTTTACAATATCGCGGCAAACCGGTATTTCCAGCTCCGGGTCTTCGGTCAGGGATACACGGATGGTGTCGCCCAGACCGTCTTCCAAAAGGGTTCCAATGCCGATGGCGCTTTTAATGCGGCCGTCTTCGCCATCGCCAGCCTCGGTTACACCCAGGTGCAGCGGATAGCTTTCGCCAAATTCTTCCTGCATGGTTTTTACCAATAGGCGGTAGGCCTGCACCATCACCTGCGGATTGCTGCTTTTCATGCTCAGTACAATGTTGTGGTAGCTTTCCCCGCGGGCAATTCTTAAAAACTCCATAGCGCTTTCCACCATGCCCATAGGCGTATCACCATAGCGGCTCATGATGCGGTCGCTGAGGGAACCATGGTTGGTACCAATGCGCATGGCCGTTCCATATTCTTTGCAAATTTTTACCAGGGGTGTAAAGCGGTCGCGGATGCGGTCAATTTCCTCGGCATAATCGGCATCGGTATATTCAATCAGTTCAAACTTTTTTTTGTCGACATAGTTGCCGGGGTTGACCCGCACTTTTTCTACAATGCGGGCGGCTATTTCCGCAGCATTGGGGGTAAAGTGTATGTCAGCCACCAGCGGCGTGGTATAGCCCCTGCGGTGCAGCTCGTTTTTGATGTGCAGCAGGTTCTCGGCTTCTTTCTTGGAAGGTGCGGTAATGCGTACCAGCTCGGCACCGGCTTCAATACAACGGATGGTCTGCTCCACGGTGGCCGGCGTATCCATGGTATCGGTGGTGGTCATGGTTTGCACCCGTATGGGATGGTAGTTGCCCAGCAACAGGTGACCGATCTTTACTTCGCGGGTGCGTAAACGTTTATATTCCGTAAGGCTTTCGCTATAAAACTGCATGGTTAATTTGAAAATTTGAAAATGTGGTAATTTGAAAATACTCCAAAATGCCACAGTGCGGCAAAGTTAACTAACAATCGGGGGAGCCTGTCTTTTCAAAATTTCCAACTCACGAATTGTCACATTATTTTACCAGTCTTTGGGCTGTGCGTTGCCCTTTTGGCCGTTTTTCTGCAGGCGCTGCTGCAGCTGCCTTTCTTTTTCCTGCAGCAGTTTCAGCTTGCGCTCGGCTTCTTTCTGGCTCATGTTGGACTGGGACTGCTTTTGTTCCTGCTGCTGCTTTTGTTTTTCCTCCTGTTGCTTCTTCAGCTCCCGCATGGCTTTTTGAAGGTTTTCGCGGGCCTGCTGATCGTTGGGCTCCAGGCGCAGGGCTGCTTTGTAGGCTGCAATGCTGGTTTCCAGGTCTTTTTCCTTGGTGTGCACTACTCCCTCGTTATAAAAAGCCGCTTGTTTGATGGCGTTATCAGCCGTGTTTTGCTGCAGCTTTTTTAAAATACCAGTAGCCTCCTGATACCTTTTTTGCTGGTACAGGGCGTTGGCTAAATTGTATTGAGCGGTAAAATTGTTCGGGTCTTTCTGCAAGGCTTCTTTGTATTGCCTTTCCGCCAGGTCAAACTGCGACTGACGGTAGTATTCGTTGCCCTTACTCAGGTAGTTCTCTCCTTTTTGAGCCCAGGACAGCAAAACAGTTAACAACCCCAGGCCTGTCAGTACGGCGCTTTTCATTTTTTTACTTTTTTACGGTCCGAAAAGAAAAATTCGCCCAGCAGCAAGAGCAGCATGGGCACCGCCAGCCAGGCATAAAAAGTTCTGTAGGTAAAAACGGAGGAGTCGCCCAGCGCTTTTTTTTCAATCTGCGAAAGTTGCTGCACCATTTGAGCTACGGACTGTTCGGAGTTTTGCAGGTTGATGTAAACGCCATTGGTGGCGGCCGCTACCTGCCGCAGCAGGGGCTCGTTCAGCCGCGAAAGAATGACATTGCCGGCGGCATCGCGTTTTTCGGTTTGGGTGGCGGTGTCGAAAATGGTGCCCCCGCTTGGTGAGCCAATACCTACCGTATTGATCATGACGCCTTTGGAAGCCAGGTCCTGTGCGGTTTCCACGGCATTTTCGTCATGGGTTTCGCCATCGGTTACCAGTACAATAGCTTTAAACCGGTCACTGCCCTGCTGAAACGCCAGGTTGCTTTTGGTTAAGGCATCGGCTATGGCCGTACCCTGTGCGGCAATGGCACCGGGGCTGGCCGAGGCAATAAACATTTTGGCGGCATTGTGGTCGGTGGTCAGCGGCATTTGAATATAAGAGTGGCCGGCAAACAGCACCAAACCCACCCGGTCGTCGGGCAGCCCGTCTATCAGCCGGGAAAGCATGGCCTTGGCCCGCTGCAGACGGTTGGGCGACAAATCGGTGGCCAGCATGCTGTTGCTTACATCCAGGGCAATCATCACATCAATGCCTTTGCGGGCATCTTCCTGCATTTCGTCGGGCTGCCGTGGATTGGCGGCGGCAATGCACCCTAAAGCAAATGCCAGCAGGAACAATACAAAGCGGAACACCACTTTGCCCCGGGCATGCGAGGGATAGAGCGCCTTTACCAGCTTAGGATCGCCCATGCGCCGAACGGCACGGCGCTTCCAAACCCCATACGCCAAAAACAGCAGGATAAACAGGGGCAGGGCGGCCAGCGCCCAAAGCAAATACGGATATTGAAAATGCAGGTTCAAATCAATTGATTGTATGCGCTATTAGCAAATTTGATGCTAAATGAGAGGCTAGTTATATGTTTTAAGTCTTAAGTTATAAGTTCTTTAAAAACCCATACCGTATCTGGAGGAAATTTACACCTACCTACAACTTAAGACTTAAAACTATAAACTTATTTCTTCCCTTCCATAAAGCCCAGCTGCCGTAAGATACCTTTTAAAATGTTCATCCGTACCCCTACCATATCAAGATTGGGATCGGGCGACTCCAGGTTCAAAACGAAAAAGTAGGGGTGCTTATTCTCTTCAATCCAGCCCACTACCCAGCCAATGTTTTTTTGGCGGGTGCTGTCGGTAAAGCCCCAGCCGGTTTTATAGCTCAATTTGTATTGCGGCGTGTCTTCAAACAGCATGGCTTTTTTAACAATTTGCTGGTTCCTTTTGTGAAAAGGCAACTCGTCAAAATACAATTTCTTTACCAGCCCCAGCTGCTCGTCGGGAGAAACTTTCAACGAATTGTCCAGCCAGAATGTATCGATGCGGGTTGTGATCTTTTTGGTACCATAGCCCAGCGTATCCAGCCAGCTTTGCATGGTGTCCTGGCCTATGCGGCGGGCCACTTCCTGGTAGTAAGGCACAGACGACACCCGGAACGCCTCATACATGGTCAGGTCTTTATTCCAGCTTTCAATAGGGCGTTTGATGCCGTCCCATTTGATCACCATGCTGTCGTTGGTAATAACGCCGGTTTGCAAACCAATGAGGCTGTTAACGATTTTGAACGTAGAGGCCGGCACATACGCACTGTCGCGGTAGCGGGTCAGGTTATAAATGGTAAACTCGCCGGTGCCGTTGTCCAGCAGCGCAAACGTGCCTTCGGCTTTATTGTCTTTAAAATACTTTTCCAGCGAATTGTCTACAGTAACATTATTGGGAGAGCAGGAATATAAAGCAGCTACCAACGTTACCAGCACAAAAAGTCTCTTCATTGATGTTTGGTAAAATTTGTGCAAAAGTAATGGTATCTCCAGCAGCATCGCTTTTATTCTGGTCAAAAGGGATTTTAAAGTATCGAAGTACCCGCTCTTTTTAGCCTATGACTTAAAGCACCCAAACAATAATAAAATAACACAAGGTGCTTTTTATTTACCCAGCCTGTAATTAACGCCAAAGAGGGCGCTGGAGGCTTTTGTGGCAAAGTGGGTCCTGATAAAGCCGGTATATTTTTTACGGGTCAGGTGTATGGTAAAATGACTGTACCGGTAAGTCAGGTAGTCGCGGTCGTAGGGATTATTCAGATACCGCCGGCGGTAAGAGCGGCCTAAAACCGTACCGTACGCCAGCCTGAATCCAACGGCAATATCCTGCCGGCGGGCCACAAATTCGGTATAGCCACCCAGTGTTTGAAAGGCAGGACTTTTTACCAGCACATCCACCGCCCCATAATCCAGCCTTTTTCTAAACCGCAGGTAATCGCCCCACTCCTGCTTCCAGGCGGCCTCTATACCCAGCACCCGCCATTCATCATTACCAAAAGAAGCCACCACATTCAGGCCGCCTTCACCTCCCCAGCCGCCAAAAAATTGATTCTTTGCCTCCTGTTGATCATCCCAGGGGGCAACCCTATAGTTGCCGGCCGATACCTGCAGGCTGTAAAAGCCCTGAAAGATTCCAAAATTGTGGCTGCCCGACAGGCCGGTGTGCAGCGTCTGCACTTCATCTGCCCCTTCGTCGTTAGCACTGCCCAATGCAAAGGCTACATGTGCATAATAAGCAGACCGTATAGAATCCGCATGCAGGGGTATGGGATGGTAAACGCTGTTATTACCGTTGTAAGGGCTTACAAAATAAGACTGCCTGTTACAACCCGCTTGCGCCAGGGCAACCAGTATCCATAAAAGTGCAAAGCTTTTAGACATACAGAGCAGGATGGGTGATAAAAAGCAAGGTTCAACCGCTTTTCAGAAATACCACAGCTTTAATATACTTTATTTTAGTTGTTATACATAAAGTGAAACCAGAAGAAAAGATCCGGCCTGGTGTTGCCACAAGTACACAAGGCTTGCTTAGAGTACTTTGGTGGCTGTAACCAAAACAATCCTGTAACCGGGTGAGCAGGAAGGCAAACGGCTTAAATCCACACGCCGTTTTTCAGGCGCACATGTTGGCCGCCCTGGCAGTCCCGCTTCATGGAGCGGCCGGCAGCGCAGGAAGAAATACCAAGGGCTAAAATACAAACAGTGCAAAGGCAGCACATCAACTTTTTCATAGGCTTATTGAACAAATAATAAGATGGGATTTTAAAGAAAAATGGTTTGGTGGCTAAACGCCAGGCTGTAGGGGTTTATTGCCAGCCGCTTGACAAAGAACCTAAAAATGGTATCACTTTTGCTAATGTCAGATATACAATTTATTTTTAATACCCGGTAAAACGGGCCTTAATCAAAAACCAAAACTATAATTATGAGATCAACGCTCTCCTTCCTGCTCTTTTGTGCCATGACCCTGGCCGCCTGCGACAATGGCAAAACCATCACCCGCACAGAGAAAAATGAAGACGGTACCACCACCACAACCTCGGTTGACCTGAGCAGCATGGCCACTCATGCCGATGACATCACGCAAAAAATGGAAGCCTTAAAAAATTTGACACCGCTTTCACTGGACGAACTCAAGGCCC
>JAEWAC010000435.1 GCA_023391895.1 Bacteroidota bacterium
TGTGCCTGGAGAGAAAAAAGAAACAGGAGTTGTAAAGACAACCCTAACAGAAATTGTCGCATCATGGTAGATTTAAGCAGTTATTAAAATGTATTTTTTTATGAGAACAGAAAATGGCAAGATTGAGCAATGGACTTGAGCACCGTTATAGCTTACTACATGCTGAAGCAAACTCATATATAACTTTCAGCTCTTTACCTTGCGTGTCAATTCTTTTACCGGTATTTAATTGACAGGGCAAAAATAGCAAGGACAACTGCGGAGGTTATTACACTATAAAGGGAAAGAGTTATAAAATTTTGCAGATGTCAATAAAAGCAATGCTGTTTCCAAAATTCTTCATTCATACCTGTCACAACTGGTAAAGAATTGAAGATGCAGAGTTAGTACATCAACTGGATCACATAATAACAACAGCATTCATTTTTTTACTCACTGCTGATCTTATTGCTATTCTACATCGACTGGATTAAAAACATTTTGCAAAAGCTAACAAGGAAGGAAGACAGAAGCACAGACCGTTCTGGATGTATGCAGGATCAATAAACGTGCAGAAGAGAAAGTTTACAATGGAGTATGATTACATATCATAATTCTAAGAGGCTCCTAAAAAAACAAAAGGTAAAAGACCACAACTCGCAGTTATGCTCTCTTACCTGTAAAACAATGGACAGCGTTTGTTTAATGACAATGGGAGGCTGCGCTTTCGGAACGCATCCCGTGAGGCTGATCCTCATTCACCACTTCAAAGTGTGCCATCATGCCGGCAGCATGGTGCTCCAGAATATGACAGTGATACATCCATTTGCCGGGACGGTTATCCGGTATCCAGGCAATTTTGATATTGCTTTTGGGCTTTAGGTTGTAGGTATCTTTCCAGGCTTTGTATGCTGGTGCTTTCCCGTTTTCTTCCAGTACCTGAAAAAAGAAACCATGCAGGTGAAACGGATGATCCATCAGTGATGTGTTGGCCACTTCCCATACCTGCAGTTCGCCTACTTTTACAGGGGCATCATGACTATGCAGACCACCATTGACTTTAAAATCTATACCTCTTTTTAAACTGGGACCAACAGAAAGCTGCACACTTCTGGTTACCGCCGCATCCTGTGGCGCCAGGGTTTCAATCTCACGCAGTGTGACAGGGATGAAAGCCTTAGAAGGTTGTTGCGGACCTACTTTAACAGTAGCAAATTGTTGCCGCCTTGCTTTCAAAAATGTCATCCGGTTATAAGGCAGGGACTCGATGCCAAATGTATCGCCTTCTGTAAATGGACCAGCTATAATTTCGATCCGCTCGCCCGGCGTAATCAAAACTTCTGAAACCGTTTGTGGCTGTTCAATCAAGCCACCATCTGTTCCAATGATCTGGAACGGCCTGCTGCCTAAGGATAAATAAAAATACCGGGCGCTAGAGGCATTGATCAACCGCCAGCGTTCCAACTGGCCGGCATGCATTTGTATCTCAGCGCCTTCCTTGCCGCTGATCAGCAGGGTATCGCCTTCGCGTCCGTCATGACGCTCCACCCAGCGGGCTACCGCATTACCTTTTTTAAATTCGTTGTCAGGTGTCAGCTTCATGTCGTCGATCATCAAAACGCGGTCTGCATCAACGATAAGCTCTGACTCATCTTCAACGATCAGGGAGCCATACATGCCCCGCTCCATTTGCACGGTTTCGTTGTAGTGCGAATGGTACCAGAACGTACCGGCATCGGGCACTTCAAAACGGTATTCAAACGCCTCACCCGGTAATATGGACTTTTGAACTTCTTCGGTTCCATCCATGGTAGCCGGCAGCCTAATGCCGTGCCAGTGTACAACAGTAGGTTCCTGCAATTCGTTTTTTACAGTAATCACCAGTGTATCTCCTTTCCGGGCTTTTAACTCAGGACCCGGCACCTGGTTGTTAAAGCCCCAGGCTTTCACTTTTTTAGTATCAGAAACCCGCCAGTCGAATTCAGTGGCTGTTAATTGAAAATATTTTGTTGTTGGTTGCATGGTATATTGTTTTGGTTGGTGAGCTGCGAGAGGCGCTGGCGCCTCTCGCAGCAATGACTAGTTGGAAGCCGTGCCACAAGTGCAGTTAGGTCCGCATAAGCAAATAGTGCAGGTGCAATTGGGATTGTGGCTGTTGGTTTCAATTGTTGAGTTCATGATTGTAGTTTTAATTGTTTTGAATTTGTTTGACGATACAAAACTACTGTGGGACAAAGGCGAAGGCGTTACACAATTGAAGGAAAGAATTATATAATTTTTTGTTTCAGGCATTGGGCAGAGACATGCGTTTGTCACTGCTGATGCTTTTGAAATGAGAGGGAGTTAACCCGGTTACTTTTTTGAACTGGGCCGACAGGTGGTGCACACTGCTAAAGCCGGTCTGGTAAGAAATCTCAGTTAACGAAAGCCCCTCGTACACCATCAGCTCTTTTACTTTTTCAATGCGCAGCTGAATAAAATATTGCTCAATAGTCTTTCCTTCTGCTGCGGAAAAAAGATCGCTCAGGTGGCTGTAGTCATTCGACATGCGGTTTTCAATAAATGCAGACAGTTTTTCATTCTGGCTATCCATGCCCAGGCCCAGGTAATCCGACACCAGCTTTTTTATTTCACCAACGGTTTTGTTCAACCTCTTTTCCATCAATTGCAACCCCACCCGGCTCAGTTCCTGCTCCAGCTTTTCTTCTTCCTCGCCGGTCAACTTTCTCTGCAGGTGTACCTCCCCGATGGCAATGCTTACCAACGGAAGGCGCAGCTGGTTACAGATCTCTTCCACCGTCATCATACACCGGCGGCAAACCATGTTTTTAATCAGGAGTTTATATGGAGACTCAGCCATATACCGTATTATTTTATTTTAAGGTTGTGATATAAATTATTTTTCCAGCCGTGATTGATGCCGAATGGCATCTATATAAGAAACTTTGTTGCATCCGCTTTAGTGTACACAGTTACAAGCTTTGTGATGTGCTGTATTACAGCTACAATCACACTGTCCTTTAGCCTTACGCATATGACGGCTGTTACAGCACCAGCAAGGCTTTACGGCCGTATGCACCTGTGGCATGTTCAAAAAGTGAGCGGCCGCATCTACCCTGTCGCTTTCTTCCTCCGGCACCAGCACCACGCTGTTCTGCTCATTATAGGCCAGCTCGCCCACCAGCGAAAAGCCGGCTTTTTGTACGCCTTTGAAAGAAGGTATGTTTTCCGGCGCTGTTAATATCCAGAGCTTTTCAGTACCACCTGCTATCTCTTGCCGCATGATTGCCTGCAACAGCAGGGGATAAAAACCTTTGCCCCGCCAGGCGGGCAACGTGCGGAAATTCCATAAATAAACCTGCCCTTCGGGCACGGTTACGTGCTGCCCCAGTTCTCCTATTGGCGCAGCGCTGCGGGCCACCCACCCAAATGCTACGGGCACCTGCTGATACTCCAATATCCAGGCATCATTTTGCGTTTGGAACCTTCGTTCTATTTCCGTTTCTGTCTGCCCTGTAATACAGACCAACAAAGGAATTTCAAAGGTTTTTCGGGCCTTCACCGCTTCAGCCTCTTTCAAAATAGGAAGTTGATCTTCTTTCCAAAAAGTTGCAATAGCCATCTTGTAATTATTTGCCTTAGGATAAAACGGTGTGAATAAAATACTGGCTGACGTTGGTGATAATCATGATCAGCCTGAGGGCCATCAATACCATTAGCGCAAAAAGAAGTTTGTACTCGGCGGGAATTGTTTTCAACTGTTTCATTTCAGTTTGATTTTGGTGATGCATAAAATGGAAATGTACTTTAGTGTCTTTTATTTCCGGGTGCAAGTTAGCCCTGGCTGAAGGCCTGTTGGTTGAATAAAACAGCTATCGGCTTGAATAAACCTGCTATTCTTGTTAAACAGGGTTTAACAAAAAATGAAAGACAGCAGAAAAGGATGGGAAAACAAAACGGCTCTAAAACTGGAGAAAGAAGTCCATATGGTAGTGGTTCTTAAAGCCCGCATAAGCTGAAGGGGGTACGCCATTCATTTGTACAAAGGTGCGGGTAAAATGTGCCGGGTCGGCAAAGCCTGCATCGAACGCCGCTTCTTTCAACGACTTGCCCTGGAGATACATCTTAAGGGCAATGGCGGCTCTTTGCCATAGAATGTATTGCCGCAGCGGCATGCCCATCTGTTCTTTAAACAAGTGCAAAAAACGGTCTTCGGAAAGAAACACCTCCTGTGCCAGTGCAGCGGCCGCCATCGGCTCATCAATATGCTCCTGGATGTATTTCACCACATGCAGTATCCGTGCATCTAATGGACCCTGAAACCCCTGTACACCGGTGAGGCTATCATACAACTGGTTGGTGAGGTGCAAAAACTTTTCGCCATTGATTTTTTCTGCCCGCAACCGGCACAAGTCTTCCATTAAAGGCGCAAACACCTGAACATCCAGCAACTTTACAGGCGCATGGTCTAATACTTTTTCCTGCAACAGCTTACCCCGGATCGCTTCCGGAACAATACAGGTTGTCACCTGCCAGCCCTTAAAGTCCTTCAGGCTGTGCACCACATTGGAATTGATGATCACGGCTTTTGTTTCCTGCCATCCGGCGTCTTCAGTCCATACGGCAAAAGACTGGTCTTCCAGTGAAAAAGTAACCTGCATCATGGCGTGCTGGTGCTGCGCGTTCAGCAAATGCGGCGCAGTCATCAGCATCCGGCTGGTACTGATATAAACAGATGCTTTTTCGGAAAACATAGAAGTGGCTTGTGCGTGTAAAGCTAAAAAAAATAGCCGGTAAGTTCAGGAGGCGCATCATGGAGTCGAGGCGCACACCACTTCCTTACTTCAGTCGTGACTAGAAGCTGTAAGTAGTCTGACTGGTAAAATGAAGCCACAGCAAACTCTTTCAAAA
>JAEWAC010000437.1 GCA_023391895.1 Bacteroidota bacterium
CATCCGGCCGGGCCGGCACACCATTGAAGTGTACAACACAAAAACAAAAAATAACAGGAAGAACGCCAGGCCGGTCTATGCCGGGTCTTTCACGGTTCGGCCCAACCGCGATATGGATATTTGGATAGACCGCAATGGACGGGCAGAATTTGATGAAAGCCGCAACAATGACCGACGCTATGACCGAAACGACCGCAACTGGAATGACCGCAACCGCGATTGGGACCGGAACGATGACCGCAATAAGGGCGGCGGGTACAACGACTACTACAACCGCGCCATGAGTGATTATGATTTCAACCGGCTGGAGCAAAGCATCAACCAGCAATGGCGGGGAAAACTAAGCACAGCCAAAGACGGCATCAAACGTAATTCTTTTACCACCTACCAGGTAAAGCAATTGCTGCTATTGTTTTCATCAGAAAACGATAAGCTGGAACTGGCTAAACTGGCTTACGACAAAACAGTGGATCGGCAAAACTATAACCAGTTGTACGAGGTATTTTCCTCCAGAAGCAGCCATGAAGAACTGGATCGCTTTATCAGGAACAACCGCCGGTAATCTTTATCCTTTGAAAACATCAAAGCCCTGACGATGGTCGGGGCTTTTTATTGTATGGGGTTTTGGAAGACTTTCTCTGCCGTCAACCATCAACGGTCAACGATCTGATATGGGTTTTTCAAGAAGTTGGCTAAACGTTGTTAGAAAAGGATATGCGTTATGCCAATTGAAACGTTGGTGTTAAGCTGCTTTTCATCCGAAGGGCTCAGGCTGCCGTGGGTGTAAAAGTTTTGAAGATACCATAGATTGTATTGCGCAAAGAGCCTTGTCTGGTAGCTGATGAAATAATCCGCCCCTAACTGAAGTGCCGGTCTGAGTTGGGTAACGTTCTGGTGTTTGCTTTTTTCAAAAGCCAGTCGGCTGGCTTCTACCGCCAGGTTGACTGTAACCTGTGTACGGTTGTTGGGATAAAAGCCTACGCCATAAAAGGTGTGCAAGCTCCATTGTGCTGTTTGCTGGCTGGAATCCTGCCGGAAGGTTTGGTTGCTGGAATTAACTTTTGAATGATAAGCATACCAGCCTTTTTGCCACGAAAGCGAAGCACCCATATTGCGCTGCCATTTGAGGCTAACTGGTACGTATTTTTCATAACCTGCCATAGGTGCCAGCGTAAAGAGTGTGTTATTGTGACGGCTGTCATGTTTTGCGGCGGGCTGCTGCAGGTTATAGGTGTTTGTTCCAATACCCGCACCTGGCTGCAGGCTAATGTACCAGTGGGCGCCCGATAAGCGGCCGGGATTGAAAGCTAAAGCCCAGTTGTCGTTTACTGTGGTAAAATGACGGATATCGGTATTGGTAACCAAACCGCTGCTGCGCAAAAAGGAATCAATCTGCGTGAGTTCGAAAATCCGTCTCCGGCGGCTGTCAAATACGCGGCGGTTATTAATAGCGGTGATCAGCCGGGCCAGTTCCTGAACGGTTTGCGGTTGCACTGCGGTGTGCAGTAAACCTTGCTGTTGCAGATCGTTGATAATATATAAGGCCATCTGGGCATCCTGCACGTTTTCTATACGGCCTTTGCCAAAGCCCAGTGTGATGGTGTTTTGAAGATTATGGTTGTTGGATTGCTGGCGGTTAGTGGAGTCTTTACTTCGATATGCTGATCCGTTATAATTGAATTGGTTTCCCGCTTCAAAAAACCAAAGGTTGTTTTTATAAAATCTGTCATTCAAGTTCCAGGCAAAGGAGGACTGCAGGTTTCTTGACTTGCTGACGGTTGATTGGTTTTTGTTGCTGACCGCATAAAACGACGGTGAAAAACTGATGGATGATGTGTGCAGTCTTTTGTCCGTACTGAAGGTGCGGTAATAGTGCAGGTTGGAAGCAGAAAGTCTCAACTCGCGTACAACTTGCTTGCTGCTGTTTTCCAATTTTTGATTGAAAGAAGAACCATTGAGATTGAACCCTACCGACAAGGCCCGGAAGCCCGGCGTACGGTAACGGTAGTCTTTTAGCTCAAAGGTGCTGTCTTGTAAGGCGGTGCTGTCCTGTGCAGAAACGGAAACGGTAAGAAAGGTAAGTGCACAAAGTAAAGTTCTTTGCCTCATAAGCAGTAGGTGTTAGATTGTTAATGTTCATTGATGTTGTCAATACCACATCAAATTAAAGTTTAAAGTGCTATGAAATTCTTAAAATGCTCCTTTCCGGGAGAACGGCTGCATGCAAAATGAAAAATGTAAAAGGAAAAAGAGAGGAGCATGGGCTTTTGAAGATTTTTCGGCTAAGGATGTATAGACGTCAACGCTTTCAAAAGTCCATATCGGAAAGTTGACCGTTGGTAGTTGGCTGTTGATCGTTGACCGACAGCAAGTCTTTCAAAAGCGGGGCCCCTCCCTCTGATCCCTCCCCGGTGGAGAGGGAGGCCAGGCTACAGGTGCTTATTGAACTGTAGTAGTGACATATGGACTTTTGAACATTTTTCAGCTGAGAATAAAACTCACATCAACTTCTTTAAAAGCCGATATAACGGTGGGAAATGCCGGAACAGGTCCGGCATGACAGGTAAGAGGTATGCATAATCGCAATCTCCCCATGAAGCAGCCATCCAACTCTTTCAAAATCCCATACGCTTTTCAGTTGTGGAATGCCTAAATGGATTAGTGCGTAAAATAAAAAGCGTTCCACAAGGGAACGCTTTTGTTGGTATTGGTTTATAAAACTTTAATTCGAATGCCTTACTTATTCATTACGGCAGCCATGGTTTTACCAATGTCGGCCGGGCTCTGCACCACGTGGATACCGCATTCTGCCATGATCTGCATTTTAGCAGCGGCTGTATCTTCAGCACCGCCTACAATAGCACCAGCATGACCCATACGGCGGCCCGGAGGAGCGGTTTGGCCTGCAATAAAGCCTACGACCGGTTTTTTGTTGCCGGTTTCTTTGATCCAGCGGGCAGCTTCGGCTTCCATACCACCACCAATTTCACCAATCATTACAATGGCGTCGGTTTCCGGATCGTTCATAAACAGTTCTACGGCTTCTTTGGTCGTGGTGCCAATGATGGGGTCGCCACCGATACCTACCGCAGTAGAAATACCCAGGCCGGCTTTGGCTACCTGGTCGGCTGCTTCGTAGGTTAAGGTGCCGGATTTGGATACAATACCGATACGGCCTTTTTTAAATACAAAGCCCGGCATGATGCCTACTTTACATTCATCCGCCGTGATCACACCTGGACAGTTAGGACCGATCAGGCGGGTATTTTTACCCAGCAAAAAGTTTTTCACTTTTACCATATCCTGCACCGGAATGCCTTCTGTTATACAAACAACCAGCTCCACACCGGCGTCGGCTGCTTCCATAATCGCATCGGCTGCAAAAGCCGGCGGTACAAAAATGATGGATACATTAGCCCCCGTTTCTTTTACACAGTCGGCTACGGTATTAAATACACGACGATCCAGATGATTAGAGCCACCTTTGCCGGGTGTAACACCGCCTACTACGTTGGTGCCGTACTCAATCATTTGCGATGCATGGAAAGTGCCTTCCGTTCCTGTAAATCCCTGAACTAAAACTTTTGAGGCCTTATTGACAAGAATGCTCATAAGTATTTTTTAAAGTTGGGCAAAAGTAAGGAATTCAGCTAATGGTGCACGGGGAATGGAGAGGGGAGCGCCAAAATAATTCAAAATTGTGCAGTAGCAGGCTGCTTTAAAAAGCCTTATTGCCTAAAATACGAAGCAGGATACGGCTGATTTCATCCGCCCGGTTGTAGACCATCAGGTGGCCACCTTTTTCTATTTTGTAATCTGCACTTTTGGGTAAGGGAATTACGCTGTCACGGGTACCATGCAGGTGTACCAGGCCGGGCGGCAGGGCCGTGTTTTTCCAGTTCATAATGGCTTTTAGTGCCCACCGGATATAAGGCGGGTCTGCATTTTTAAGATAATTATTCAGCAGCATTTTGTCCTCTGCCGATTCGGTGCCAAACAGGTAATGCATGAATGGGTTCGGTGTGGTAAAAAGGGCGTCGGGTAATGCTTTTATTAACTGCAGCCGGTATACCCATTGGTAATAAAACGGGAACTGCAGGGCCGAAGGTATGCTGGAAACAATAATGGTATATGGGGTTTTGAAATGTTTGGCCGCTTCTATTGCCAGCATGCCGCCAAAGGAAACGCCCAGCAGCACCGGTTGTTCTTCTTTTATGGGATGGGATAAGCGAATGGCGTATTGCGGTAACGTTTCGTCGGGCAGCGGCGACAGCCAGGGGATGTGTTGCAAAACAAAAGGCTGCAGGCTTAGCTTGCTGAACAGCCTATCATCGGCACCCAACCCGCTGAAGCAATAAATGTTTTTAGTCATGCGAGCCTGGTCTGTTGTCAGC
Organism: Bacteroidota bacterium; assembly: GCA_023391895.1. GTDB lineage: Bacteria > Bacteroidota > Bacteroidia > Chitinophagales > Chitinophagaceae > Flavisolibacter. Next base: position 4,395 of record JAEWAC010000437.1, read on the forward strand.
CATTTTCTTTTTGCTCATTCTCTTCTGTAGGCGGCACCAGTGCAGGGGCATCGTCATGCGTGAGTTCTGCCATATTGCGGTCGTTGGCTATTTTGCCGGTTTCTTCCAGCATGCGCATGTCCTTGGCGTCTTTTAAAAAGTCAGATGCAAAAATAAAATCGTTCAACCGTTCATTCTTGCTGAAAATAATGTCCTTGCTGTTGCCTTCCCATTCTTTATGCCCCTGGTACATGTAAATGATATGATCGCCAATTTCCATCACGCTGTTCATGTCGTGGGTATTGATCACCGTGGTGATGTTGTATTCATCGGTGATTTCCTTGATCAGCTGGTCAATCAGGCCGGAGGTTTGCGGATCCAGGCCGGAGTTGGGCTCGTCTACAAACAGGTATTTGGGGTTGAGCACAATAGCCCGGGCAATGCCCACCCGCTTCATCATACCGCCGCTCAGTTCGGCCGGGTACTTTTTATTGCTGCCTTTGAGGTTCACCCGCTCCAGCACTTCGTTAACGCGGGACAACTTTTTTTTCTGGTCCCAGTCGGTAAACATGTTGAGGGGAAAAAGAATATTTTCTTCCACCGTCAGGCTGTCGAACAGGGCCGAACCCTGGAAGAGCATGCCGATCTCTTTGCGGACTTCTTTTTTTTCTTCAATGGTCATTTGCGTATAGTTATGACCGCTGTAAATAATGTCGCCGCTGTCGGGCTTAAACAGGCCTACCATGCACTTCATCAAAACGGTTTTACCGCTGCCGCTGCTACCGATAATGAGGTTGCACTGGCCGGCATTCATCACGGCATTAACGCCATCCAGCACCGTTTTGCCGCCAAAGCCCTTCCTTAAATTTTTTACTTCAATCATATTACGCTATACGTTACAAGGTTTAAGCCATATATAAGACAAATACGCCTTTGCTTCGTTGATGCTGACACAAGGTTTTCTTCACTGCTTCCCGAAAAAGCTGCCATTAAAGCAACAGGGCCGACAGTACATAATCGGCAAACAGGATCAATATACAACTTACCACCACCGACCGGGTACTGGAGCGGCCAATTTCCAGCGAACCGCCTTTTACATTATAGCCATAATAAGAAGGCACACTGGAAATAATAAAGGCAAATACATAGGCTTTTACAAGGGCAAAAAACACGTTGTAGGGCAAAAAACCATCCAGCAGGCCCCGGTCGTACTGGTCGGCCGAAATAATACCGGACATGACCCCGGCCAGCCGGCCACCCCAAATACCCAGTACCATGGATATCACCACCAGCATAGGAATCATGATCAGCCCGGCAATGATCTTGGGCAACACCAGGTAGGCTTTGGTATTGATCCCCATAATTTCCAGGGCGTCAATTTGCTCCGACACCCGCATATTACCCAGTTCCGAGGCTATTTTACTGCCAATGACCCCCGCCAGTACAATGGACACCAGGGTAGGGGCAAACTCCAGGATCACCGTATCGCGGCCGATCTGGGCAATGGTAGAAACCGGGATGAGCGGGCTGGTCAATTGGTAAGCCGTCTGGATGGTAGATACCGCACCAATAAAAACCGATATAATGGACACGATGCCAAGGGAGCCGATGCCGATTTCGGAGCATTGGTGCATGAGCTCCTTCCAGTACATTCTCCAGTTCTCCGGTTTGGTAAACATGCCCCGGAGCATGATGAAATAACTGCCTACATCGCTTAAGTACTTTTTTATCATGGTTTGTGCTCTCTCTGTTCTTTAGGGTCTGTTGGTTCGTTTCAGCCGTTTCCACCAGGGTGATCTTCTCACTTCTTCTGCCGTGGCGGTCTGTATTTTGATCTGTGCATCTACAACGGCAATGGTGGCCATATTGACAATACTACGTACCGAGCTGCCCAGTTGCAATATGTGCACCGGCTTTTTCAGTCCTAACAAAATCGGGCCAATGGCATCGGCCGCACCTACCTCCTTCAGCAGGTTGTAGGCTATGTTGCCGGCGGCCAGGTTGGGGAAGATCAGGGTGTTCACGTCTTTATTGGCCAGCTCCGAAAAAGGATAGTTTTCCTTCATCAACTCTTTGTTGAACGCCACGCTCGCCTGCATTTCCCCATCCACAACCAGGTTGGGCATTTTTTCTTTTACCAGTTGCCGGGCCCGGGCTACCAGTTTGGCTTCTGGCGAATCGCTGGTGCCAAAGTTGGAATAACTGAGCATGGCAATGCGAGGCGTTACGTTAAAGTTGGCGACCTCGCGGGCGGCCAGCAGGGTAATCTCGGCCAGTTCTTCTGCTGTGGGGTTAAAGTTAACCGTAGTATCAGCCAGGAAAAGCGGTCCTTTTTTGGTGAGCATCAGGTACATACCCGCAATACGGCTGGTGCCTTCCTCGGTACCGATGATCTGAATGGCCGGCCGAATGGTGTCGGGATAATTTTTGGTTAGGCCGGAGATCATGGCATCGGCATCGCCGGTTTCCACCATCATACAACCAAAGTGGTTGCGGTCTTTCATTATCTTTTTGGCCTCGTAGTAATTAATTCCCTTGCGCTGGCGCTTGGCAAAGAACAACTCGCTGTAGTAGTTGCGCTTTTCCTTCATGGCATCGCTGCGGGGATCAAAAATGGGTAAACCTTCTATGTCAATGGCATTGGCGGCGGCAATGGTGCGGATCTTGGTTTCATCACCCAATAAAATGGGGTAACCAATGCCTTCGTCATATAAGATTTGGGCAGCCTTTAAAATCTTGATGTTATCGGCTTCGGCAAATACAATACGCTTGGGGTCGCGCCGGGCACGGGCACCAATCACCCGCATTACCTGGTTGTCCAGTCCCAGGCGGCTGTTCAGTTCGTTTACATACGCATCCCAGTCGGTAATGGGTTTTTGAGCCACACCGCTTTCCATGGCTGCTTTGGCAACAGCGGGAGCTACGGTGGCCAGCAGGCGGGGGTCCAAGGGTTTGGGAATAATGTATTCCGGGCCAAAGGTGATGGTCTTTACATTGTAGGCCAGGTTGACAATATCCGGCACTGGCGATTTGGTCAGGTCGGCCAAGGCCCGCACCGCGGCCAGTTTCATGGCTTCGTTGATCTGCGTGGCCCTTACATCCAGCGCACCGCGAAAAATGTAAGGAAAGCCCAGTACGTTGTTGACCTGGTTGGGAAAATCGGAGCGGCCGGTCGCCATAATGATATCCTTGCGGGCCGAAGTGGCTTCCACCCAGCCAATTTCGGGGTCAGGGTTGGCCATAGCAAACACCACGGGGTTTTTAGCCATGCTGCGTACCATATCGGCTGTGACCACATTGCCCACGCTCAGGCCCAAAAACACATCGGCATCTTTCAGGGCTGTAGCCAGGGTGGCATCGGGCTTGGCATTGGCAAACTGCCGCTTAAAGGCCTCCAGGTCGTCGCGGTCTTTATGCAGGGGACCGTTGATGTCAAATACACAAAAGTTTTCCGGGCGGGCACCCAGGCCTACATATAGTTGTATACAAGCCATGGCCGCGGCACCGGCACCGTTTACCACAAAGCGTACTTTGTCTATTTTTTTCTTTTGCAGATGCAGGGCGTTCAGCAAGGCGGCCGAAGAAATAATGGCCGTGCCGTGCTGGTCGTCGTGCATCACCGGGATGGACAACTGCTCTTTTAAAGACTTTTCAATATGAAAACATTCCGGCGACTTGATGTCTTCCAGGTTAATGCCGCCAAATGTGGGCTCCAGCGCCTTTACAATCTGTACAAATTTTTCAGGATCGTTTTCATTGATCTCAATGTCAAAAACATCGATGTCAGCAAAAATTTTAAACAAAACGCCTTTTCCTTCCATCACGGGCTTACTGGCCTCGGGGCCAATATCGCCCAGGCCCAGTACGGCCGTACCGTTTGAAATAACGGCTACCAGGTTGCCTTTGGCGGTGTATTTATAAACGTTTTCTTTATGGGCGGCAATTTCCTTGCAAGGCTCGGCTACGCCGGGAGAGTAAGCTAAAGAAAGGTCGCGCTGGGTTTTTGCTTCTTTGGTCGGCATCACCTCGATTTTACCGGGTCTGCCTTTTTCGTGGTATTCTAATGCTTGTTGTTTTCTGAGTTCGTTCTGCATACATCATTTTTATTCTGTAGCAACAGCTCCGTTTTCAGCAACTTCGGTCGTGCTGCACACCTGTACTACATGGCCTTATATGGCAAATCAGGGCGCAAAATACAAATTAATACGAGCCTGCTGCATTTCTGCCGTTCATCAAAAAAAAGCGGTAAGGATTTGCTTTATTCCAAAATGTTTATACTTTAGTAGTGTACTATTGAAGTAGTACACTAAAACAGCTGCTTATGATTCATATTCAAAACCTCCACTTCAGCTACCGGAAACAAAAGGTTTTTGATGGCCTGAGCCTGACCTTTTCGCCGGGGCATATTTATGGCCTGCTGGGCAAAAACGGCACGGGCAAGTCTACTTTGCTTAAAAACATGGCCGGGCTGGTTTTTCCCAAAAGCGGTCACCTGGAGGTAAACGGCTATGTGCCGGCCCATCGGCGCCCGGGCTTTTTGCAGGATATTTTTATGGTGCCGGAAGAGTTTTACCTGCCCAATATTTCGCTGCAGGAATTTATCAAATATGAGGCGCCTTTTTACCCCCGGTTCAGCCAGGGTCAGTTTGAAAAGTGCATACAGGCCTTTGA
>JAEWAC010000458.1 GCA_023391895.1 Bacteroidota bacterium
TTTTTACAAATATTAATTCATTTATTTAATTGCCTTTTAGCTTGGTGGCAAATACTTTCTGAAACTTTTCCAGCTTGGGACGGATCACCACGGCGCAATAAGGGTTGGCGTTTTTATTATTCTCGTAATACTCCTGGTGGTAATCTTCGGCCACATAAAATTTGGAGGCGGGACTGATCTCGGTTACGATGGGGTTTTTAAAGGCTTCGCTTTTATTCAGCTCATCCTTATAGTGTTCTGCCTTTTGTTTTTGCTCGTCGTTATGGTAAAAAATGGCGCTTCGGTACTGGGTGCCTACATCGGCGCCCTGGCGGTTCAGTGTGGTGGGGTCGTGCACCTGCCAGAACACTTCCAGCAGCTCATCGTACGAAATCTTGTCCGGCTCATACTGAATCTGTACACACTCGGCATGACCTGTTTCGCCGGTACAAACCGCCTTGTAGGTTGGGTTGGCTACATGACCGCCGGAATAGCCGGAGGTAACTTTCAATACACCTTTCAATTGCTCAAAAATAGCTTCGGTACACCAAAAGCAACCTGTACCAAAGGTAGCCGTGTCCACTTTTTCGGCTGATGTGTGACTTAAGGAAGTGCTCATACTTTTATAGTTGTTTTCCGACGTGCAGGCGGCCAGAGAAAAAAAGCCCGCTAAGAATGCGAATACCTTTAGGCTCATGGTATAAACTTATGACACAAATTTCAATTACTTATCAGTACCTGAAAAATGGATTCCTTAGTTTTAACATCAGTTTTGGATTGCCATTTGCTGTAAACACCCAAATTGCAATGATTTTAACTTTGCTAAAACTATCGTTTTTTAAATATACATGAAATTATACCCCGAATCCGCATCGGTACAATTAGAATTTGATAAGATCAAGCACCTGCTCCATGAAAAATGCCGCCTGGAGTACGCCAAAAACAAAGCGGCGGACCTGCGCATTCATACCCGCAAAGATTTTATAGAACGGGAACTGAAGCAAAGCCATGAGTTTAAGCAGCTGTTGCAAAACGGCATTTATTTTCCCAATGATTACATACTCAACCTGGGCAAGGAACTAAAGCTGCTGGGCATACCGGGTGCCGTGATGAATGGCGAGCAACTGGTGGCCATTCGCAAACTGGCCCTGAGTATGGAAAGCATCTTCCGCTGGTTTGATACCGAAAGAAGAAAAGTTTACGATGCCCTGGCCCTGGTGATTGAAGGCACGTATTATGAAAAAGCCATCCTGGCCCTGATCAATGATGTAATTGATGAGACCGGCCATGTAAAAGACAATGCCAGCGATGATCTGCAGCACATCCGGATGAGCCTGTACCGCAAGCGCAACGAGTTGCGCCGGGTGTTTGACAAGATCATCGGCAAGCTGAATAAGCAGGGCTACCTGGCGGAGATAGAAGAAAGCTTTATGAATGGCCGCAGGGTAGTGGCCGTGTTTGCCGAGCAAAAAAGAACTGTAAAAGGTATTCTGCATGGCGAAAGCGACAGCCGTAAAACCGCCTTTATTGAGCCTGAAGAGACCATTGAACTGAACAATGACATTTACGAACTGGAAAGTGCGGAACACCGGGAGGTATATAGGATTTTGAAAGAGTTGACCAGCCGCCTTTCGGTTTATGCCGGCTTGCTCACCACCTATCATGCCATTGTAGGCGAATACGATTTTATACGCGCCAAAGCCGCCTTTGGTATAGACCTCCATGCCGAGTACCCGCTGGTGACTGATAAAGCTCACATCCACCTGGTCAAGGCGTACCATCCTTTGCTTTTTTTGTACAATAAACGTTCTGGTAAAACCACCATTCCAACCGACCTCACGCTGGACAGCCAGCACCGCATACTGGTGATCAGTGGTCCGAATGCGGGTGGTAAAACGGTGACCATGAAAACCGTGGGCCTGTTGCAGATGATGGTGCAAAGCGGCTTGCTGGTGCCGGTACATCCCGGTTCGGAATTTGGCATTTTCAAACAGCTGATGATCCATATCGGCGACACCCAAAGCATCGAGTTTGAGCTGAGTACCTACAGCAGCCATTTGCTGAGCATGAAGCATTTTATGGAAACAGCTAATGGCAAGACCCTCTTTTTCATTGATGAACTGGGTAGCGGTAGCGATCCCAACCTGGGCGGTGCTTTTGCCGAGGTGATCCTGGAGGAACTGGCCCGCAAACATGCCATTGGTATTGTTACCACGCACTACCTGAACTTAAAAGTAATGGCCAATAAAACACCCGGTATCATGAACGGGGCTATGGCGTTTAACGAAAAGACCCTGATGCCCTTGTACAAATTGATCATTGGCAAGCCCGGAAGTTCTTATACGTTTTCCATTGCAGAACGTATCGGGTTGGATAAACGATTAATAGAAAGAGCCCGCAGCCTGGTAGACCAGGACCATTTTAAGCTGGACAAGCTGCTGAACCGGGCCGAACAGGACCAGCGCAACATTGAACAGAAAGGTAAGGAGCTGCAGCAACTGGTAAAGGAAAACGAGCGGCTGAAAAAGGAAATGGAAGTGGTGATGGATAAAGAAAAGCACCGGCAGCAAGTAGAGGTGTTGAAGCAGCAGAATAAAATCACCGAAGACCGCATTGCTTATTTAAAAGACATGGAGCGCAAACTGCGGCAAATAGTTATTGAATGGAAGAAGGTGGAGGATAAGGATAAAGTGGTAAAGCAGATAGCGGCCTTGTTGTTTAAAAAGAACGAGCAGCAGGTAGTGAGCAAAAAGCAAAAGCAGCTGGAGTCGAAGTATGCCGAGGTGGGCGGAGAAATAAAGGTAGGCGATAAGGTAAAGATGAAGCGCAACCAGCAGGTAGGTGAGGTGCTGGAGCTGCGGGGTAAAAGAGCAGTGGTAAAGATAGGTTTGCTGCCCATGCAGTTTGACGTGGCTGACCTGGTAGTGGTGAAAGAAAAAGAAGGGGAAGAAAAAAAATAAAGAAAGTTTGAAAAACAATTTTGTTCGTTAGGGCTGTCCCCCTAATTTTGCGCCCGGAGAGATGGCAGAGCGGTCGAATGCGGCGGTCTTGAAAACCGTTGACTGTCACAGGTCCGGGGGGTCGAATCCCTCTCTCTCCGCTTTTTTTTATGTTTTTCTTCTTTTTCTAAATCATAAAGTTTAAGTT
>JAEWAC010000297.1 GCA_023391895.1 Bacteroidota bacterium
GTGTGATATTATCCAGTTTTACAAAATCACCTTTCTCCAGAAAATAATCGGAATACGCATAGGAAGTAATGGGCAGATCCAATCCCTTCTGGAGGAAGTTGTTGGAATACCGCCCCCGGTTCGTATACACCATGTCCATGATATTCAGGATGTCATACATAAAAGTGCCCCGAAGGAAAATGGTCATATCGAGCGCTCCGTAAGAAAAATTATTTGACAGTCCCGCAAACATCTTGGGCATTCCATTTCCAAGAATTTTCTTTCCCTGCGCGTCTAGTGAGGGATCTTCTGCCTGGCTGTAAAACACCCATTTATTGTTGGCCTCATCAAATTCTTTAAATACCCTTCCGTAGAAATTACCAATGGGTTCCCCCACATCGCGGCGGAAGGCCGAACCCATGTTTTGCGGCAGGCTGTAGTGATCTACAGGCGCACTCTTTGCCGCCCCGTAGGTCACAGACTTTAAAAAGTTTTCATTATAGGAAGCCGTTAGATTGCTGGACCAGTTAAACTTACGGCCTTCCACCAGATTGAAGTTAAGCGCCAGTTCTACGCCTTTGTTCTCCATCGTGCCCAGGTTCACCAAAATGGTCTGATGAATGAGAGAAGGAACGGGCGCCGTGGCATCGAGCAGGAGGTCAGAAGTGATCCGTTTGTACAGGTCAAGGGTGCCGCTCACCTTCCTGCCCTTAAATGCAAAGTCGAGGCCGATATTATATTCTGCTTTCTTTTCCCAACGAAGGTCAGGGTTGGGATTTCGACTGGCCCCATAGGTAGGAACAAAACCATTGTTCCACAAGAAAGAAGCACCAGTGCTTAATGTTGACAGAGACCCGTAGGGTGATATGCCTTCCTGGTTACCGGTAACACCATACCCTAACCGCAGTTTCAGATCCTCAAGGAATTGGGTTTTTGAAAGAAAGGGTTCTTTGATCACACGCCATCCAAGACTCACGGCCGGGAAGACGCCCCATTTTTCATTTATCCCAAACTTTGAAGATCCTTCGCGTCTCACTGAGGCAGACAGTAAATATTTTTCCATGTAATTATACATGCCCCGTCCAAAAAAGGCAATCAGTTTATTGGAACTCTTACCACTGCCTAAGCCAGCTCCCGCTGTACCAGCGGCAAAAGCCTGCCCTGCTCCCAGGTTATTATAGCCCATGGCATCCGTAAGAAAATTCCTGTTTGAAGCACTGAAGTCTTCACTCATGAAATCCTGATAACTGTAGCCCGCCAGTGCGGTAACCTGATGTGCACCTATTCTTTTGCCATAATCGAGGGTGTATTCAAATGTGCGGTCATAACTAAAAGCAGTGCTGCGGCTGGCATTACCGTTCTGGCCATTAAGCCTGCTGAGAAAAGCGTCGCGGGACTGGTAATAATAGGAAATAACGTCCCTTCTCTGAAAAGCAAAGAACCCGGAAGCCTTCAGTCCTTCTATGAGGTCAAAAGTTCCTTTGATGCTTCCGTTCAGGTGCTTGATCCTTTCCCCGTCTTCGGTTTGCATACGGCGGGCATAAGGATTGCCCTTAGGATCCAGAGGATCTTCAAAGAAAGTCCCATCCTGGTTATAGACCGGGAAAGTGGGATTACGATCGAGAGCATCACCATAGATGGTATTATCCGTTTTGAGATAATGAAGAAAAGAGGTAGCGATATTACCCTGGATAGCCAACCGGTTATCGATGGCCTTCTGGGTAAAGCTGACACGGGTATTCACAATCTCCCGCCAGGTGCTGATCGCCATTCCCTCCAGGTCTCGCACGGAGACAGCTGCCCGAATGGATGATTTGTCGGTACCAGATGAAAGAGAAAAATTATGGACATGGCTGAAGGTCTTCCTTGTCAGTTCTTTAAACCAGTTGGTACTGGCGCCGCCATCATTTAATACAAAAGTGGGATTTGTTCTTTTATACACTTCCGCATAGTCTCGGTACTGGGCTGCTGACAAAACCGGGGGAAAATCTTTTGGAATATCCGTGTAGGCATAGGAATCATAGTTGAAGGAGGCAGCACCACTTTTGGCACGTTTTGTTGTGACAATGATTACGCCGTTACTCCCCCGGGTACCATATATAGCTGCTGCAGAACCATCCCTCAGCACATCAATTGACTCTACATCTTCCGGGGAAAGATTATTCAGATTTCCGCCCGGAATTCCGTCTATGACCACAAAAGGCGAAGTGCTTCCTTTTAAGGTTGACACGCCTCGTAATTGCAGGGATGACTGCCCGTTGGGATCCGTGCCATTGCTGTTTACAACGATCAATCCCGGGACCTTTCCCTGTATCAGGGACATTGGGGAAATCACGGCGCCCTTATTAAAATCTTTTTCTTTTATACTGCTGATAGCACTGGTGACGTCTGATTTACGTGCCACACCGTACCCAATCACCACCACTTCCTCGGATGCTTTATCCGCCTGCATCAATGAAACATTGATGATTCCCGAGAAACCGATTAACACTTCCTGGGTTTGATAACCCACAAAAGAAAACGTCAGGTGTTTGCTACCGGCAGCCACTTCAATGCTGAAGCTTCCATCCTGTTTGGTTTGGGTGCCCTTATTGGCCTCCTTTACCAGGACGGAGACACCTTCCAGCGGCCTGTTTTCTTTTGCATCGGTAACCTTACCGGTAATAATTCGGCTTTGCGCAAAGCCGGCAGACGAAACCATCAGAAGAAAGACCAGATGAAGAAGGGTACAAACACGAAATAGTAACATTCTTTTCATACGTCAATTTTGGTTTTTTGTAAATTATGTACTGATTTTGCGTTACCGCAGGTAATGGGCAGGCCGTGTTTCTGCAACTGATCGAAACAGCCAAGCAATGGGGATGGACTCATACAGTTTAGTTTTAGTAAATCAGACAGTTATTAATAGCCCCTCAAGTTAGTCTTGTCCATCTTCCCAACTTGTCAACGGACTACAAACGAATTGTTAACGGAATTTAAACGGTTCTCTTTTCTGTAAAATCTTAGTGTATTTCTGTAGCTTAGGAGCAAGCAATCAAACCCGCTTTTCATTTAAAAAGCAAGGGGAAAAGCTGAAATGCTTGATCAATCAGACTAATTGTTCAAATGAGACCTAAGGTTACCCGGTATATTATCATTTCCGTTCTTTGCTTTTTGATATTAGCTGTTGTGCAATACATACTGGTGTACAACACCTATGAATTGAAGAATGAACGGTATTATTTCAATGAAAAAAACGCCATCCGGGAAAGCTATTCAAAATTGATCAGGAACGATAAACTATTTCCTGGCGGAGGAAAGATTATCGACTCTTTTGTACTTCCTAATCTGGACCAGCTGGCCTGGGCCTATAGAAATGATAAGAAGGCGTTTGTCGCACAGGCACAAAAGCTTTCAGACAGCCTGTTTCACGAACTCCGGCAAAAAGAATCCATACAATTGTTTTTAAGCAGCTTCAAAAAAAGTAAACAGCTAAACGACTCTTTTGTGTATGGGCTGATGATTGAATCCCTGGCTCTTTTTCTTGACCAACATGAATATGTTACTATTTACGACCGGTTTGAAAATTCATCGGTGATTACTTCTCCCGTTCAGGAAAAGGAGGGAATACGCATCGGGGGATCGCTCCGCCATCTGAATGATCAGAATAGAGTGATTGGCCTCTCTATAACAGGTTCACAGCCTAATAGTTACAAAATCAGCTTCCGGCTGTATGTGGAACCTCAAAGCAGAAAAAGCGCCATTCTACGGCAAATGGGATTTACTTTTTTCCTTTCCCTTGCCTCTATACTGTTCATTATATTTCTGTTTTTTGTAACCTTCAGAAATTGGCTTAAACAAAAAAAGCTTTCTGAAATGAAATCAGACTTCATAAATAATATTACTCATGAATTGCATACCCCCCTGGCGGCTATTATTGTAGCCAATAAAAACCTCCAGAATGAAAAGATCATTGAAAACAAAGAGAATATCCGCCCCCTGACGGATGTCATTCAAAGGCAATCAGACCGGCTCAAAACATTGATCAGCGAGGTGTTGTATATTGTTACCACGGAAAAAATAAGGCTTCAGAAAAAAGACTATGCCATAAACGACCTGCTGGATGAAATTTTACTGGATTACCGCTTACAGCTTACACAGCCAAATGTCAGTCTGAACTTCATTAAAAATGCATTGAACGATACAGCCACGCTGGATAAGTTTCATTTTACAACCATGTTAATAAATATTTTAGACAATGGCATAAAGTACAATGACAAGCACCAAAAAAAGCTTACTGTTATTACAGAAAATACAGCCATGGGACATTTTCAAATACAAATCAGGGACAATGGTATCGGCATGACTCCCGAAACGATCAGGCATATATTCGAAAAATTTTATCGCAACGGCACACCATTCACGACACAGGTCAAAGGCCTTGGATTGGGACTTCATTATGCCAGACAAAGCGCCACTGCACACAATTGGAATATTCAGGTGGAAAGCAAGCCTGGGACCGGCAGTACATTTATTATTACCATTCCGTTACAACTTTAAAAAATATGAAACCTAAAATTCTTTTGGTGGAGGATGAAGTGGACCTGGGTAATGTAGTAAAACAATACCTGGAGGTTATGGACTTTGAAGTGGACTGGTGTATAAACGGCAAAGAGGCTTTTCAACAATTAGAGTCCATGCCGGGTAAATACAATATTTTACTGATAGATGTGAGCCTTCCTGGAATGGATGGCTTTGAGCTGGCTTCCAGAATTGTAAAGATTAACAGCCATATTTCCTTTCTTTTTTTGACTGCCAGGGCAGAGAAACAGGATAAGTTGTTTGGATTAAAGATTGGAGCGGATGATTATATTACAAAACCCTTTGAGATTGATGAAGTGGTATTGCGCATCAAAAATATTTTAAAGCGCCAACAAATTGGAAAGGCTTCCCAACTTCCAGCTACAGCCACTGTTATTCAGGCAGGCAATATACGATTCAATAAAGAATTACTAAAGCTGGTCATTGACAATAATAAGGAGGTTGCCCTTACAATAAGAGAATCCGAATTATTAAATTACCTGTTTCAGCATCCTAACCGCGTGTTAAAACGCGAAGAAATACTAACGCAACTCTGGGGAGAGAATGATTATTTTCTTGGAAGAAGTCTTGATGTCTTTATATCCAGGTTGCGAAAACACATCGGCACGAATGAGTATATCAGTATAACCAATATTTATGGGGTAGGGTTCGTGTTTAATGTCCGTCATTCTGAACGCCTGTGACATCACTTCTTAATGTCCCTTACAACCTTTACACTGAAAGAGGAAAGAGACACGGTCTCCCTGATCCAGAAATCCACTGCTAGATAATTTATTACCACAATACAGTCTCCCTTGAATAAAGGCTTAGGCATGTTACCGTACAGGTGCTTCCTGTAATTTGCAATCGATACAGTACTCTTATATCAACTTACACTTTCCATCAGATTTGAAGTTCAGAAGTTTTCTTGTCGCCAATGAAAAAACTGAACCCTCTTAAAAAAAATCCTCTATTGCCGATGAAGTTGCTGGAGGGATCTGAACCTGCGCACCCTACCCCAAAACCAGGTGAATCATCCGTTTGGCTTTGGGCTATCAAGGTTTTCAACTAACTATTATTGTTTTTATTTTCATTCTGCGACCATTGCAGTCCAAAATCAACTTAAAAGCATGATTCTTTATGAAGAAATTATGCTTGAGCCTATTCAATAAAATAAGATGCAAAGCAATCAACTTTCCTGCATGTGCAGGTAGGGTTCAAATAAGGAAACCATAACTGAAATGCAAAATACCTACATAATGATTCTATATGAGCCTACTCAGTTATCGTATTACAGATCAGTAATAGGCTTGTAATTCGGCACCAGCGATTTCATGATTATCCAAGCCAGCAAGTAGGCTATGGCACAATAGGCAAACATGAGGGTATAGCCGGTTTCTATGTGGCCCAGGGCTTTGTAGTGGTCAAACAAGGCACCGCCTATTTTTGTGATGATCACCCCGCCAATACCCCCTGCCATTCCCCCTATACCTACCACAGAACCTACCGCCCTTTTGGGAAACATGTCAGACACAGTTGTAAAGATATTGGCGCTCCAGGCCTGATGCGCTGAAGCCCCAATACCAATTAGTAAGACTGGCATCCAGAAACTAACCGTGCCTAGGGGTTGTGCTATCAAAACCACTACGGGAAAAAAAGCAATCATCAACATGGCGCGCATGCGACTTTCATAAGGCTGGTAACCTTTGTTAATAAAGTACATCGGGAACCAGCCCCCTCCAATACTACCCACCATGGTTAGACTGTACAAAACAGCCAAGGGCAGCATCATCTCTGTACCGGCTATGCCATATTGGTCATTCAGGTAAGCCGGCAGCCAAAACAGAAAAAACCACCATACCCCATCAGTCAGGAATTTACCCGTTACAAAGGCCCATGTTTGCTTATAGCCCAGCAGTTTTATCCAGGATATACTTTTTTCATTAATCTTAACTGTTTCATTTATTTCGCCGGCATTGATGTAAGCCAGCTCCTCACGGGACAATCTTTTCTGTTCTTCGGGTTTGTCATAAAAAATTAACCAGAAAACTAACCATACAAAGCCCACCGCACCAACGATGATAAATGCTGCTTCCCAGCCCCAGGTGTAGGCAATCCAGGGAACGGTTAACGGTGCTAAAATAGCGCCTACGTTGGCGCCTGAATTAAAGATGCCGGTAGCAAGCGATCTTTCTTTTTTGGGGAAATATTCAGCCGTGGCTTTAATGGCTGCCGGAAAATTACCCGCCTCACCAATAGCTAAAACTATTCTGGAAAACATAAATCCTAAAACGGAAATAGGGACTATAGCCAAACCGGTCCAGCCTAAAACAGTTATAACTGACTTACCCAAGGGAATGGCCGCCGCATGAATGATGGCGCCAATGCTCCAGATGATGATGGCCCAGGTATAACCTTTCTTTGTGCCCAGTTTATCGATGATCCTGCCGGCAAAGAGCATAGAAATGGCATAGGCCAACTGAAAGACCGCAGTAATGTCAGCGTACTGGCTATTGGTCCAGCCAAACACCTCGGGCTTTTCCAGTTCCGGTTTTAAAAGGCTTAACACTTGCCGGTCCAGATAGTTGATAGTAGTGGCCGCAAACAGCATAGCACAAATGGTCCAGCGATATTTTTGTACCGGTCCATTTATGGCAGAGGCTAAAGGTTTTGATTTTACTGCGGCTGCTTCATTTTGCATATTGTACTGATTGAGCGGTTCGATAATTAATATTCACAGTTGTTATTTAAGAAATCATGACATGATATATGATGGCAAGATTTCTTACAAGAAAAGACTTTGAAAAACCCTTTATTTTAAGTTGATTGCCGCCTGATTGATTCAACAGGTGTAACAATGGGAAAGGCATCAATGGTTATCAGGCTTTCGACTTCATTTAATGTTCTCCTTAATCCTTTATAATGGTATTGTCAATCTGTTTTGGAAATTGTTCAATGGTGGTAACGGATGGTGTAGTACTAGAAGTACACGGATCGCTTGAATAACTTATGGTTTTTAATTCACCTGGCACATTGGTACTTCTTTTTGTCGCACCCCCCCTATACAGCCAGCCATTTGGTATCATTGGTGGCAATAAATAAGAGTTTGAAAATGAATAAGCGACAACTTACTCTTTGAAACTTTGTAGGTAGCATAAGCAATCAATTTTAATGGAATGGCAATCTAAATTTGGTGATTATAATTGGAAACGAATTCAGAATGGAACTATTTATTTACGAAAACGTTGTAGTTACGTTTTACTCAAATGTCTTTCCGGACATGGATTCCACACCTATGTAAAGGAAAGGCGCATTGATTGACACAGGCAGCAAATGGCGCCAACAAAAAAAAAATTACAGGTTTCGTTTAATGCGTTTTCAACCGCTTAATAATCTCCAGCACAGTTTTCGTTTCATTTTGCAGTGTTAAATAGTCTTTGGTGTTCAAAAGCTTCCTGCTGATTAACTTGCTCCCCATACCTACACCCGCCACACCTGCATTAAACCAGGCTATTATATTTTGTTCTGAAGTATCTACCCCGCCCGTGACGATAAATTCCAAATCGGGAAAAAGCGGCAGGATACTTTCAACATATGATGGCCCTAAAACATTGCCGGGAAACAGCTTGATCAACCGGCAGCCTGCGCGTTCTGCTGTATGTATTTCTGTAGGTGTCATGCAACCGGGTATCCATAAAACCTGCTGTTCTTTTGCATAAGTATGGATGCCTTCATCGAATACAGGGCTAATTAAAAAGTCTGCGCCGGCAGCCAGAAATTGCCTGGCTTGACCGGCTGTGCGGATGGTTCCCACAGCCAGCAGCAGGTCCGGCATCGATCCATCCCTTTCTGCAACCAGGACCTCTAAATTTCCCAGTGCTTTTTCTCCGCGTGCCGTAAACTCAATGATGCGAACGCCGGCAGCGTAGAGAGCTTTTGTTACTTCAATGCATATGTCCTTTTCCGGGTGATAGAACAAGGGAAGCATGGCTGCCCTTTTAATCTCCTTTTCCAGTTCCTGAATTTCTTTCATAGAATACGGCTATTAACTTGTTCAATAGTTTGCTGTGTGGCATCTCCCTTTTCATATAACTTCCCTGATGCTGCTGCTGCTGCAAAGTCGACGACCTGTTGTAGTGGCAATTGGTTTGATAAACAATAAATCAATCCGGCCATAAAGCAATCTCCGCTACCGGCTTTATCTATTACATGATTGATGTAAAAGGATTTTGAGATGTTTTTACCTGAAGCCTTTTGTAACAGGGCCCAATACGTTTCTTCCATACGAAAGGTGTAGGCAAAAGTTGATGCTGCAGGGTAAAGCTGTTGCAACCGGCTGATGCTTTGCGCTGCAGCAGCCGCCAGTTCTTCTTTTGACCTTCCGGTGCTTTCTCCAATGGTCGCTTCTGTTCCCAGTAATGATTCCGCTGCCCAAATGTTACCCATAATGACATGACAATATTTTACCAGGGCGGGCATAACTTCCAGAGGTGACTTTCCATATTGCCATAGCTTTGCCCGGTAGTTCAGATCCACTGATATGGTAAGCCCTTTTGCCGCAGCTACTTTTAAAG
>JAEWAC010000070.1 GCA_023391895.1 Bacteroidota bacterium
GGCTGGATGCTTCCCCTCACATACCCCAACTGAACAAAAAATGCTTTAAGGCTTTTCGTTTCCCTTTTGTTCTTAACAGAAATACCGGTGGCACTTTTTACAACTGCATCTTTCTGCACACCAGCAATACATACCCCGTGTTTTAGTAACAGTAAAATTAAAAATACAAAAAGTCGCACTGCCGGCAAATATACTGGTAGATGTTAAAAACCTGAATCACTTAAGCTTTTATTAAATAAAAAAACAGGAATTGAAGGCTGTCAGTGGGCCCATCCAACAAAATAAAATGCCTTGGTCATAGCAATACAGAGGGCTCAAAATCAAAAATTAGTTTGGCTCTCTATCCATTTCAAATACAAAACATCAGCAATTTATGGGGCGGCATTTGGAAACAAAAAGCCTCTACAGGAGCTTTTTATTTCCCATCTCATTTAAATTAAAAATTTCTACGTTTATTCAACTTTGGAATATGATCATAAAGTCTAAACCTTCGCTTGGCATTTGTGGCCTAGCTGAATGTTTATAAGCTTTATGTTTTTAGCGGAGCCTATCGTCAATCAAAACAGGTGTTATTGTGCGAGTTCTATTCCTTCTTCTTGGCAGCCACCTGAACTTCTCCATAGGTGGGTATTTTCTGCATGATCGATGCGCGGACCATGGTTAACAGATAAACTTCCGCCTGATAAAATTCAAAAGCAATAACCGGGTTGATGGCCGATTTGAGCTTATTATAATATTCTTCCAAACTGCTCTCCTGAATCTTACGATTTTGAAAATATCTAAGGGCTAAAGAGTCAGCTGTTCCTGGGGTCATATTTCCATAGGAATAGGCTGTTTGCTCGTATAATTTGATCCGGTCTTTGGCCACCTCTTTATTCTTTTCCAAATACTCGTCATAAATTTTCCAGAATGTAACAGAATCCTTGCCACTTACTTTAACCATTTTGGCTATAGCCTCCTTCTTTTGTACACCCAATAAATTAATCATGGCATCTGCTTCAGCGTCGGAGGTCTGGGCATTACCCACAAAAGTGGCAGCGATACATACGATTGCCAGGAAAATATTTTTCATCCTGATTCATTTGATCACAAGGTTGCCAATAACCAGCAATTAAAAAAATAAGGTTTGCCAATATTCATCACAGAGAAAAGATGACCCAAAAGGATATTTAACTTTAAACAGAGGTTGCCTTAGGCAGATTATTGAAAATCTCCGTATCATTTATGAACAACTATCTGAAAGAGATATGAATAGCTGCTAAAAACAAGGCTGTCGGAGGTACAAATAATTCATAAATAAACACAGAATAAACTAATACTAAACTGTCTTCAACTTTATGAAATTATGTCGTTAATGGTTAATGGTGAATGGTGAATACTAAATCATATCAGGGATAACAGTTTCGTATAAGTATCTAAATGGTACAGACACTAAAAAAGCCTCATTTATAGAGGCTTCAGCTTTTTGTTATGTACTTGTTACTGCTTTTTTTGCTGCTTTACTTTCTTTTTGTATAAATATTCAACTAATTATCAGAATAAGCACAAACAGTCAAATATCAATTTAATTACATTAAATTAAATATTAATTTATATTGCAAAAGCTACTATATTTGATTAGCTTTATACTCACGGCACTTTTGTTTTAATCATTATTCTTTTAAATTGATACTCATTCCGTTACCCACAAAAGAAAACAAGCTTTTGCATCCCTAGAAGTTACTTTTTCAGCGTTCTTTTGAACGATACTATCCTAACCCCTTTTTTACTATTCTTTTTCCCTTTGACTGCCAAAGCAAACCGGACACATCCTTTTTACTACAAACCTGCACTACGTTAACCCAAACAGCATAAACGACCTTCCAGTCAGGAGTCCTAATTAGGCAATAATCAAAAATTTAAAATATGAAAAAGTTATTAGCTGCCATCGCAATCCCGCTTTTGCTTTCAAGTTGTCAGAAAAATGTAGAAACAACACAACCTGCAAGTGTTTCACTTAAAACATCAAGTACAGATGTGAGTAAAGTGGAAAAAAACCTCAACTCTGATTGGCAAACGCTTATTCGCAAATGGAATGAATGGGCTTACGGCAGAGATGCTTCTATTGCGCCTTTCAATGATCCGGATGGAAGCCTGCAAAACCTGGCACAACCCTTTGCCCAGGGTGTTTTTATGCTTGCAGGCGGCTCATCCGAGGATTTAGTTAAGAGAACAGTTACCATTGATCTAAGCCAATACCAATACGTATTTGTACCGCTTGTGGTTTTAACCGTTTCCCTCAACCCATGCGACCCTGATTTTGGACCAAAGGGGGGACAGCCATTAGAAGCCTTTTTTAGGAGTCAGTTTAAATCGGCTTTTAATGGACCAAAAGAACTTACACTGGAATGGGACGGCACTTCACTATTATCTACAAAACAAAAAGACGCCAGGGCCAATTCAGGTGTTTGGACGTTTAACTTGCACCCAACATTCAGTGGATGTGCTACTACCTCTGCAGTCTATGCCGAAGGTTTTTGGGCCAAGATCCCGCTTTCCTTAGGTACACATACGCTAACAGTAGGTGGCAATTTACATTTAAAAAAGAAATATGATTTTGAGTTTTCTAATATAGTGGAATACACAATAGTCGTTGTTCCGTAAAACAAGCCAGATCAAAATTCTTTTACAAGTCCAATTTTTTCAAAACAGAGTTGAACTTTTTGATCAAAAAAGGGTATATCAGTATAGTTGTTATGCTTTGTCAACATTATTAGAAATTTATTGATTAAGCTTATTTATTAAAATATCTATTCCATAGGCCTTATTCTTTCATTTGAAAAACGGCACTTAACACTTTTTCAATAACCTCCAATTGATTTGGATTTAATTGCATTCCTGTTTCCTGGCTTAAAAGCCTATTGTTAATCTGTATGTAATTGTTTTGTGTATTGGTAGTTGTACCAGCTAAAGGCGGTTTCCTAAGTTACCTAATACATCAAAATACAGCTTAGCAGCTCTCATATCACCATTGACAGCAAACTTGAATACCCTGGCCAATACCTTCGAAGTCATAAAACGGAACGGTTCCTGAATCTCCAAAAACAAAGGTGCAGTCGCATACTCTTTTAGGTGTTTATGGATGGATTGTCTGCTTAATTCAGATTTATTAGCAATTACTGCAACCGATGGCATTCTTCCATATTCTTGCATTAAAGTTGCAATAGCCCATGTCATTAGACTATAGTTCCTTTCCCAAATTTGGTTTTTATTTTCTTTAAGAGTTAATGCTTCTATTTTTGGTAAAATTCATCAAAAGCCTCTCCTTTCAAACTGTTTAACTTATTTTGAAAACAGTCATAAGCATATCCTTCTCTTTGTCATTTAGGATTTCTAAATCATTTCTTTCTAGCTTAGGATTACGCAATAACTGATTTATCTTTTTTTGAATATGTCCACTTTTGTAAACTATATAACTTTGTCTTCATATTAATAATTATTTGCAATGTGAATTAAACAAGGTGTATAATTGATGTAAGCAGGCCTAAAATGCTTACCAAAAAATCTACTAATACTTCAACTACTTCAGGCTTTGCATCTGGCTTTATTAGTTCCCCTTCTGCATTAAAAAGAAGATCGAAATAATTATCGTGCTTTGTTTTAATTCCCTGTATTATCAATTCACCAAAACAAAAAATCTAAATGGTACAGACACTAAAAAAGCCTCCTTTACAGAGGCTTTCAATTATTTATTATGTACTTGATATTGCGTTGCTTTGTGGCTCTACTTTCCGATGCAAAACTTACTGAAGATGTAATCCAGCTGATCGTCATTGGTGATCTCTCCGGTAATTTCACCGAGGTATTGCAGGCATCTCCTGATGTCCAGGGCCAGCAGGTCACCGGGTAATCCGTTGTGCAGGCCATCCAGTACATCCTGCAGCGATTTATGCACTTCCGCTAATGCATGGTAATGCCGGGCATTGGTTACAATCATGTTTTCGGATTGCACTTTGTCCTGCAGCACCAGGTCCAGCATTCTTTGTTTCAACACTTCCATGTGCAGGGCGGCTTTAGCGGCAATGAAAATGATTCCTTCAACAGCAGCAAATTTTTCACGGGCAGCTTTTTCTTCCTCTACATCTATTTTGTTGCCCACCAGCAAAAAATTAATCTGTAGCTGCTGCATCTCTGCAATTTTCTCTTTTAGTTCTTCGACAGTTGTTTCATTCACGTCAAATAAATACAAAACCACGTCGGCCTGCTTCATTTTCTGCAGGCTTTTTTCTATGCCCGCCGTTTCTAT
The DNA here is from genome assembly GCA_023391895.1 of Bacteroidota bacterium. Lineage (GTDB taxonomy): Bacteria > Bacteroidota > Bacteroidia > Chitinophagales > Chitinophagaceae > Flavisolibacter. Next base: position 4,286 of record JAEWAC010000070.1, read on the forward strand.
CACATCGGCAGAATGATGGCGGATACCGGCGGTATCAATCAGGCGAAAGAGCACACCGTCAATATTGATCACTTCTTCAATGGTATCGCGGGTGGTGCCGGGTATATCGCTAACAATGGCCCGCTCTTCATTCAGCAAAGCGTTCAGCAAAGTGGATTTTCCCGCATTGGGCTTGCCAATAATGGCTACGCTGACGCCATTCTTGATCACGTTTCCCAACTTGAAGGATTGCAGCAATTGAGAGGTTTGCGCCTTGGCTTTTAACAACAAATCTTTCAGGGCCGTACGGTCGGCAAACTCTACGTCTTCCTGCGAAAAATCCAGTTCCAGTTCTATCAGGGCTGAAAAGGTAATCAGTTGTTCCCGCAGATCCTTTAACACGCTGGAAAAGCCCCCCCGAATGTTGTTTAAAGCCGTTTTATGCGAGGCAGACGTATTGCTGACGATCAGGTCGGCCACGGCCTCTGCCTGGGTCAAATCCAGCTTACCGGCCAGAAAGGCACGTTGGGTAAACTCACCCGGTTTGGCAATGCGCGCTCCCGTTTGAACACAAGCTTCAATAACCTGCTGATGAATAAAAGGCGAGCCGTGACAGCTGATTTCCACCACGTTTTCGCCCGTGTAGGATCGTGGCGCCTTGTACAGCGAAATAACCACTTCATCGATCGCCTTTCCGTTTTGGGTTAAATAACCTACATGCAACGTATGTGAAGGCTGCTGCTCCAGATTTTTTGAGGGAAACAACCGATTGACAATTTCAATGGCATCTTTACCACTTAGCCTGATAACTCCAATAGCACCAATACCCGGCGGTGTGGCCAACGCCACAATCGTATCATCCCAGCCGGAAAGTTTTCCCATCATACTTCAAAAGTAACTCGGTTTTTAATTAGACAGCACTAACAGATCTAACCGGGCCTGTTCCTTAACAAAATACTTTTAATCCCATATTCCTTCTGCTCTCTTCAAAAACTTTAAAATCCCGGCCCCGTACCGGGAGAGCGGGAGGCAAAAAAAGGTAAAATGAAAAATGAAAAAAAAGGAGCATGGGATTTTGAAAAGGCTCCTACCTCTGATCCCTCCCCGGTGAGGAGGGAGGCCGGGCAATTGATTACATTTCCGCTTTTGTAATGACGTATGGGCTTTTGAATGTTTTTCGCCTATAGTTGACAGCTGATGGATGACAGTTGACAGTAAAAAACTCTTTCAAAATCCCATACTCAACCATTCAACTTATCACCTATTCAACTTCTTCAAAAGCCCATATAGGTTTGTAAAGAAGTTATCTGTTCTTAATGCATGTAAACCACTCACCCCTGTCATCCCAGCCTTGAGCCGGGATAGGCCCAAACCTTTAGTTTCTTTTTCTTGGTGCTCCTTTGTGCCTTCGTGTCTTGGTAGCCAAAAACCATCCTTCACAGCAACTCTTTCAAAAGTCCATATACTTTTTATACATCAGTAAAATCTGCAATCCAACTTCTTTAAAAACCCATACGGATTGAATACCTGTGTATGCGGCATTAAAAG
>JAEWAC010000186.1 GCA_023391895.1 Bacteroidota bacterium
TCGGTCTGTTGCTCATCAATCATTTTCCGGAAGATGGTATTCAGGAACTCCCGCTGCTGTTCGGTTATCTTTAAAATAGGGGTTCCGCCAATCTTAAAGAGGGGTGATTGCTGCAGGCTTTCGGAACGGTCGGACACCTTTAGAAACGCTTCAGAAAAAAGACAGGTGTAGCCAACATAGCTCGTGGAAAGGGTTTCCCAGGAATAAGGGATGTACGGGTTTCCAAAGAACAACACCGTGCCTTCAGCCTCAAAACTGCGGTCGGCATAATGAATGATGCTCTTGCCCGTGGTGAGACAAATCTTGTAAAAATCTTTTCTGCTGTAAATGCGGGTGGCCGCACCATCGCTTTCAATTTGGAATACATTGAAGCCCTTTAGCTTTAGTTCATTATTGAACGCAGAAACCTGCCGCACATTCTTGTTTTCCATCTTTTAAAGTTAAGAAAATCAAATGGAGAAAGGTGGCTAAAAAATTACTATGGCTTTTTGAACATACCAACTGCTTGCCGTGTGTTAGCCATTACAGCATTTTTGCAAGACCGGGCTGGCGCAACCGGTTTTATATGCCTTGCAAATATGCTGCAACATGCGCCGGACAACTGGATTTTTTTCATTGGCTGCGTTGATACTGAGGGCATGTAGGGTGTTGGTTTACATACAACATAGACTATATAAAAAGGCCTCTCATTCATAAGATAAGAATAACTGTTCAGCTAGTCCTTGCCATATTAGGGAATTACTTTTTTTAAAAAGAAAACATTTTGCACCACTTGCCTGAATAAGGCTTGAAACCATATGGGTTTTTGAAAAACATCCGCTTTGCTTATTTCCACCAGTTGAATAAAGAATGCAAGCTCAAAACTTTTTCAAAAGCCCATATGGCATATCATATTATCAAAAGCACAGTAAAGTCCTTATTATTCCCATCACCCCAGCCAATGGTTTTGTTTAATTTCCATTGCTTGGTTTCGCAAGAGAAGGAGCAAAAAGAAATAAAAAAACACAGTAAGGAATGTCTCATACTGTAATGCATAACGGAAAACAGTTTTAAACAGTAGCGGCATTCAATGGTATTCAGTCTCACTACTCTGCTAAAGCTGAGTAAGGTTATTTTGTTGCAGACTTGCAGGCAAGCTGCTGCTAAACGCTACTGTTAGCAGCGGTGGAGGCTACTGCTGCATTTCTTTTTTCAGCGTATAAATCGAACTCCAGTACTCGATCCAGCGGTTGGTGATTTCCGCTTCCGATAAATGATCATATGCCGGTGAAAAGAGCGGCAGAACCCGATCAACCCGTATCCAAACGATGTTGTTGATGGTATACTGGCTTCCGGCATCCTGGTAATACCGGAGGATGGACTCAAAGACGGCTCCTTGCTGAAGCACCTCTGCTAGTCCCTTAAACCGGTACCCTTTGCGGCAAAACACATCGACCACATTGATTTCAATTGCCGGATGGAGTAAAAGGTTGCGGGTTGTGCCAGGCGAGTAAATATCAGCAAACGCCAGATGATCCTCGTCCCAGGCGATGGTCGTTCCTTTCGGCGAGAGGTTGGGTGTTCCATCCGGACAAACTGTGGCCGCAAAACCCAGTTTAGTCCTGTTGACAAACTCACGGATTTCTTGTGTTAAAAGGCCCATACAAAAAACAACTTATTGAGCCATAAAGTTACTTCCAGTCACCGCATAGAACTACGCACAAGGCAGGGAGCAACTCAACTGATAACGAGCAAGGGCACGGGTGAACAAATTGCAGTTATCACTTGTTGTGCATAGGTTGCAACGGCTAAACTACTGGTCCCAAAAGATCCTTGGCGTGAATAAAGTTGCCTGGGGAGCATTTTCACCATTCAGAGAATATTCATTGGTGGGATACAGAAACCGGCGGGGAATTCCGTTAACTCCGGCAGTCGGCGTTAAGTTGGGCGATTCGTTACGACGCCATAAAGTCCAGGCCTCGGGGTTTTGATATAAGGCAATCCATTCCTGCAGAGACACTTGTGCTATTGCGTCGGCCACGTTTGCAGGCAACGTACCATTGGCTGCCAAATAGGTTGTTATGTCTGCCGCTTCCACTCCCAGCTTTTGCATATTGGCCATAATAGCATCAGTATAATAAGTTTGGGCCTGCTTGATATCTCCAGCGGAACGTAAGGTGGCTTCTGCTTTCACAAACAGCATTTCATCATAAGTAATGAACTCCACATGACCGTTGATATCACCATAATACGCTCCTATGCCCGCAAAATTCACATCACTGTAGTCGGGTGTGGTAAGAATGGTCAACCGGGGGTCGTCAAGAGCATTGAGCTGATCGACCAGCGAGCCGGAAGCATAGTCTATATCGCCTCTTTGTTGATTGAACTGGTAAATGGGATTAGAAAAGGTTTCTGAGGTCCCGAAAGTAAACTGAGCGTTATCATCATTGCTTTCGAAGGCCTGGTTTGCTTCATCCAAGGCTTTAGCCGCCATGGCAGCATTTCCTTTGCTTTGATGGATGAATAATCTTGCTTTGATAGCATGACCGAATTTGATCCACTTGGTAGCATCTCCGCCATACATCATATCATCGGTTCCGGGCTGTAATGTACCTTTATCAGGATCCATCAATTGTGCAGTACCAACATCAATCAGGCTCTGGATCGTATCATACAAAGCTTTGGCATTATCGTATCTAGGATGCGTGTTGTTGGCACCTGTTAACGCCTCGGAATAAGGCACGTCTCCCCATTCATCCACTAGCAACTGTAAGCTATATGCCATAATCATTCTCCCAATACCGCTATACATGTTATATCCTGCAGAATCTGCTTTATGGAGCATGTCTTTGTTATTCCCCATTACAGAAGTGTACATATTGCCCCAGGGCGTATCAAAGTCAGTTGATGTTAAAATATAATTATAATAGGCTTGCGACTGCCTTGAAAATCCAACACTCTGCTGTACAAATAAATTGGTAAACCGGGCCAGGTCACCGCCCTGCGTATAGGCCAGGGCGGTTTCAACAACAGGCAATATATTAGCCGGCGTTACAGTTGCCGGGGAGTTGGGGTTGATGTTGGCCCCGGTAAACGTATCTTTTTTGCATGACGGCTGCGATAACATGACCAGTACCGCTACTGTTATCAATAAGCCTTTATTGAAGTATTTCATGATTGTTGTATTGAGGTTAGAGTCCAGCGTTTAAGCGAACACCGTATGATTTTACTCCCGGGTTATTGAAATAATCCAGCCCCTGCCCGTTAGCAGGCCCAGCCAAACTGGTCTCAGGGTCTACACCGTTATAATTGGTGTGAATGATGATATTATTGGCAAATACAGATAAACTAAGGTTCTTAAAGGATTTCCCAATTATTGATCCCGGAAATGCATAGGTGAGGCTTACCTGGTGCAGCTTGACAAAGGAACCATCTTCCACATCAGGTTCAGAAGGACCTATAAAGCTGCTTCCAATGTTTTGCCAGTAATATTGATTTAAAACAGCCGGTACCGTATTGGAGCCACCAGGGCCGGCTACTTCATTGCCATTGCCATCAAAGTGTACAACTTCTCCGCTGGCATTCAAATGACCGACCAAACCACTAAATACTTTGGATGAGCCTCTGTTCTCGGTTTCTTTTGAAGTACCGAAATAAGATATAGCACCCTTGGTACCGTTCCAAATGTCACCACCATGCCGCACATCAATCTGAAATCCCAGCGTCATGCCCTTGTAGGTAAGATTGTTGATCACCGAACCCTGCCAATCGGGATTTACGTCGCCAATAATGGCATTCTGAGCTGCAACGATGGGCATACCATATCCCGGATCGGCAGCATTATCGTTAATTAAAAGTTCACCGCTTGGCAATTCCTTACTGGTGGCGTTAGCACTGGCATTGGCACGAACGTAAACACTGCCGAATATTTGTCCAAAAGGCTTTCCTTCAAAAGCATCAATCTCACCATTCTGGAAACCGGCAATCAATATTTTGTCCACACCAGGATATAACTTCGTAACCTCGTTTCTATTCATGGACCAGTTAAAGTTTAAATCCCAACTGAAATTCATGGCCCTCACCGGAGTTGTATTTAAGGATAATTCAAAACCATGGTTGGTGATTTCCCCAGCGTTCAGGAGCTTGGAAGAAAAGCCGGTTGTATAAGTAAAGGGAACGGTAAAAATGGCATCCTGTGTTTTGGAATAATAATAGGTGCCTGTAAAATTGATCCTGTTTTGCAGGAAGCCCAATTCTGTTCCGACCTCATAAGAGGAAGTTTTTTCAGGTTTTAAATCCGGGTTTCCAATCACTGATATAGTAGAGGTTATTTGATATCCCCCTATAGGCACGCCGTTATTGACGGGAAAGACAATGCCCGTGGTAAAGCCATCGTTGAAGGCGCCAGGTATATAATAGGTTTTGGAACCAAATACCGGAGCATCTTTGCCCACCTGGGCATAGGATAACCTCAGCTTACCGTAGGAAAGAATATCTCTATGATCTTTTAATGCCGGCAGTTCGGTAAACAGCCACACCAGGCCTGCTGAAGGATAAAAGAAATTCCGGTTATCTTCCGGTAAGGTAGATGAAGTTTCCCGCCGTCCGGTAAGGCTTAAATAAAGCATATTGCGGTAGGCGAGTTCTAAATTACCATAAAATGCCATCGTGCGTTTTACCTGATCGCTTTCTACAGCCGTATAGGTCAGCGCATTGGAGATATCAAAAAACTTGGGAGCAATCAGCCCGTCTCCTACCGTGGTACGGCCAGATGAATAACTGTAAAAATAGTTGTGGCCTAAAAGCAAGGTGCCCGATAAATCGTCTGAAAAAGTCCGTTTCAGGTTAACGATAAAATCAGAATTGTACTGGTTATTAAAATATTCATTAATGATGCCTTTGCCGGCAGGAAAGGCGTTGGAATTTATATCGTAAAAGTTTTTAGAATCCTGTGCGTATACATCTCCCCCAAAACGATAACTCAGGCCGATCCAGTCGGCAAACTGGTAAGTGGTTTGCAGGTTGCCCAAAACCCTGTTTACTCTTTCGGTAAACGGATTCCGGTTCACCGTCCAGTAAGGGTTATCATAGCTTGTGCCGCCGCCCCGGTAATTTCTTTGCTGCCCGGTAGAGGCAATTACATAGGCTGCTTCATTGTCCTCGGCATTGGAAAGCCCAAATGAATTGTCAAAGGTTGGCGGGGTACGCAGTAAGCCCAGCATGACTCCCGAAACGTTGGATCCCTGCTGCACCTTATCGTTATAGGAATTGATATAACTCATACTTCCTGTTATGTTCAGCTTATCAGTAAGTCTTGTCTGGCCGCTTAAACTAAAGGTGGTTTTATTGTATTTTGTTTTGGGTATGACACCGGTCTGGTACACATTTCCAAGAGAGGCACGGAAGCTGGACCGCTCTGTACTTCCGGCCAGGGCTATATTGTTATTGAGCGTAAAGCCGGTTTTAAAAAACTCATAGCGGTCGTAGGGCGTTACCGGTATTTTAGCCGATGGATCGGACTTGCCCACAATATCTCCATGGGGATCCCATTCGTTTGAATTGCCATCCCAGAAAAGGGTATCAATGGCCGCTCCCCAGGTAATTCTTCTGCCGGGTTCTCCAGAAGTAGGGCCATTGTAAATACCATCAGTACCTTGCGCATACCTATCCTGAAGCTCTGGCAGCCTGTTGGTATTGCTCCAGCTGGCCGAAGAATTAAAATCAATACTCATTTTTTGCCCGGCAACGCCCCTTTTAGTAGTAATGATCAAGGCACCGCTTGCCGCCCTGATACCATACAAAGCAGTAGCTGCAGGTCCTTTCAGTACCGTGATGGATTCAATGTCATTGGGATTGATATCTATTCCCCGGTTGGAAGGAATGGTGCCGCCGGTGAGGTTGGCATTAGCGCCGCTGGTGTTAGGGGTGACCGATGTGGGATCGTAACTGTTGATCGAGTTGTCAATAGGCACGCCATCTATCACCATCAACGGTTGGTTATCGCCTGTTATGGAGGTTACACCTCTTAAGCGAACATAGGTTCCGCTACCCGGATCGCCGGTACTGTTTATGACCGTAAGACCGGATGCTTTCCCCTGCAGTTCACTCAGCGGATTCCCCGTCCCCGTTCTATTGAGCTGATCATTTCCAACGGTTTGTGCAGCATAGGGAAGCGATCGTTTTTCTCTCCTGATTCCCAAGGCGGTAACGACAACCTCCTGCAACTGCGACTCTCCGCTGGAAAGCCTGAATTCCAAGTTGTCGGCATTTGCGGCTAAGGTTTGTGGCTGATGACCCGTGGCCGTTACCCTGATCTGGGCCCCCGGCTTCACAGTGATGGCAAAGTTTCCATTTTGGTCTGCCTGTACAGCATTGTTAGTACCCACTTCTGTCACAGTTGCAAAAGGAACTATTTCACCATTGTCATCTTTTATCTGGCCAGTAACCTTTCTGGTTTGTGCCAGTGCTACCAGGCTACAAATGAACAAGGCAGCAAATAGTAGAAGCGTGCGCATGGTTTCAATTTTAATAATTCAGTCCTCGTTCAGAAAACCAACATTTGAGGTGTGCTGATAAAATGTGCATTGCAATAGCAAAACTTATACGTCACTAAGACAATCAGGTTTGAAACTACACTTGAGCCTAAACTGAAAATTTGCGTAAAACGTGATTATAACTGGCAGAAGCATGAATATTAAATACTAAAACATACAAGTATATGCAGCGGTCATGTAAAGCCCTGTAGAAGTTGCAGGAAGCAAACCGCAGAGATGGGTTTTTGAAGGAGTAAGGAAGCGGTTACTCACCGCTTTGAGGTATGAATTGGAATCAAATTCGGCCTATTAACCGGTTGCATCTTACAGCCTGCGTTATGAACAACCTCATGCAAACGTACGGGCCGAAGTGGTTGTTTGTTGTGAGTTTTAATTTGGTTTTCCTGTTAACGAAATAAACGTGCGGAAGTCACCTGCCTCCAACGAAGAGGGTTGCAATTATAGCAAGAAGTGACTGGAGTTATATAGAAGCAGCAAATGATATGCGTATGTGCTGCTGTGTCATAAAAACTTAGAGTCATTTAAAGAGGTCCAATTCTTTTGCGAATTGTATAATGTCGTTTGCTAATAACGCTGGTTGTTCCATAGCAGCAAAATGTCCGCCCACTGGTATCTCTGTCCAATGTTGAATGTTGTAACCTCTCTCAATGAATTTCCGTGGCGGGAAGGGCTCTTCCTTATGAAACTTTGCAATTCCCACAGGGGCATTGATAAAGTCGTTTTCTGAAAACCGCAATGGTGCCCGAAAGTCTTCATTATAAAGCCTGATAGAAGAATGGATGGTCTGGGTAAACCAGTACAAGCTCACATTTGAAAGTAATTCATCTTTTGTAAAAACACTTTCAATGTTTCCATTGCACTCGCTCCAACTATAGAACTTTTCAACAATCCAGGCACACAATCCAACAGGGGAATCGTTTAAGCCGTATGCCAGTGTGAGTGGCTTTGTTCGTTGTTGATGGGAATACGCTCCTGCTCTGGCAGACCAATCCTCAGCATATTTTTGAAATTGAATTTCTTCTTCCGTGAGTTTTTCAGGCGGGGGCAAAAAAGGAAAGTAGGAACCCTCAATATAGTTGAGATGCAAACCTAGGATATTTTCAGGATGTCTAACAGCAAGGGCTGTGCTAATACCCGCTCCGAAATCGCCACCTTGTGCTAAAACTTTTTCGTACCCCAATTTCTTAACCAACTTACTCCATAATTCACCAATAAACCAAAGATTACAACCTGGTATATTAATTTTTTGAGAGAAACCAAAACCGGGGATAGAAGGGATGATTAAATCGAACGAGCATTCGGGATCTGCCGTAAGTGGAACAATAAGCTTGTTCATTTCCAAAAAAGAACCTGGCCAACCATGTGTAATGATAAGCGGCACTGATATTTTCCCTTTGCCTTTGATATGTAAAAAATGAATTTTGATGCCATCAATTTCTGCTATATGATTAGGATATTGGTTAATTTCATTTTCTGTTTTTCTCCAGTCAAACTCGTTCAACCAATAATCAGCCAGTGCTTTCATGTAAGAAAGGTTAGCACCAAATTGCCAGCCTGAATCCTTGATTTCATCAGTCCATCGTGTTTGCCGAATTCTAAATTTTAAATCATCAACAACGGGTTGTGATATGTTACATTTAAATTCAGTAACCATTTTTTATTTGGCTTATAGCTTTAGAGATAGTTATAGATTGCTTACAGGTTTTCACTGCAGGGTCTCTATCGCATTGCGTCTAATATCAGACAGTGTAAAAAGGTATGTTACTGATAAATTTAAAATACAAAATCACCAGTCTGTTAGTGCCTTAAAAATCGCTTTCTATAAAAAACGACCCTTTTTGCACAGCCTGACGTTTTACGGCTTTGCGTTCGTCGGAGTATTCATTATTAGGTTAGCCATGAACTAAAGCCGCTTTAAAAACTAATGTACAGAACTTTTTCAAAAACCCATGTACTGTGGGTCACGATGAGATTATGGATGAGTAACAAACTATTGGCTGAAGTTTTATTCGTCGCCCCGCTAACCCAAAACCAGTGTTGGCGGTAGCGTTACTTTTGCCCTAAAGCATTTCGACCAGTTGAATGTTGTTTCCGCAAGTGTCGTTGAAAACAGCAATTTTCACCGCCCCCATTTCTGTTGGCTTTACACTGAATTCTACACCAAGATCTATCAGGCGCTTATATTCCAGTTGAATGTTGTCAACGTTAAACTGGGTGTACGGAATTCCTGCCTCAAAAAGTGCCTTTTGATAAGTTCTGGCAGGTTCAAAATGATTTGGTGAGGGTTCGAGCAGTACTTCCGG
>JAEWAC010000236.1 GCA_023391895.1 Bacteroidota bacterium
TCCCTGCACAGAGTGACGTGACTGTCTATCAGTTGTCTTTGTTGTGGATTATACTTTGTTCGAATTTCTTCGATTTGTGTTGCCTCGTCTTTGCTAAGAAACAAAGTCAGTTGCTTCCGAATTTTACTTGTCAATTTTGATTGATTTTCTTGCTCAAACCATTACATGTCGCTTGCTACGACGCTAGCAGGTAACGTTTTTACAGCTTTCATAAGTAAGGGAATTTGATGTTCTGTCACTTCATTTACTTCCTGCTGTTCAATAATGATATTTAGTTCAGGTTGTATTCTTCGGCCCCTATTTTTGGCTGCTGTTATGCGCATGTCAAGGTGACTTCGACCTTTGCTGATAGTGTTCATCTGCCCTTGATAGATTAGGAGCTCTCCCTTTACTCCAGGTCATGTAGTATTCTTTTTGTCGGAGTGCAGCTCCGGTCTGCGGATGTATATAGTATAACGATTTTCCTTGCCACAACAGTTTCTTTGGTCGAATGTTGTAGCCATTAAAGTCGCCCTTAATTTCTTCCGTCCCGTAAGTAAGGTAAAGTGTGTCATTGATCACCCTGTACGTTCCATAACTGCTGTCGGCAAAGACGTAGCTGTCAGTAGTTGTCGTCAGTACCCCATTTTGTACCTGCTTCGTCGTGGTAACGGTTCCTGCATTCGTCCTTTCCGTGTATTCAAAAGTGCTATCAGCCTTTAAAACAAACATTGGTCCCCAGTACCGCCACTTATTGTAATAGTTCCCAAACGGTCTTTTTTGTGCAGTGCAGACACCTGCCAATAGCAGAAATAATATCGTCAATCTATAAGGCTGCATCTGATTGCTTACAACAGTTATCATCCACATCTTTCCCATTGCGCTTTCCCTCCCACAAAATAACCATTCCCTTCAAACCCAAAGCTTACTGGTGCGCTTTTCTGTTATTCAACAGCACACTCACGCCGCCCTGCCAGATCAATAACAAAGAAGCACATCTTTCCCTGCGCTGTTCTCACCAAACAAATCAACCGCTCCCCCCAATACCGTGGCGGGGCCTTACAGCGCAATGCGGCTCACCACATCGCTGTACATTACCTGCTGCTTAACGCCAATGGCCGCTACCCGGCAGGCATACTCCCGGCCCCTTTCCAGGCCGGTGAACTTCATTTTGCACACCGTGCTCAATGAGCTGTCCCACTTGCTTTCTGCCGTAACCGGGAAAGGCGTAATCTGGTACATATAAGCCCTGGCACCCACCACCCGCCGAAAGCGCAGCAGCTCGCCACGGTTGGGGCCATTGGAAAGCACAAGCTTGTCCGGAACAGAAATGGCGGCTGTCGCCTGAGGCACCTTGCTAATGGTAAAGCCCGAAGTCATCGCCTTTATCTCGTCGCCTGCGGCGACAAACAAAACATAGTTACCCAGCAGGTGAAGCTGGCGAACCAGTGTGCCGCGTACCACATGCTTGTACGCCACGGCAATGCGGTCGCCGTTAATAGCGGCCAGCACCGCGGCTATAAAGGCATCAAGCGTGGCGGTGATCTCCTGCAGGGTAGGAGAAGGAGCCGGAAACGCAGGATTGTCCTCCATTTGGGAGATGATATAGTCGGTTTTCTTTCGCAGGTCGGTATCCGTCATGTCGGCAAAGCCGTTGGTAATCTTAAAATTGCGCATAGAATAGTGGATAAAAGAAAAGAAATAGTTAGCAGTACAAAGCTGGAAAACGCGGCCGGCAATGTCAATACCAGAAAGTGAAGGGCGAACGCTGGTAGGCCATAAGTGGCTGAGAATAAGAAGAGAAAACTTTTTGAATACGATGATCTTACGCAGAACTACTCATGGCCGCAATGTGAAATATGTTGTTTTTACCATGCGTGGCCTGCCGCTTACGCCCAGGTTTCCGCGAAACTGGTGAAGGTTGGCAGCAACCTTGACAACTTCCACAGCAACTTTGACAAACTCTCCCGCGCCTTTGACAAAGTCTCATCAAACTTTGTCAAAGGCTGATGAAACTTTGTTCTTTTTTTGCAGGACTTTGTTCAGGTCATGCTAAACTTTGTTCAAGTTCAGCCATCCTTTGTCAAAGGTTGAGGGAAAGTTGTCAAAGGTTTGGCAACCTTTGACAAAGGTTACGGAGACTTTGGCCAGTTTTGAGGGAAGTGTAATGGTTTCCAAATGCTATTTGTTGGAGGCAGGAAGGAAAAAGAAATGTAGAAGGCAGGCGGAGAGGGGATCGTAATTCTCTATTGTGACGAAAGCAAGCGGTGAAGCAAAACGTTGGCTTTGTTCCTCCACAACCTTATTGTAAGCATCTCTCGGAGAAAGAAAGAAAAGGCCTTCGGGCTTCTGTTATATCTTTTTACAATGGCAAAAGCAGCGAACAGAAAGCGGCGCTACAAAAAACGTTTGGAACAACGGGAAAGAAAGGTAAAAACTGATTTATCTTTCGGACAGTTAATTGCTATGTCAGTAGATACCAATTCAAAGGCAGAAAAGAAAGAAGAACCTAAGAAATGAAGAATCTCCCTTTTTATTTCTGTTATGTAGGTTTTGCTTTTCTGTTTGTGAAAGCATATTACCATCTTCAATACGACAGACGACGGAGAAAAGCTGGCGCTTTGTTCATAAGGTGGATTTTTGGAGCTTTCGCTATTTCAATTTTTTTTCCAATCATAAGTGCGCCAAATACTGAGAAAGAAAGGCGCATTAAGTCAATCGCTAACATTGCATTGACAGTATGCTATGTATTATTTGCATTAACGTTTGTGTCTATCTACTTAATTTACGGAGGTTAATTTTTTTGACTTGGCTTGTCCCAACACGTATATAGTTACCCTTGCAGGAGACTCGCGGAGAAAGAAATGATTGGGCATGATGACATACCCTGCCACGCGGTGGCCTTTTTGATTCAGGACGGCAAAAAAGTTGTAAACATCCTCGTAGGCGCCGGCAGTGTGTATGAGGGGTAGCCAGTGGTGGCAGGTAAAGGTGATGAAGTAGATGCCTTTGGTGCCAAAAGGCAGTTTCGGTTGCCATGCTTTAAGATAAGACATTGCCTTCACTTTGTAGCAAACCCGCGAGTCCCTTGCAGGAGACTCGCGGAGAAAGAAAATGTAGAATAGAATTGCCCATGTTCAAAACAACTCCAATACATTTTTGAAGCTTTTGATCATACTTATGTGCCAAGGTGAAATTGTGTAAAGCGTTTTGCCAATATTTTGAATCCGTACTATTTAATGGAATGAAAACAAAGCCACTTGATGTTCTTGGAAATGCCACACGATATGGTAAACTGTACGACTCAGATTTTATTCTTTCAATAGAAAGTGTCAACCGTGATTTGACTTCTTTGAGTTCAAATCGATTAAGTTTAGCCAACTCTTTTAAAATCATCAAATAGCTTGAATCTTTCTGCGTAATTATTTTGTCAAAGAAATTTCTAATGATATTTGAAAGGTCGAAAGAGCCTACGTCTTCATTATATTTTTCTAAATACTTGATCTGGTGAAACGAAATTTCCGTGATTTCTTCACCGCTTATGTAATAGGAAAAAACGAGTTGCTCTGGGATTTTATCAACGCTCTGTCCAAATCCATCAAATAATTGACCTCTAAATCTTAAGTAATCGTAAATCTCAGCAGGCGTTACAAAATAGCGGCAAATCCAAAGATAGTCCTCGATATGAAAAAGATTAATCAGCCCAACTTCTGAACTTCGATAGAACTTCCTAAACCTCAGTTCCTCCGGAAAATTTTCATCTGGGTAATATATAATTATGCTTTTTGCAAGTGCCGTATTGATGTCGGATAAGTTTGCAGAAAATCCTTTATCATTTTGTATTACCAAATCGGGATAATCTTTTATGTACTTGATTGTTTCCTTGATTTGCCGCTTGCCTTTGCCTATTACTTTGTTGTTAAACCAGTTTTTGGAATTAGTTAAACCCTCATGCGCTGTAGTGTTATTTTTCCATTTGATTTGATAAAAAAGGACAATATCATCAATCCATACTATGTTGTCAGCAATTTCGACTGCAGGATTTCCATTGATTTTGATTTCAGTATTAGAGAACGTAAATTCTTTAAAAAAGATACTGTTATTTATTTTTTCGACAAGCTCTTCTGCCTTGTTCTTTGCCATAGCGTTTAGGTAGTTCAAAGATTACGCACAACAGTTGGATTTCCGCAATTATACGAAATATAGAAACCTGTAACTACGTAATTCTAAACGCAAGTCCATTGTGCTATATTCATTGCGCATTGCAGCATCGATCCTAAAATCGTTTCGACAAATAGCCATTACAACCTGCAATCATACTGCCTTCCGGCACTCAAAACCGAACACAAATTGTATCAAAACCGAACACCCGGCAAAAAGGGATGTTCGGTAACTGCCTGAACCTCAACCAACGGTATTTTGGTACGCAATTCCATTCATCAAACCAACCAACCTGAATTATGATTGCATTACAGCATATTTCCAAATGGTACAACGTGGGCGGCAAGCCGGTGTTTGTACTCAAAGACATTAACCTTACCATCAACGAAGGCGAGTTTCTTTCCATCATGGGCCCTTCGGGTTCGGGCAAGTCAACCCTGCTCAACATCATCGGCATGCTCGATACGCCTTCCGAAGGCCGCTACGAGTTTGCCGGGCAGTCGGTGTTCGACCTGAAAGAAAAAGGCCGCACCGATTTGTACAAACGCAACATCGGCTTCATCTTCCAGGCGTACCACCTCATTGATGAACTAACCGTGTACGAAAACATTGAAACGCCGTTGCTTTACCAAAATGTAAAAACCGCCGAACGCAAGGCCGTTGTGGCCGACATGCTCGACCGGTTCAACATCGTTGGCAAAAAAGACCTGTTCCCCTCGCAGCTTTCGGGCGGACAGCAACAACTGGTGGGCATTGCCCGGGCACTCATTGCCAAGCCAAAGGTTTTACTGGCCGACGAGCCCACCGGCAACCTGGCTTCTAAACAAGGAGAAGAGATCATGGAGCTGTTCAAAAAGATCAACGAGGAAGATGGCGTCACCATCATACAGGTAACCCACTCCGAAAAGAACGCCGAATACGGCGGACGCAAAATTGATCTGCTGGACGGACGCATTCAGCAACACGTAAAAGAGATGAGTAGTTTATGAAACGGATAGCTTTTCTTGCCGGCGCCTTTTTCCTGCTGGCTTCCTTTACTGCCAGCGCACAGCGGTACTCGCTGCAGCAATGCATTGATACGGCACTGGCAAAAAACATTGGCGTTAAACAAAGCGGCCTGCTGTCGGAGGTAGCCGAAGTGGGCATGAAGCAGGCAAGGGCCAACCTCTTGCCCGACCTCAACGCCAATTTTAATCACGGTATTAACCAAGGCCGCAGCATCGACCCGTTTACCAATACCTACGTAAACCAGTCGGTGAACTTTGCCAGCTACGGGCTTAGCTCCGGCGTGGTGTTGTTTAATGGGCTGAACCTGCAGAACAGCGTGAAGCAAAACACCTATGCGTACGATGCCAGTCGCATGGAGTGGCAGCAGGCAAAAGACAACCTTACGCTGAACGTGATTCTTGCCTACCTCTCGGTGTTAAGCAACGAAGACCAGATTGCCGCTGCCGTTAAGCAACG
>JAEWAC010000267.1 GCA_023391895.1 Bacteroidota bacterium
AGCACGTGCTGCACTCCCTGAGCATTGCGGCGCTGTTCCAGTTTCCGGCCGGCACCCAGGTTATTGACATTGGTACGGGTGGAGGCTTTCCGGGTGTGCCGCTGGCCATTTTTTTTCCGTACGTACAGTTTCACCTGGTAGACAGCATTGGCAAAAAACTCAAAATCATTGAAGCCGTTAAAGAAGCCATTGGTCTGAAAAACGTAACCACCCAACACACCCGCGCCGAGGACATTAAAAACCGCAAGTTTGACTTTGTGGTTTCCCGTGCCGTGGCTCCCTTGAAAGATCTGTGGACCTGGGGCAAGCCGCTGCTCAAAAGCTCACAAATTACAGTAGAGGGAACCGAAGGAAAAGAAACCTTCAAGTCCGGCCTGATTTGCTTAAAAGGTGGCGACCTGGCCCAGGAAATACAGGAAAGCGGCACCAAGCCCCGCATTGTTGAACTCAGCAACCTTTTTGAAGAAGATTTTTTTAAGGAAAAGTATTTGTTGTACGTGGTGAAGTGAGGCGACTGGAGGAAGTTTAAAGTCTAAAGTTTAAGGTTTAAAGTTGATCACAGATTTCACGGATTGGAGGAAAGGATTACGCAGATTGTCTGAATCATGATTTTGGGAGATTATTGGATTAGGAAGAAAGGAGAAGAGTCCCTTCTATATGGGGTTTTGAAAGGAAAGTTAAAAGGCAAAATCAAAAAAGCAGGAAAGTCAGACTATTCCAGCGCCTTATCCCGCGTTAGTTTAAAACATCTATTGCTTTAAGAAAAGATTAGCAGGATACTGCTCAATATGCTCGTTCCACATTCTGTAGTTCCAAGGAAAATTTTGGTCAGTTGCTTCACAAAAGAAAAGATAGAAGTGATACTCGCGCTTTGACCAATCTTTTGAATTGTCCTCGGTTAGATATTCATAGGCTTTTTTAATTCTCTCAATTACTGACATAGGATGACTATTCTGTTTTTCTATGCTGACGCACAACGGAGCGAAGCTTTGTAGCGGAATTTGGAAAACTGCCGCTTCATTTATCTTCTACCGTTGATTTGTGTTTTACAGTTTAAATGTAATTCGTCAGCCGCTATTTTACAAGCTTGTGTTATCAGCATCCAGTCAGCTTGTTTGCACTTTTACATGTTGTCCAGCGCATCAACGAATGAACCATACAGGCCAACTAAAAAACCTACTTCCTTACTTTCGACAGTGGTTTTCGTCGCCAGCCCAAACATATCTTTTCGTTCGTCATACACCACCTGATAGCCATTCACCATGTCTCCAGGTTGCTCATCCAGCACATGCCAATACTCGTTTCTTTGGCCTAAGACATCCACAAGTTTAATAACGGTGGGTTCAACAAGTAATCGGTCTATATTGTTCTTGGTGATGCCATGCCAACTGTTGATGTCTCGTTCATTTACTTCGTCAAATATGGCTTCTTTTAATTCTTCTGTTGTCATAGCGTTAGCAAAGTTTGTGGCAATTTCTCTTCCACCTTAGACGACTGTAATGATGCTGATAGTCGGGTCACACCGGGGAGTTTCACCCCGATGTCCCCACAGAACCGGACGTGAACCTCTCGATTCATCCGGCTCTTCCTGTTCAATTACAAATATAATATTTACATCCAGGATGTACCGATCATGCTGACCGGCTGTAATGTTGGTTTCTGAAAAGTGATCTTCCCATTGCTGGTTGTCTTTGATCAGTAAACCCAAACAGGCCAGCCCCTTCGCTCCCCCTGCTTTCACAGGCTTCGTCACTACTACGAGCTGGTCCGCCGTCGCCCTCTGATGGATCCTGCATCGCTGATGTAGTGACTACTCTCAGCACAAGGGCGACTTCTCTTGTTCCCTGCAAACGCCTGTGATGCCGTCCTGCCAGCTTTACCCGGATGTTATATGACCACTAAGTCAGGTTGCGCGTCATACTTTGGTCGTGAACACGAACGTATCTATCCACTTTCAACATCACCTACTTGCCCTTACGAGGCTTCAATCACTGGTTTAGGTTCTTCAGCTCAGCATCACGCACCTGCGAAAATCATGTTCTCGTTTTTCCTTATCGTTCACCACCAAGAGTGTTTCCACCCAAAGCAGCATAAGGTGGTTTGCAGACTATCCCTGCAGATCGTCTGCGGAAGACCATCCTCTTTCTTCTGGTTGAATAATGCCGGTCATCCAGTTCGCTCGAACTCCGCACATCAAGACTTACTAAAAAAAGAGCTTCCATCATTTGTATAGCATTCACTCCATGTTCAAACTGGAGTGATTCAAGACACACACGTAGAAAGTGTTTGCGAAGCAGTGGTAGTCTGTGTTACCCTGTTCCACTTACTTGCTGTTGTTGGTTATTGTTTTATAGTTGAAAGGTAGGTATAGTGCCACTGTTTTGCAAACATCGTGTTAGCCGAACTTCAATGTATCATTTCAACCAATAGTATAAAATAAAAATAAAAACCAATGCAAATAGGATTTGGGTAATTATAATGTCCCAACGATATTTTGGTAGCTTGTAAGTCGGGTACTGCACATCCCAACGCCCCTTGTTAGCCATTTCGAGCAACAGAGCAGGGGTAACGGGAATATGTTCAACCCGTTCATAAGGAGGTTTAAAGAAAACACCACCTATGTTTTGTCCCTCTTCATCGGCATGAAAATACCATAAGTAGGTTGTCATATCAACATTAAAGGCTTTTGCATAATGCTCAATTAACTCATGAAAGTCATCGCCCCCTACTCCTTGGTTATTTAGCAAATCATCAGTTGGCTGCAATTCATCAATGCCAGTTTTTTCTTTAATGAAATCGTCAATCTGTTGCTGATTGTACATAAAGACATTCAAGGTTTCGACTAACGTCGAGGGCCTGCTGCTGTGCTGATATTTTATGTTCGTCAGCTTGGCAACTGAAGCCGATTAGAAAACCAAAGTACAATTTTTATTCATTAGTTCATCTGCGTTTTGTCAGCCGGAACTGATGCTGATTAGCGAAGAAAAAGTTGATGCTGCGTTTCGTCCGCCAGCATAACAGCAAACCGAATGTTGCCTGCTGGTTTAGTCCTGTTGCACCCAAATGTATTTTCCATTCTTGAAGTAAATTATTCCGCCGCCACCGCCTTCGTCTTCATGAATAAATATGCCGTCTGTTTGCAAGGTATATTTCTTGTTTTCTGGAACTTGCTCTTCACCTACAATTTCACCGTCAACGACATTGTTCCAAATTTTCCGTCCCTTCTTCATGACTTCAAACTGTCCTACCCAACGAAAATCATCGAAGTCAGAACCAACGTCTTTACCATTTTTCAGCAGGAAAGATTTGTCTGTACCGCCATGTTTGATAAATAATGCGTCTTTTTCTGTTGATTTGTGTCTCACAAGAATGGCTGTATCCAAAATGTCATCTGCATTGAAATATCCTGTCACCATAAACGTCGGGTGTTCCTTTGAAAGTTCATAAGTACTGTCAAAGCCGTTTGGGTTTGAAACAGTAGATGCCTTTTCCTGCCTTGTTGTGTCTGTCACTTTAGCGGCTGTGTCAACAGTTGTGACGCTTGTCGTTTGCGTTCTGTCACCACAAGCAGCTATAGATAACAGGAAAAGAAGTCCGAATACTTGTCTCATAAACATATAGGGTGTCCGAAAAAACTTGCAGGCAACGTTTAGCACTTGCTGATGTACCGGGATTCTATGTTCCTTCAGCTTAAATTTATTCGATATAGATGAATATTATTGATTTGATCAGCCGGTATTCGTTAGCCGGTATATTGGCAAGCGCATGTTGAACTAAACCTACGGTAGCCTTCCGGGACAAACCGTACATTTAGTCTTCAACAAAACTTAAATTATGGCTACCAAAAAAAATCGCCGGAAGCCTTAAGGTATAACAAGTACCTCAACCGTGCCTGCCGTGAAGTTAACGGGTTTGAAGCAATGCTCCAGCGCTTTGAACGCAACATCTCCATCCTGGGCAGAAGCCCCCGTACCTTCGACAACTATAGCCGCCACATCGCCGCTATGGCCCTCCACTTTCTGTGTCTTCCTACTGAACTGGATCCTGAGCAGGTCAAAGACTACCTCTACGGGCTGCAGCAGCAAAGCCAAACACCTTCCCAAACCTATTTCAAGCACACCGTGTACGGCCTGCGCTTCCTGCTTAAAACCGAAGGGCTGCCTTACCAGCACCTGCACCTGCCCTCGATTGCCCGTGCAGATAAATTGCCGGTCATCCTCAGCCGCCAGGAGATCTGGGCCATGCTGCACAAGGCGCAGCTATTAAAACATAAAATCCTCATTGGCCTGCTGTATGGTTGCGGCCTGCGCTGCCACGAGGTGCGGGGGCTTGAGCTAAAGCATCTTGACTTTGACCGCCGCCTGCTGCATGTGGTGCAAGGCAAGGGCGGCAAAGACCGCTACGTGCCGCTTTCTGAACACCTCATCCGAGGCATCAAAAAATACATCTTAGCCGAGCGGCCAAAGCAGTACCTGTTTGAAGGCACCGGCAATCCCGAAGGCAAAGGCTTTGATGGCCGCTACAGCCAGCGCGGGGTGCAATGGGCGGTAAAAACCGTCGCCCGGCAGGCCGGTATCCTAAAAGACGTACACACCCACCTGCTGCGTCACACCTATGCCACCCACTTGCTCGAAGACGGGGTCAACAGCCTCACCGTGCAAAAACTGATGGGCCACCAAAACATCGAAAGCACCCTGGTGTACCTGCATGTTTGTAGGACGCCGGACCAGTTACCCAACAGCCTACTCGATAACGTGTTTGCCCAATGCAGCCGGCAAAATGGGAAGTAGCGGATGTGCTGCGTCAGGCAGATATTGACAAGGCTTGTTTTTCCATTCACCAGCAAAAAACGCTGAGGGCCCTTGCGCAGTGCAGAACGGCGGCTTTGGGCGGGCCTGTAGATGCCTGTGATGAATGCGGCACGGTGCGCATCAGCTATAACAGTTGCCGGAATCGCCACTGCCCCAAGTGCCAGGGGCATAAACGCCAGGAGTGGATTGGGCAGCGTGAGGCAGCCCTGTTGCCCTGCACGTACTACCACGCGGTCTTCACGCTGCCACAGGAGCTCAACCCGCTGGCACTACACCAGCCCCGCGTGGTATACGATGCCTTGTTTGGTGCTGTGTGGGCGACCCTCCACCAGTTTGGCGGCACCGAAAGTTTGCAGTTGGGCATGATCGCAGTGCTGCACACCTGGGGTCAGAACCTGTCGCTGCCCCCCATCTGCACTGCATCGTGCCGGGCGGCGGTATGGATGCTAAAGGAAAATGGAAGCGCCAGCTACGCAGCCATAAATTTTTTTTTCCGGTAAAGGCCTTGAGCAAGGTGTACCGGGCCAAGTAGGTGCAGCAGTTGCGCGAAAAAGGCATAGCAGACCAGGTGCTTATTGAACGCCTGTTTGCAAAGCCATGGGTGGTCTATGCCAAGCGCCCCTTTGGCGGACCCGGTCAGGTGATCGAATACCTGGGCCGCTATACGCATAAGGTAGCGATCTCCAATCATCGCATCGTGCAGGTAGATGAAGCAACCGTCAGCTTCCGCTACAAAGACTATAAACAAGCAGGTGCTGTAAAGCTGATGACGCTGAGCAACGTGGAGTTTACCAGAAGGTTCTCGCAGCACATCCTCCCGGTGCGCTTTGTGCGCATCCGGCACTACGGCCTACTTAGCAGCACCTGGAAACGGGGCAAACTGCAGGCCCTGCAAGCATCGTTGCAGGTAGAAAGAAAAACAAAGCCCGTAAACACACGGCTACGCAAGTGCCCCTGCTGTAAGACTGGCACGCTCATCACCGTGGAAGTCTTTGTAGGGCGCGGGCCACCCAAAGCCTGTTTAGGGGAAAAACAACCTGTTCCTGTTCATACAAATTAATGGGTAGGGGAACCTATGTCAATAAAAAATGAAAAAGTGGACTAAACGTCTTCACCAGGCTACCATGCAAGGCACCGCATAAAAAAAGCAGGCATCCCGTCTGCCATTGACACCTTGCCCCTGCCCACGATAACTCCATAATAACAGTCTCGCTGAAAATTTGCCGGTTTCGTTCAACACCGGTTTCATTGCCTGCCCGTTGGGCGCAACGAAACCTTAGTTATTAGCGGCGGGCTATTTGTTTAGAATGTTCTTAGCCCGTCTCTCTTGAAAATAACGGTAAAAAGGATATCTAAAATTGTAATGTTTAAACATCTTGATCCATCCAAGTTTATATCCAAATGATACCCACCACCACTTTGAATTATACTTTTTTCCTGATTCAATCCTTTCTAAGATTTCCTTATCAATCTCATAGTAATTTGGCAAAAATCCTTTTTCCCTTTTCAAATGATTTTCAACAATCATTAGCTTGTTTTGCTCTATTCCAAAAAAATAGTCAGAAATCCTCGCTAAGATTACGATAGCAGTAAATATCAATAAAGTTAATGTTATAAATAAACGTGCACTATTTAAATTAAGATTTAGTGTTCTATTCGCCATAATGTAAAAGACGATTGATACGACAAATAGAAACTGGATGAAGTTATAGTATGAAAACTCTGTATTTTTTTTACGGGTTAGATACTCTAAAGATTCAAAGTTAATTAAGTCGTCCTCTTTTTTTATTGTGCCGAAGATTTGATTTAATCTTAATTCAAGATTATAAACATCATCTATGTCTTTAAAATATTTCCAGACGTATAAAATTGAGTAATGATTCACAAGTTGACTTGTATTTGAAAAAGAAAAAGGTATGAAGGAACTAAAGAAATCAATAAGTCTGTTTATCAAATATGCAAAGGAAATTAAAATTAATATGAAAAGTATGGGAACAATACTTGAGAGGTAGAGCTTGTCAATTATTTCTTTAACTGCATCAATGTTTACATTGCTTATTGATGCAAGAATCTTTTTAAAGTAAAAGTCAGTTAAATGATTATAGGTGACGAAAGATGCCAAATACAATGTTATTATGAGCTTAACAAAAGGTGGGATAATGAAGTTAATTGTGTCTATTACAGCAGACCTGATTTCATTTACAACCATAAGGAGTTAGTTTAACTTCTGAAACATAGTAATGTTGCCTTGCCGCTAACCTTTAGACTTGCAGTTAGGTTTTCGTTTTTATAAATTAGATATGATTCATTAACCGATCTGGGCAGGGCGACCTATGCGCTAACAAGGTAAAAAAGACCTATTCGACGATACAGTACCCTGCCCATTTTTGGTTATGCAGGTCTCAAATAGATATTCGGGAGTGAAGGTCCCATTATAAAGGTTTTGAGCTTCTACATAACCAAGTCTCGGTTAACTCATCTTCCTAAAACGAAAGGTATGAAACAAAGAGGTCAAAATCAACTCTTCTATGTCGGTGTTGATGTCTCAAAATTAACCATTGACGTTAGTTGTATCACCCAAGCCGGCGCAAACCACTACCAATGCTTCGAAAACACACCTCTTGGCTATCAACGGCTCAACCGGTGGCTGCTGTCTCAAAACGACTTTCATTATCCTAGTACTCTTTTCTGCCTGGAACATACCGGCATTTACTGCAGGCAGCTGGTAGCTTTTTTGCTGCTCAAAGGTGGCAAGGTTTGGCTCGAGTCTTCTTTGCCTCTCAAACGCTCAATGGGTCTTGTCAGGGGAAAAAGTGATAAGATCGATTCACTCAGAATTGCGCATTATGCCATGCTTAACAGGGATAAAGCAAAACTGGTAAGTCCTTCACATACAACGCTTGAGCTCTTAAGAGACCTGCTTTCCAACCGCAAACGCATTGACAAAGCACTCCAGGGGATCAGCGTGTCAGTGCGTGAAATTAGTCGCATTGACAAAGCAGCTGGCAAGGAACTGGCAAAGCTGAATGCCCCGGCACTTCAAGGACTGAAAAAGAGCAAGCAAGCCATTGAAAAACGGATGCAGGAGCTAATCCATAGTGACGCAGAGTTGGAGCGGATTTTTCAACTGGTGACTTCCATCAAGGGTGTAGGGCCGGTACTGACCACTGAGCTATTGATTTACACCCAGCAGTTCACCCGAATGACGACGCCTAAGCAACTGGCCTGCTACTGCGGTGTTGCGCCCTTTACACACACCTCCGGAACCAGCATCCGAGGCCGAGCGGGTACTTCAAACTTCGCCAATATGCAGTTAAAGTCCACCCTTCATCTGGCCGCTATGTCTTCGTGCAAAAATGTACCGGATCTACATGCTTACTTTATACGAAAAGTGGCAGAAGGAAAATCAAAAATGTGCGTGTTGAATGCTATTAGAAACAAACTGCTTCACCGCATCCTGGCAGTCGTTAAACGAGGAACGCCATACCTCCCTAATTATGCACAAATAAATTTTGTGAAGTCATAGATATCGTAAGCTTGCCCAAGAGCCTTACTCTTCTATAGATTCGCTGCCTCTTGGGCATTATGTGAAACCGTATCAGGGACTTCCACTGAGGCTGCCGCCATCTTTAGGGCTTTCACAGTGTTTATATTTGCCTCTTGACAGTTTAACAAATAAGTGGATGTAGCATTTGCACTTCCCCCATAATTCCAAACTAGAGTATTGAAATCTTCAATCGCATAACCAGAAGAAGAACCTTTCTTCCCAATACAGGTATAACAAACCTTCCACCAGCCTTCCGCTTCGGGTCCTGGTTCGTGTAAAATTTCATCTCTACCTTTCTTCCATTCTCCAAGTTCTGCACCACATGACTCCAACCAATACATAAAATTAGATGAAGGCAAATTATCCCCGTCTATACCAAAAGCCGAAACGGCACATATATAATCTTTGTAGTCAATTTTATTTAAATCATTCATAATATCCACATAAACCTTTTGTGAAGCAGCTGGAACCTGGAGGTGGAGATAGTGGTCGTCTTCACTTTGATCCACGTAATATATCCTGCTGAATAAGACGCGATAGGTATCACACTCAAAAAGCACGATCTGATATCCGCCTAATGGCTCGGTACAATTTATACCGTCATGCGGCGAATTAGAAGGCGTATTGACCTGCTTGTAGGGAGGTAATGGTACAAAGGGATCGGGGGTAATAGTTTGTCTGTTCATGGTAATGCAAGGTGCCGAAATCCAGGATAAATTATTAGTAGCTCCCTGAGATTCGATAGTAGCACTCGCCTTTATTGCGTCGTTGTTATAATGCCAAATTGCCTGGTTAACAGCGGCAACCCGATCGCTGGGAAACAATTGAGACAAAGGCCGAAGCTGGAAGTTAATAATGCAGGGATTCGACATTAACGAATTTAACCACTGGGCGTAAAAATTTCCATATGAATTCGGTCGTGTTGGACTTAAGGTATTTAGCATACTATCATCCCCGCCTTTAGATTGAATTTGTGAGAATCTGCTTTGGGTCCATTCCTGATCTATGGTTTTCCAATCAGCTTCTGCCTCATCCTTTGTTTTAAAAAAAAGAGCATTATATTCCAATGTTAAATTAGCACTTATCTCATTACTTTGACTGCTATAAGCCTTATTGACCGCAACATAATATCTCATACTTCCACCAAGCACGACCCGAGATATAAAATGAGTCCCAAACTTCCTGAAAACTTCAAAAAATTGTTCCTGGTTCTGGGCGGTGAAAGTAGAAGGCAGGTTTTTGACACCTGGGTCTTCCGTGAATGTTTCCGATAATACACGAAAAGATTCATCTTGCATTCTAAGTTCCCAGCCCGTAGATTCATTTTCGCAGAGGCAATAGTAGTAGGAATTAGATGTATTCAACGTCTGTGAATAAGCTGTATTAAACTCTCCAGAGAGTAACCCTTCCGACATTTGAAGACTAGCCTTTCCCGCAAAAAATTTCTGAAATTCCTGTTTGGTTTGAAAAACATGAATTGCACCTTGAGTACTGGAATTTGGAATAAGCGCAACATTATCTGGCATCAGGTAAGTAATCTTGGTCGACGGATGCGTATAGGTCTGTTGCTTTGAATAGCTTTGTTGAAACAATTGAAAGGTAGCAGATGATGAATCAAACTTGCCATTAATGTTAAAACCACAACCCAGGTAATCAGCACCGGGAATTTTATTAATCATTTTAAGTCCTTTTTTATTTTGGTTTATGATTTATTGGTTCGGTAGTAGTTTTTATGCTCTAATCGTTCAATATTTAGTTAATTCCTTTTTACTAGTTGTTGAAGAAATTATTGAAATTTCTAGTAGTTAAAAACGGACAAAACTCCTTTTATCCGTATGCATGTAACGTATCACTAGCAACACTACGAATATAAAGTAAATTTTATTTATATAAAAAATTCTTCAATTAAAAGTTGCCGATTTACAAACTAAAGATTTTTGTTTTTGTGATAGCAAGATGAGTGAGCATTTATGGTTAGAATTGTTTGCAATGATAAAAAGCCAAAACTGTACCTAGTCATGCATGTAAAAATTAACACACTGCCGCACCTAAAAATGCTTTGGCTTCTGAAGATTGTTAAAGCTTAACAGGCTTTTGAAGTTATTTGTAGACCGTTTATTAGATGAAGCAGATCCATATTTACAACATGTGCTTCCAATTTTAACTCGAGAGGCCTATCCATAAGAGTTTTTTCCTTCAAGAAAGCCTTAGATAAACATCGCTAGGATCAGTTCTGCGTCTAGATGAAGCTAATTGTAAATATTAGTAATCTTCAATTTATTCTGCAAGTAGCAGCATGGTATGTACGAGGGTTGCGTACAACGGTCAGAGGCTTTTAGCAGTACAGGAATTTGGAATGCTACAGCCTCTCTCAGTTACAGGAGCAAAATAGTGATTCTTTAGTCGAAAACATATTCATCTGCCTGTATTGTTGAAAGCCTGTGTTAAGCGCATCAAAGGTCAGTGTCGCCTTCACTTATATATGAAACGAGGTTTTTGCCGTCAGGGATTGTAAAATATACATAAGCGTAGCCAAGCGGACCATCTTTCCCTTTCGGAAGGGTTCTATAGTCGTAGTAGTAATACAGGTATTGTTTGCCTTTGTTTGTGTCTCTTATTTGATTCGGCTTACCCAAGCTTTGAAGCAGCGCATCTTTTGTTAAGCCGTCTGTCTTGCAGGCAAGCAAATACTTTGTGTTTTCTCTGCGGAACCCTCCGTTGCCAGATGAGTCAAGTTTCCAATCAGGCGAAAGGCGCTTTACTAATTCAACGCAATCAATTTTCTTGTTTGCAGATTGGATTTGGCTAAAGCCGTTTGTCGTAAAAATAAGGAGCAAACTAAATAAAAACGACTGTCGCATATGAATAATTGAACTGAATGAATGGTTTTGGCTGCGCTTAACACTAAAATAGTGCACATCCCCGAGCCCCACAAGTAATTTCCTAATCATTGTTTTACAATGTTTTAATAGGAGCCTTTTTGTATTGTCGGTGCGAACAAGCAAACTTTACCACTCCAGGCGCTGCCTCCTCCAGAGCGCATCCAAAGGACTTCGGATAGCCACCGGCTGTTCTTTTCCCGCATGCAGGTAACGCTCAGTAGTCTTAATACTAAAATGCCCCAGCAGATCCTTGATGTAGCGGATGTCCACGCCTTTTTCCAAAAGATGGGTAGCAAAGCTGTGCCTGAGTGCGTGAAAACTGACCTCTTTTAAAATACCTGCTCGCTGCCTGGCCTCCCGAAAGATCCGCGCCATACTCTTGGGCGAATAGGGACGAGCGGGAACTGGTCCTTCAAAAAGATAGGTGATGGGCCGTGGTGTACAGCCCTTTAGGTAGGAACGCAGGACGTCCAGTAAAACCGGGCTTAAGCTCACGCAGCGGTCCTTCTTGCCCTGGGCTCTTTCTATAAAGAGCTGCATACGGGCGCTGTCCACGTGTGCGGGGCTTCAGGTGCGCCACCTCGCTCACCCTACGCCCGGCGGAGTAGGCGGTAAACACGATGGCCTTGTGCTTGCGGTTTGTGACCGCGTTGAACAGCCGTCCCAGCTCCTCTTCACCTAACACCTTGGGCAACTGGATAGGCCGTTTGGGTCGGGGCACCTCCAAAAACATCCGCTCGCGGCCCAGCACCGGGAGTAAAACTTCAGCGCGTTGATCCGACTGTGCAGGGTAGCCTCCTTCAGTCCCGGTTTCTCGATACAGGACAGCAGGTAGCGGCGCACCTCCTCTGCGGTGAGGGTGGCCACATCGCGTTCTTTAAGCAGGCGCAACAGCGGTAGAAACTCATTGCGATAGGTTTTGATGGTGCTGGGGCTGTAGGCTTTAAGCTGCAACTGGGCCAGAAACTGGCCAAAGGCTTTCCGGTTGGCCGTGCTCAAGGGTTGCAACAGCAGCAACTGGGAACTGGTGCGGGTTAGCTTCTCCGATCGAATGGAAGGAAAAACAGTCCTTCGCTGTTCCAGATAGTTGCGCAAGGGGGAGTGGTATTGAGGAGCGCTTTGCCCTGGAGCCCTTCCAATAGCAGGCGGTAGTGTTCCCTTGAGAGGGGCAGGTACCATAGTTTAGCCCCTGTACTCCAGCGGATCCCGCGGATCTTTCGAAGGGCGTATTCCACCTCCTTATCCTCGGGCTGAGGTATGCCCATGGCGTCCACTCCGCGCACGTGCAAGGGCTGAAGGGTTAAGGTAAGCATGGTGCATGTTTCTATAAGTTACCAAAAGTTACAAAACAAACGGCGGGGTGACTACTCAACAGTAAACTTCTTTGTTGATCAACAGGTGAAACACCGGCAAGATGCCCATACAACCTTATATTATCATATACACCGGTATTGCCCTTAAATATTTCTACCAAAAACACCCAAGATCGGTTGAATTACTCGCTTTAATTTGTGAGGCGGCGTGACCAGGCACTCACCCTTCCATGAATTGCCTACTTGAAGTGGATCAGGAATTTTATTATGGCGATTATATTTCAGGCAACGACCAGGACAATGACCCACTTCATCGACGTATCCATTACCGTTTTAAAATGTTCGGATCCGAACCGATCCCCAAAAAGACTGTAGTGCTTTGTTTGGTAAAGCCGGCAGTGCTGCTTTTTTACTTCCTCTTTTATATCTTCTAATCCTTTCTCCAGGATGGAAGTAAGCAAAGAAAGATCCAGGGGTCTTTGATCAGCCAGTCAAGCTTCCATGCGACCACTGAATCCGTTATACAGTTCTTCCATCTTTGGAGCAAACGCCTTTTGTCCCTGTTCCAGATGGTTTAATCGTTCCCCCTGTGTCCTGCATACTTCTTTTAATTCTTCTGTTTCCTGAAGGATGTCATTCATTAAGGCATCTTTTTCGTCTGCCCGGTTTAACTCGCTGGCCATAATATTTAATTTAATTAGTCATGTAAAAAGGTAGCAAGCTTACAAGCGCAAGAAGCGGCGCTTGCTTTTTTTCTTTTTGGCTTCTTTCAACAACTCCGGGTTAACCCCGACCGGTAGTTCTTCTTTATGGCGCAAAAGAGTTTCCAGCGCTTTTTCCAGGTGCTTTTCCATGCCCGGCGTTTTCAGCCCTTTTTGAGCACTTTCCCAACCAGAAATTTTTGGAACTAAAGACAGCACTGGAGTGTCCGCTCCATTTTCTTTGGGGGTAAATTGCAGGAGTTTGAGTCCGTTATTTTGAGCAAGCATTCTTTCAATGGTTCTATAAGAGTACCCCACTTCACTTCCTTTGATCCGAACACCCTTTGCGTCTATAAAGCAAATCCCCCTTCCCTTAATGGTTTGATACCCCAAGGCCTTCATCCTTTCCCTCAAATCTTCCAGGGTTTTGCAACCGGAAAGGGATTGCGCAATGTCCCTTCGCAGCGCTTCTTTGCGCTGGTCCTGCCGAGGGGTCAACCGCTGCTCTTTGGGAAGAAATCTCCGGGGACTGAGCACAGGCCTTAGGTTATGTTTCACTTCCATTTTCCGACAAAAACTCATAAAAGAACTGCTATATGGGGTTTAAAAGAAGTTAGTAGGAGATGCTGAAACAAGTTCAGCATGACAGAAGGGAGAGGCATTACGATTTCTTCAAAAACCTATAGGATAAGATACAAAACATTGATATGGACATTTGAAAAAGTTAGAGATGCTCAACGAATGCAGCAGAACAGAGGCAAGAGAAAGGCATGACAACTTCTTCAAAACCCCATATAAAAAAGAAATCAGGAATAGAAACATCAGGTTTGACAACAGCTGCCAAAACTATTGGGAGCATTTTAAAAATGTCATATAGGGTTTAAAGAAGTTACACAGCGCCGCAGCAATCAGCCCGCAGCCAAAAGCAGGCGGGTTGCTTTAAAAACCCATACACTCACCCGCACTACTTATCTTTAACCCCCCAATTACGCACAACCCTTTCAAGGCATGAAATACTACATCATAGCAGGCGAAGCATCCGGCGATTTACACGGCAGCAATCTGATCAGGGAAATCAAAAAACAAGATGCCCAGGCCACCATCCGCAGCTGGGGCGGTGACCTGATGCAGGCGGCCGGTGCTGATGTAGTAAAGCATTACAAAGACCTGGCGTTTATGGGCTTTGCAGAAGTGATCAAAAACCTGCCGACCATTTTGGCCAACATCCGGTTTTGCAAGCAGGACATAGCCACCTTTGCCCCCGATGTACTGGTGCTGATCGATTATCCCGGTTTTAATTTACGCATTGCCAAATGGGCCAAAGAGCAGGGTATCAAAGTCATCTATTACATTTCCCCGCAGGTATGGGCCTGGAAAGAAAGCCGCGTGAAGCTTATTCGCGAAGTGGTAGACCACATGCTGGTGATCCTGCCTTTTGAAAAAGAGTTTTACGAAACCCGGTGGGACTATAAGGTAAGCTATGTAGGCCATCCGCTGGTGCAGGTGGTCAACGAGTTTGTGGCACAACACCCGGCGCCGGAGCAACCGCTTCAAAAACCCATCGTGGCCCTGCTGCCCGGTAGTAGAAAACAGGAGGTAGCCAAAAAGCTGCCGCTTATGCTGGAAGCCAGCAAAGCCTTTCCGGACCACCAGTTTGTAGTAGCCAAAGCCACCTCGCTGGACGAAAGTTTTTATGCGCCCTTGCTGGCGCCTTACCCCGAAGTAACATCGGTTAAAGGCGAAACCTACAGCCTGCTTACCAGGGCCACAGCGGCGCTGGTAACCTCGGGCACGGCGACACTGGAAACGGCCTTGTTTGGCGTGCCGCAGGTGGTTTGCTACAAAGGTTCCGCTATTTCCTATCACATTGCCAAAAGACTGATCAGGATCAAATATATTTCGCTGGTCAACCTGATTGCCGACAAGCCGGTGGTAACCGAACTGATACAGCACGAACTAACGGTGAAAAACATTACCCGCGAACTGGATGCCATTTTGCACAACCCGCAGCGCATCCGGCAGATCAAACAAGACTATGCGGACCTCAAAAGCCTGTTGCAGCAACAAGGCAACGCCTCCGCACAGGCCGCCGCCATTATTGTACAGGCGGTGCAGGCTAATGCCTTATCAAAAGCTTAATTACCATGATGATCAGCGCCAGCAGGAACAGCAGGATGCTGAGGCGGTTAATGCCATGCATGTACTTGACCCACTGCGACTTAGGACGATCAGGATCGGGCTTGCGTATGTATAAATATTCAGCAATCTGCTTCAGTACTCCCATAAAAAAACTGTACCCTAAAGATACAGTTTATCGAAAAAAGGTTCAGTTAAATCGTCAGGGTGCCGGTGTCCGGCGTGCGTTTTCCCCTTTTTTAGAAGACGGGCCCCGCATGTGTACACTTTCCGGTGAAATAATACCGCTGATGTTTGCTTTTTTTGTCTTGCGCTTGCGCTGTCCGCCTTTTTTGCTCAGGGCACCTTCAGCCGGATTAGACAAAAATTCAAAGTGTACGAACAGTTTACCAAAAAAAGTTTTCATTGTCATCTCGTGTTATAGGTTATTGGACTATTATCAAAGCCAAAAGTTAATTTTTATTTCCAGCTTTTACAAGCAGTTTTGCTTAACTTTTGCTTAAACGTGGACCACACTTGCCGCCGGTTAAGTAAGCCTGAAAAATAGCAGTTAAAAAAACGAAATCAAACAAACTTAAAATTTCCTGTCTTAATCTAAATACCTAAAAAATTTAAAAATTGGCCCGTTGAGTAAAAACACTTACCCCTGCTTGACAAAGGTCAACGGACGGTTAAGGAATGAACTTGAAATTAGAGTCTTCCAGCTTTTGCAACTGGTGCATCATCGATTCTTCCGGCGATTTCATGCTGTTATAGCGGAGCCGCAGTGCCGCCGCATAGCCATCCAGGTCGGGAAACAAGCTGGCCCGGTTGAGGTTCATGCGCTGCAGGTCGCGCAGCACTTCTTTTTGCAGCGAAGCCGGCAGTTCAATTTTAATGACGGCCTTACCAATTTCATCGCCTAAAAACTGCAACTGCTGCATAAAGGGCTCGTACGAGTTGCCGGTACTTACAAAAATGGATTGCTGCAGGGAGTAGCGGCGGTTCATCCGGAAGGGTTCTACCGGAAAAATCAAACGGAACTGGTTGGCCAAAAAGATCTTTTCAAAAAGGGCTTCGTTGACCAGGTGGTTGGCGGCCTCCAGTTCTTTTGAAAAATGGGCAGATAAGATTTCGGTTGACCGAAGCTTTAAAAAATTGACATTGATGGCCCAAACGGCGATATGGCGGTCCTCCTGGCCGCCGCACACTTCAAAAGCAAAAAAGGCGGCAATAAAAGGCGACTTGGAAAAATCCAGCAGGCGGGTGGGTGCCCCGTGGTGCTGCATCAGCGCCAGCCACTCAATGAGGTGCTCCGGCAACTGGTCTTTGGTTAAATAGTTGCGGGCACCGCGCTGAAATTCCGAAAGGAAATCGGCTTCTATCCCATTGTATAATTTAATAAAGTCGGTGCGCTCAATGGCATTCATCAGCTCCCAGCCCGCATTGCGCTGCCC
Source organism: Bacteroidota bacterium (assembly GCA_023391895.1). GTDB lineage: Bacteria > Bacteroidota > Bacteroidia > Chitinophagales > Chitinophagaceae > Flavisolibacter. Next base: position 16,827 of record JAEWAC010000267.1, read on the forward strand.
CCGGAACGCCCAGTTTTCCGACAGGTCTTCGGTAAACTTTTTAAACTCACTCCACTGGCGAAGCACCACCGTTGTATAAACACTGTCTTGCATGCACCCATATGCATAAAAATTTTGCGCCAACTTGCGACCGCGTCATTTGAAAAAACCGCATTTTATTGTATTTTTAAATAGCCACCACCTTTTGAAACGCTGATAAAAATTTTCAAATCATCAATTGCTGTTTAATTGATCTGATACCTTTTAGCCTGAACCCCGTTTAAGCTAAAGCAGCGCCTGTATTGGTTAAAATTGACCCTGTATGAGCCAGTCTTTCTCCACCAATGTTTTTGTCAGAGGGGCCGTTGTTTTTTATGGTGTTTTGTGTACCGAACCGGGTATTTATCTGCTGACCCTGCAACACTGCCGCCTGCCAACCAACCCGCCTCCTGCACAGTTGCGCATTTACCGCAATAACGAAGGCAACTGGACCTGCTTGGACCAGGTAGCGGATGAGTTTGCATTTATAGCCACAGAAATCGGCAAAAGAATACAACTGCCGGCCGTTCTTGCGCCTAAAGACCTTAGCCACTAATCCAGAGAACCCGGCCGCACTTACAAAGCTTTTAAAAGGCCCATACGCTTATCAATCATCTATTATTTTCACTTCTGACTGCCTTTATTCTTCCAGGAATGGTTACCGCTTTAATGCCTGCCTGCTTGATGCATCAATCAATAGTCACAACCGCATAGGTGGGTTACAAAACAGCGCGGCATCCTTATACCAGCACACGTTGGCATGAACCATTGCGGCCAATCATGAGCCCTTCCTGTTATGTCAACAACAATAAAATCTGCCACACATAAGTTTTATTCTGCATACACATCCTAATAGTAATCACTTAGTCTTTAAAGGTGGCTTATTTTCTAATGTGTTTTTTGTTCAAATGGCACCGGGTTTGTGACACCTTTCGTTTCACAAAAGCCGGTTATGACGCTTCATCGCTTCAAAGCTCTTAGTCATGCAAAACAACGTTGGTGGATACTGGAAAGAAGCAATTATATCAGCCAGCGCCAAACAGAAGATTTTACCGTTTTCCTATTCCAGCTGGCGAGCTTTTATATCGAAGTCTTTTTTCACAACGACAACGAAGAAGTTTTGCAGATCAAAAGCTTTGGCAGTACCGATGGCCTGGACCCCTATCTTGAAGAAATCAGCTTGTATCAACTTTTTAAAATATAGTAGTTATGACGCTTCGTGATTTTATTTGTCTGAGTGATGCCGGAAAAGATGAAGCCGTAGAGTTTAAAGGTGAAAGGCTTACCGAGAAACTGGTTCCCGGTCACAAGGTGGTTCTGTACAAGATCGACAACTTTTTTGTAGAAGTGTATTACGATTTAAAGCATGAGGTAGTGCGCCGTTTTAAAGGTTGCACCAGATCCGACCTTTTATACAACGGGTAAACCCACTGGTAGAGTACCGTGCCATAACCCGATCATGGATCGGGTTTTTTCATGCCTGCATGGCCGCTCAAGACCAGAAAGAAAAAAACGAAGGACTGTTTTAATAAAGATCGGCAATGGTTTTTCTCGCCTGTTTAGTAAAAAATGGAACGCCTAGGCTTTAACCGGTGCCCCTTTATACAAGGTAACAACCCGCCACTGCCTCTTGATGACCGCAGTAAATTAACCCGGAAAAGGCGCTGCTTTAAACTGTACTGCCGGTATAAAGCGCAACAGTGCTCCCGCCTGTGACAGATGCCAGGGACCGAAGATGGAAAAATTATTCGGAAATGGCCCAGCCCCGCTGCTTGAAAAAACCCACCAGGCGGGGATATGGTACAGGAGCTGCCTGCTCCTGCAGGAACACTTGCGCCAGAAACTCTTCGCACCGGGCCAGGGTGCGGTCAACAATACCTTCACCGGGTTTTACCCTCAGGGGCTTTACGCTTACTTTTTCACCGTCATAGGTTACTTCAATTTCCAATGGCTTCTTTACTGCACGAAACATACACTCAGTTTTATCATTAGGTATTATGGAACCAAAGAAAGTACCATGATTTTTTAAAGAAAGATCAATGGGCTTTGGCAGTGGCCGCAAAACCTCCGGCCACCGGCCCACTGATCAGCTTATTCACCCGCGGGGTGGCTGCCATCCCGTTTCCTGGAATCCAGCAGGGGCTTTACTTTTATTTCCACAGCGTACCCCAGATCGTCTACCAGCCTGCGGTCGGCCATATCGCTTACCCAGTGCCTTCCCTCCCGTACCAGTGTGATCCGTTCCGGGGGTGTGTGCTCCGGGCTTCCTTTATACTCTGCCAGTCGGGCATTACAAACACCGTTATTCTCTATCGACACTTCGTAGTGTGCTAATTTACCATCATGCAACACAGCTGCTACTACCTCCATATCACTACAATTTTTAATGCAGTGGTTCAAAGATGGTGCCTTTCTTACAACCGCTCTTTAACCCACTCATACTCAACCCCCAATAGACCCATTTTTGCCCCACAAGTGCGGCTAGACTGTTTCAAAAACCCATATACCGCCCCTAACCCTTCATCCACTTACGGGTCTGCTACTATTGTAATAACGGCATTTTAGGGGAGGAAAACATTATTAATTTCTTAAAAAACCCATATAAGTATCAGGAAATCCATGGCAACTGTCAACGTTAAAAAAGCCATAGAAAGAGGTAATGTTTTCTTAACCGTTGGTGCAGACAGGTAAGCCGGCCGTGTGCTTTGTTAACAACAAGTAAAAATGGATTTTTAAAGTAAAACCCATGGCTGAGGCAAGAAGGCTACCCGGCACAGAAAAGCAATTGCCAGCTAAAACTGGGTAAAACTCTACGCGGAATCCACATTAACAGAACAGGCAAGCCAGCGACAGCTCCTGCTTGCAAGAGGAATTAAACCTTTGTATGTTTATTGCAGTCCATAATGCGTCAACCAACCTTATATGACACTGCAAGAATATAAAACGCTACAGCTAGACGAACAAGCCAGTTTTCTCAGCCATACCGGAATTTCTATAGGCGAAAGAAAAGTAGGCCCTTACCTGATTGCCCTCTACCAGGTAGAAGGTTTTTATGTGGAAGTATTTTATGACCGGGAAAGTTTACAGATGGTAAAACTGGTCAGCTTTTACAGCACAGCTTTACTGGAACCCTACCTGAAAACCATTGACATCAGCAGTTTAGTGGATTAATGTGGCTGCTTTTACCACCCGGTTACCGGCAGTCACCACCATTCGCAGGTGCCGGAAATTAACCTGTTTTGCAGATCGTCTTTAAAGCGCAGTCCGCGTTCAATTGCTGCGGCTGTACATACCGATCATCCACCAGCAGCATTGGCCAAAAACCGCCTGTTTACTGGCGTATCTGCCTTCTGCCTATCCTTTCCACTGTGGCGGCAGCATCTGCCTACCAGCACTGATTTCACCTGGGCCATATGGGTTTTTAAGCCAAAGAATACGCCTGAAAGGCACAGTTTTTACAGTACATCCTTGTCCAACCTATTTATTCATTTTAAACATCAGGTTATGGCAGACTATAATCGTAACAGAAGCAATCCCTACGCTGGTTCCAGATCAGATTGGGACCAGGACAGAAGAAGGTCTGATCGTGAAGGCTATTACGATCGGGACCGCAATTACGGGCAGGCCAGCTACCAGTCGGAATATGATAACAACCGCGATGAAGATTTCGGCAATTACGAAAGCAGGTATGGCTCCGCCGGATATGGCAACAACTATGAAAATGAATATAGCCGGGAAGGATACGGAACCGCCGGAAGCAGCAATTACGGCAGCTACAGTGGCAACCCGTACAGAAGAGAAAGTGATTACAACCGCGACTACCGCAATACCGGCTACGGCGATGAATTTGGCGCGCCGGAAGCATTCAGGGGCAACCGCGACTATTACCGCGGTGGCTATGGCTACATGGGTGGATTTGACTACCGCATAGCCGACGAAGACCGCAACCGCAATAGGGGAAGGCGGTATGGCAGCAGCAACAACCGTGGCCGCGAAGAGCGGGACTGGTGGGACCGCACCAAAGATGAAGTGTCCTCCTGGTTTGGCGATGACGATGCAGAACGCAGGCGGGAAATGGATCGCAGGATGCAGGGCGAACACAAAGGAAAAGGCCCCCGGGGTTATACCCGCTCCAGCGAACGCATTAAAGAAGACGTAAGCGACCGGCTGAGTGACGATCCTTTTGTAGATGCATCCGACATTGAAATAAAAGTGGATGGCTCCGAAGTGATCTTGTCCGGAACGGTGCACAGCCGGGAAGAAAAACGCAGGGCTGAAGACATGGCAGAAGCCATTTCCGGTGTAACCAATGTACAAAACCAGCTGCGGGTAGAAAAACAACAGGAATACGCCACCACCACGGGCACCCGCGCATCGGGCGATGCCAACAGAAGGTATTAATCTGCAGGATTATGAGCGGATCAATACCGCTACAACTTTCGCATAAAAAGCCGGCAACTGTTTTGCCGGCTTTTTGATATCAATGTCTGCATCCGCAATGCAGAAGGGAAAGCTTTGATACGAAACTGTTATCCCTATTATGATTTGGTATTCACCATTGACGATAGAATTGTATAAAGCTGAAAACACTTGAGTAAGAGTCCTTTTTACTTACCCGCAGTGATATGGGTTTTTAAAACAAGTTTATTTACCTGCCCAACGCTTCAAAACGGATACGGCCGGCTTTACCGCTGCACTACTTCCGATGCAGTGCAAAAGTTCAGCAGGCGTTGCACCACTTCCTGGAAAGAAGTAAAAGTAGGCGGCTTGGTAATCATTTCCGCCCCATGGCGTTTACAAAACATCCGGTCCAGCTCGCTGGCAGAAGTAGTAAATACCACCACCGGAATAGAACAAAAATTTTTATCGGATTTGATAAGGGCCAGTGTTTCTCTGCCGCTCAGCACCGGCATATTCATATCCAGTACAATAAGGCAGGGAAAACATTGGGTGTTTGAAGTCTGTTGGAGGTAGTCCAGCACTTTCCGGCCATTGTCTACTTCTATGATCGTGTGGTGGTCGTCTTCGGCACCTTGCAGCACCTCCCGCATGATCATCAGGTCATCCGGATCGTCGTCGGCCCAAAGAATAGTATAGTGTTTTGTATGGCTGTTCTTCATATTCACAATATCTTTTACAGCAATGCACTGTAGGGGTTAAAGGGGTTTGGTCGTTAGCACGGCAAAGCTACCCTTGGCATGTTGTAACCGGCCCATTCCTTCGACGAACCGGGTCATTTAGCCGTTGAACAGGATGGCCCCGGTTTTCCTGCTCCCTTCATCCCTCAAATAAACAGGCACAAGACCGCAATACCCGTGGTTAAAAAAATCAATCATTTTTTTTCAGCAGGAACAGCTTATACTGTTATAAAAAGATGGAAAACATCATTACGGTTGCAACGGGTCCAGGCATAAAAAACCCAGCCTTACGGGGCTGGGCGGGAGTTCACATCTTTAGAAGATTGCAGTTTCGTTTTGGTTGGTAGTGCTAAATTACTACAGCCACCTGCGCCTGTCAACCACCAGTTGTATGAAGTGCTTAAAACAGGTGATGAACGTCCATTCCCATTGCACTAAACCGGGTGCGGATGGTTGACGAAGTCACAACATCCTGGTTCATGCATATGGGCTTTTTAAGAAGTGGGGCATCGCGCCAACTTTTCATTGTGAAACCAACAACAATTCCGGCCCAAACGAATAAGCCCCGGTAAACCTTTTGGAAACTGGCGCCCTGGGCGATAAGCAGCCTGGGGATTGCTCGTTTGCTTCAGCATGGGCAGGCGTGTACAAGATTGCATAAGCCGGCTCCATTTTCCGCCGCTCCGCCGGCCCGGCACAGATGCAGGTGAAGGCCGCGGCCAGGAATATAAAAAAGGACCATCTTTGAAAGACAGGGTTGCGCATGATAACTGGTTTTAAAAATGTGTACAATGCAATGGGTAACCGGGAACAAGGTTACGCAACATAGAAACCGGCGCCTTGTGGAATGTGACGAAAAGGAAAGAAAATGTGACCAAACGCCTACAACCCAGGCAACCAGGATTGACCAACCGTTTTGCAGGTAAGGCACGCAGCTATCAATGGTTTAAATACCCATACCGATGCAAATATTTATTTAATAGCAAAATCAGGGCATATCCCGGATTCGTTCACCCCGTTGAGATCAGGTCCTATGGCCTTTTCAACAACTTCTTTAAAAAGCCATATCAGGTTACAAAAAGAATCTTCCCAATAAACCAGCAAGCCATAAAGCTGCTGCTTCTGAAATGGTCAAGTATAAATCGTAAGCGCATAGCTTATTGAAAAAGATCAAATACAAAGGTCCAGGTTTTATACCTGGACCTTTGGCTTAATGGAAATTACTTTATTGCAACAAGCCGTGGAGCAGGAGGCTACGAACCGCCTCAATTTACGGCAATGGTTTTGGTCGTCAACAAGAGCGTATTAATTTTCTTTTTGTCCTTTCATGTATCGGCAACAGTTGACCCTTATTGATTTTCATTGCCCCACATCGCGGCACCATCTCCTTTTGCTTTTCGCCAGGCATCCCGCCACCGGTGCATATCAACCGGACCGATCAAAGGCCTGGGCTTTCTTTCTTCCTTTGACTTGATGGCGGGCACCCGGGCGGCTTCCGTCTGGTACCAGTAAGCCACCGTGCGTAGTTCCAGGATCAGCACATTGTTGTGTCCATGCTCGATGCTAAACTTCAGCGACTTGTCGAAGTAAACCGGATCGGTTATATGAAAGCGGTAAACGTGTGTTCTTCCGGCCCAGCCAATATCCCACCGCTTACCCGTATTTTCCGGCAAATGAATCCTTGGGTATCCAAAATAAGGTGTCATAAATATTTCTTTGGGACACCAGGCGGTATTGAAATAATCTTCCGTACCGGTTCCATGCAGGGTGGGCGATTCAGTGCCGTCAATAAAAAACATGTCATCCCCTTCTCCATACCAGATGGGCGAAGGCGAGTTGACATAATAGTTGACACCCACAAACTGACCCTTGCCTTTAATGTCCGCAATCAGATAATTGCGTTCGCTTTTTTTATTAATGCCTTGCTGCCTGAGCACTCCCCATTCATTTTCTCTCTCCACCGAATCGGTTTCGGTTACCTGGTTGTTAAACCAGGCATGAAAACGGCCCATATCAGGCGGCAGCTGCGCCATTTCGTAGTAATCTACATAGTAATAAAAGTTGTCAATATCCCGGTCGTTCTGGTTTTCAATTTCAATTCGGGCCCCGTTGGCAAAAGGCATGGCAAAATAACTCACCAGCGCATTGGATTCGCCCGGCGCCACACTGAGTGGTTGCGAATAATAGGGATAAGCCTCGTTCCAACCTTGGCCGAAAAAAGAACCCAGGGGCGCCTCTACGGAAGGAAAGCTGTTGCCATCCCAGTACATGCGTAAAATAATGTCATCGCGCTGTATAGTGGGCGGGCTGGGCGCAATGGTGATCCAGATATGATTGACGATACCGGCTCCTTTCACATCAAATAAAACCCGCCGCTCTCCCGGTTTGATCTTGGTTAAATGATCCCTGTTGCCGCCCGTGGTATCATAACTACTGACTCGTTTGGACTTGATGCCTTTTTTGATCTGCGCCAGCCCAATCATATCGTTGCCCGCCAGCTGAGCACCGGCAACTGATACAAGAAAACAACCAATAAAAACCTGCACTAGCTTTTTCATAAACGTGATTTAAAGGTTCAACAAACGTTAGAGAAATCCCCGTATCAACAATGTATTAAACCCTGAAGTAAAAAACAAAACTGTCTTCCGGTCCTGGCTTTGATATGGGGTTTTAAAGAAGTTTTGCACTGCATGATACAGGAATAGACATCCGTACATGGCCATTCCATACCACGCTAAAAAATATGTGATTTCAAAAATTCAAGGAAGAAAATAAAAAGACCCTGCACAGGTATCTCTTCGTTGGATTTACAGAATAAAAGACGGTAGCAAGCGATGGAAAGCTCCGGAAAATACCACTTGCGTATTCAAATTACGCAAGCATACTACGGGTGCGTTATCGACATAGAAACGAACCACGGCAGCCTTATAACCACTTGCTACTGGCAATTGCGGTGCTAGCGATGACCAGGTAAAACAGCAGCCTGCCGCTTCTGCATTTCACTTCATGCAGCTATTTCAACAAGTGCAGCTGCCGCCACTTGGCCTTTAGCTCCCTGGCGGCTTCTGTATAACCGCCGTCGGCGCCATCTACAAAATGCAGGTGTCGTAGCTGGCGGCTTTCTATATAGCAGGTAATCATGCTTTGCCTGTTGATGTGGTGCCCGTAAATCAATTTCCCTTCCTTTTCCCGGCCGGATAAATAATGATTGAAATTGATCCGGTTTTCCATGCTGCCAGCCATCATGGTATTGATGCGCCCATCGATCGTTAATATATCCGAATGGGCAATCAGCTGATGCAGGTAATCCCAGGCTTTAATGTCCTGCAGCTTCCAGTTGTATGCAAACAACAGCCTGCCGATCCAGTTTTTCAAAAAAACAGACAGAAAATAAGTTTTCTTCCAGGAGCCATATTTCACCACGGTTTCATTTTTGATGCTCGCCAGGCTGACCAATAGTCTCAGCCGGTCCGGAGAAAGCGGGTGCCGACGGGTTTCGTCGCCGTAGATCTCTTTTATTTTTAACAGCACCTCCCGGTATACTTCTATCTGCTCGCCGGGATGCAGGCTTTCTATCAGGTAACACACCACTTCCTGTTCTTCAGCAGGAGGCTTGATGGTATCCCAACGGCATTCCAGTCCTTGCAGGTCCAACACGGCGGGTGCATGCTTTGACGGGTCTCCAGCAGCATCTTTTATCTGCTGTTCGGCATAGCGCAAACCATCACCAACTACCATGGGCTTTTGAAAATAATCATCCACCTGCAGCCTGGCCACTTTTAAAAAATGTCCATGCCGGTACACCTCCTGCAATGGCATGCAACCCACATGCATTTCCAGGTCAAAGTTGTTGCGGCTGTTTTCGTTATGCAGCTGCAGGGCTGCCAACACCTCCGTTACCATCAAGGCCGGCACCAAAGCGGTTCCTCCATCGCCGCCAAAGAAAAAAGGAAATTCCAACTTGTATTTTCGGGCGATGTTCAACACGGCGATCAAAGCCGCCGCTGCCACCAGGTTCACCTCGCGGTGCAGGCCTGCATGGATGGCAGCCGATGAATTTTTTACATCGGCCATTACAACAAACCAACCGGGCGGCACCGCATAAAAAAAAGCGTCCTGTAAAACATCGGCCACATCAGGGGTTACCGGTGGTAAGTTTCGGTAAAAATGAATGTCATTCATAAACCCGGTTTGCAGCAACTGCTGAAATGAACTTCTGCATTCATAAGCAGGTTGGATAGGGCAAGCGGTAAGGGCTTGATGTCTTTCAAAAACCCATGTCTTTACTTTTATAACAACGACAGCTAAGGTGAGCTTTCCCACACCTAATTTACTCATAAAAACAAAGTGGCAAGCGCATCGATCTAAAATCAAACAGGGGACGGCTCTTTGCGCCTTCAATTACTCATGCAGCCATCCGGCACGCCTTCTGACGAACAATGGCGGCAGGATTCGGAAAGCCAAGCCGCGGCCCCGCAGACAGGTACATGCAACAGGTTGGGCAAACAGCCAAAGACAGCATCCTAAAAAATTTATTCACGGCCACCCAACCATTTCAAAAACCCATAGGCAGCAAAGCCCCGAAAATCAAGTAGGCGCACCTAGGTAAAAACACCTGCTTTTCTGAAACACGTTACGCCAAGCTTTTGGCTATTAAATTAACCTAGTATTTTGAAACAGCCACCCGCTTCTATCCTCCCTTTGATGAAAAATTACCAGATTCTGACCAATGTTTACTGGCCATAAAACCAACAAGCTATGACACTTCAGGAATTCAGGGCAGCAGACCCTTCCCAGCAGTTTGCCCTGATCAGTGACCAGGGCACCCGCCTGTGTTCGAAAGACTTTTCCGAGTTTTCGGTTATCCTTTACCAGGTGGAAGGTTTTTATGCAGAAGTGTTTTATGAAAAACAGACCGGCTGCTTACAAATACTACGGGTATTCTCTTCTACCCTGCTGCTGGACCCTTACCTGGAGCAGATCGACATCAGCACACTTTTACAAAACTGATGCAGCGGCCTTTTCTCGAAAACGGGCCGAATGAATGAGCAACTGGCAACAGGTAGCTGCACAGCATGGTTTTTTTAAGGCACTGCAGGACTTTATCCAAGATTTGCATGGCTCACCTGTGGCACTGGCTTTCTCTTGTCAAAGGAGAGGGTGTAGGCAAACCATACAGCCAATGCCTCATTCCTAATTTTAAAAAGGGCTTTTACCTCCTATCCTACCATTGATCTTTCTATGGCCTTTTCAACAAAATACACCTGCTGATTGTTTTTGTTTGCAAAAGAGGCAGCCACAATTTTTGCCAGGTAAAAGCAAAGATGCCCCCTTAACTAATGAAGATTCTGTTAACAGGAGCCACCGGTTATATAGCGCAGCGCTTGCTTCCTGTATTGCAGGCGGCCGGCCATGAAGTAGTGTGCTGTGTGCGGGATAAAAACCGTTTCAGCCAGGAGCGTTTTACCCCGGACCGGCTGACGGTGATTGAAGTGGATTTCCTAAGACAAGATTCCTTGAAAAACATTCCGGCGGATATTGATGCCGCTTATTACCTTATTCATTCCTTGTCGGCTACCACCGGCGACTTTACCAGCCTGGAAGTGCTGGCAGCACAAAATTTTATAGAGGGAATAAAGCCAACCAGGGCCCGGCAAATTATTTACCTGGGCGGCGTTGTAAACAAAGCACAATTGTCCAGGCACCTGCGCTCCCGCCAAACCGTGGAGCGGATACTGGCTTCCGGCCCGATGCCCCTTACCACCCTGAAAGCAGGCATTATTGTAGGCTCCGGCAGCGCTTCGTTTGAAATTATACGCGACCTGGTGGAAAAGCTGCCGGTGATGATTGCACCCCGCTGGCTCAACACGGTCAGCCAGCCAATTGCCATCCGCAATGTCATTGAGTTTCTGGCGGGTGTTTTACTCCGCAGCGAAACCTTTGGTAAAAGTTACGACATTGGCGGTCCGGACATTTTATCCTATAAGCAAATGTTGCTGCAGTTTGCACAAGTCAGAGGGTTAAAGCGCAGGATATGGGTAGTGCCGGTCATGACGCCCAAACTCTCCTCCTACTGGCTGTATTTTGTAACGGCCACCTCTTATACCCTGGCGCGGAATTTAGTGGAAAGCATGAAGGTAGAAGTGGTGTGCACTCCCAACCACCTGGCGCAACTATTAAACATACAATTGATACCTTATCAACAAGCCATCACCTTGGCTTTTGATAAAATTGAGCAGAATCAGGTGGTATCGAGCTGGACCGATGCCCTGACCAGCCACATTTTAGACCAGGGTATTGCCCGGCATATAGAAGTGCCTGTTAATGGCTGCTTTAGGGACGTACGCACTATAGCCATCACCAACAGCGACACGGTTTTAAATAAAATCTGGGCTATAGGCGGCCATACCGGCTGGTACTATGGCAACTGGTTGTGGAACTTGCGGGGCCTGCTGGATAAAATAGCCGGTGGCGTAGGATTGAGGAGGGGCCGGAAAAATCCCACCCAGATCCATGCAGGTGATTCGCTGGACTTCTGGCGGGTATTGTTGGCCAACAAAGAACAAAAGCGGCTGCTTTTGTATGCGGAAATGAAACTGCCGGGAGAGGCCTGGCTGGAATTTAAAATCACTAACAATAAATTGGAGCAAACTGCCACTTTCCGGCCGCTGGGTCTATGGGGCCGGCTTTACTGGTACGCGGTGCTGCCTTTTCACGGCTTTATTTTCCGGGGTATGATCCGCCAGTTGGCAAAAGGCAGTACCTGACCGTTAGCAGCCTTTATGGCCTTCGCGTAAAATGTTTTTGATTAAGTCTTACAAGCCCACATCTGGTTTTGCACTATACTTTAAGCTTTCCAGTATATTAATAAGAAACTTTTATCCCTATAATGAGTTAGTATTCACCATTCACCATTGACGATAGAATATCATAAAGCTGAAAACAGTTTCGTATAACTGTTCAACTAGGCACGCCTCGCCTGCGGGTGCAATCTTTCCTTTAGCTCTTTTATTTGGGTGTGAATGGCCTTGAGCAGTGTTTTATTCATATCTATTCCCAAATACTCGGCATACAGGTTTTCCAGCTCACTGATCTGGTTTTGGAGTGTTCGGTCGTGCATCGGATCCATGTGCAACTTCTAGTTTAAAATAGGGTTGAGATAACGTAAAAAATAATGAACACATAAAATTAAAAAGCTTCCGAGGACCGCCTATAGACCCTGCGGTCTGTTTTTATACAGATGCAGGTTTTTCCTTATCCTGCCTAGTAGTAAAAGATTGCATCTTTGCAGCCATGGGCTTTTTAACGTACGCTATGAAGCAGAAGGGCTTGCTACTGGCAGCCCTCCTACTAACCCTCTTCTGCCATGCGGATACGCTGGAGCTCCGCTCTGCCACGCCCTTAGAAAAAGGCATTTTCCTGAAAAACCACCTATGGGTTTTTGAAGATGTTTCCGGCACCCAAACCCCCTCCACTGTTCTGGCGCAGCCCGGCTTGTCTGTCCCCCTTGCCGCCCTTCAACCCCAAAAGCCCACCAGCACTTACTGGCTTACCCTGCCGGTCCGCAACACAAGCGTGCTTCCTGCAATTGAAACGGCTTTATCTTTTACCAACCTAACTTTTGTGGAGGTATACCTTTACCAGGATAACCAGCTGCTGCTGCATAAAAAGGCAGGTGCCTTTCAGCCGGCTACTCACATTCACGCAGGTGACAGCCGCTTTCACATTGTACTACCCCTGCCTTCTGGTTCTGACTACACTTTACTGTTGAAGGTAAATCACACCAAGCACTACCAGCCTCAATTCGACTTTACCCTTCAAACAAAAGAAGTTTATATTGATAAAAAGCACCGTCAGGCCTTGCTGGACCTCTGGCTGCAGGGCGCCGTTTGCATTTTCTTTTTGTACACGCTGCTGTCCTGGATGGTAAGCCGTTTCCGGCCTTACCTCTGGCTGCTTTTTTACATTGGCGGAGTGGGCTTGTACAGCATCAGCATGGGCGGCTATTTTATTGACTGGTTTTTTCCGCATGCACCCGAAACCGGCTGGCTGTTTAACATCCATTTCCTGCACCTGGGCCTGCTGGGGGTGTACCTGCTGATCCTGGACTTCTGGCAATTGAAAGAAAAGTCACGCCTGCTGTACCGCTGGGGCCAGGTAGTGATCGCCGGCGTGGTGGTGGTATCCATTACCAGTTTTGGCATCAACTATTTTACGTCCAACTACTACTTGATGAACAACATCAACCTGTTGTCTTATGTGGTGCCTTTTTCTTTTATGTCCTATGCCCTCTGGTCTTGCTGGAAAAGCCTGAACCGGGCACAGCGCTTTCTGGCTTACGGCATTATCCTTTTTGCACTGGCCGGGCTTACCACCACTCTTGGTTCGGCCTTTTTACACGAACAATCCATTTTGCTGACCCCTTATATTTCCCATACAGCCACCCTGGGGGTGGTGGTGCTTTTTGCTACCGGGCTGAAAGAAGAACTGCGGCTGTACGAACTGGAAAAAAACGCGGCCCTGCAGCAATTCAACCAACTGCAGCAGGAACAAAACAGCCTGCTGGAAGAAAAGGTAGAAGAAAGAACGCAGGCTTTGCTGTTGTCCAACCAGGAGCTTACGCAGCAGCAGGCTTTGCTGGCCGAAAGAAACCAAAAAATTGAAACCCTGATCAATGAACTAAACCACCGGGTTAAAAACAACCTGCAACTCCTGTACAGCCTCATACACCTGCAACTGCCCGGTGTTCAGGATGCGGCAGCCCGCGAAATATTAAAAGGCCATATTGCCAAAATCAAAGCCATGATGCTGGTAAATGAACAGCTGTACCGCTTTGAAGACCAATCCGCCCACTGCATCCGCGCCTTTACCCAAGACCTGGCTCTTTATGTTCAGAAGATTTATGACCCGGCGCAGCAGGTTCGGCCCAGCCTCCAGATACCGGAGAACATTATGCTGGACGGCAAAAACATTTTATCCTATGGTCTCATATTGTCAGAACTGTTGACCAACTCTTTTAAATATGCGTTCCAGGATCATCCAACACCCGAAATCCACATTCATTTCGACCGCCCCGGCGCCAGTCACCTGCAGTTCACCTACCGGGACAATGGAAAAGGACTATCACCCCAGCAGACATCTTACAACTCTATGGGATTGCTGCTGATACAGGACCTGACCCGGCAAATGAAAGGGACTGTGGAGGTACAATCCCATAATGGTTTGACCTATAAATTTGTCTTTCCGCTTTAGTATATGATCCGCACACTGATTATAGAAGATGAAATCATCATTGCCCGCTTTATTGAACAGCAACTGCAGCGTTATTTTCATTGCCATACCTGCCTGGCGGTTTCCTTAAGTGAAGCCAGGGCTGCCATGGATCGCTTTTTGCCCCACCTGCTGCTGTGCGACATCAACCTGGAAGATACCCATACCGGCATTGAACTGGTGGCGGAACTCCGGCAGCAGTATGCGTTCGAGGTCATTTACATTACTTCTTACCAGTCGCACAACATGATCAAAGCAGCCTCCGCCACCCATCCTGCCAATTACCTTATTAAGCCGGTGGATGAGGCCCAGCTTTTTGCAGGCGTACAACTGGTCATTAACAGGTGCGCCGCCAACCCGGAACTGGGCAAAAGGCTGGTTACGGCCACCACCCGGCTGAATGAAACTGAATACCAGATCGTGCAACTGATCCGGCAGAAAAAAACCACCCGCGAAATAGCCCAGCTGCTGCACCTCAGTCCTTATACCATCAAAAACCATCGCCATAACATTTGCAGCAAACTGGGGCTGGAAAACAAAAACAACGCCCTGCTCCAATGGGCCTTGCAGCAAACAGAAATCAAATAATTTTTAGTCCGGGGCTGTTATGATCGCATGGAAATAACCGCCTGCTCCGACCACCCAAGCAGGCATAAAAAAACCCAGCCTTACGGGGCTGGGCGGGAGTTCACATCTTTAGAAGATTGCAGTTTCGTTTTGGTTGGTAGTGCTAAATTACTACGGCCACCTGCGCCTGTCAACCACCAGTTGTATGAAATGTTTAAATCAGGTGATGAACGCCCATTCCCATTGCACGGAACTGAAACGGCAGCATGGGAACTTAAAATCCGGTTGGAAATGAGCTGCTGTACTGCCGCTAAATGGTTTCAAAACCCCATGCAGTAAGTATAGGGATTTGAAGCTCTATCGATACCACGCCAGGAGCGGCGTCATTGTCTTTACGTAAATGAACATGTGCTCCAAACAATAATTCTTGCACCATTTCTTCAAACGGATACCTGTTATAGCTGTTTCAAAGAAAAGACATAATAGGCCCACGGTCCTTCATCCAGGTACAAACCCGTTGACTGCAGTTCGTCGCCCGGCCTTTGCCAGGTAGTACCGCCAAACAGGTCCTGTAGCTGCCATTGCTGATGGTTGAGATCCTTAAAGGGAAGCCTCAGGAGACACTGGCTCTGGTGCGGTGCATAATTCACCACCACCAGTAGCTTCTCCCCTTCTCCTTCCCATGCAAAAGCAATAAAACAATCATGGGTCCAGTTACCCTCCCAGGCCGGCGAGCCTTCCACCAATTGCCACGAACCCTTGCGCAATACGGGCAGCTTCAAAATGGACAAGAGCTGCTCATAGAACTCTTTCAAAACCCCATGTACAGGTTCTGCCGGCCCCCGGCCCAGGTGCGGAGAAATGCGTTTCTTTTTTCCCTCGAGCTGCCCCTGGTGAAAAAACCTGAGGCCCATAGACAAAAAAGTTATGACGGCCGCCGCCTGGTGCTTAGCCTCGGGGAATGCGGCAGCAGCCCGGTGCTCGTCGTGGTTTTCCAGAAAACGGGCCAGCCTTTTCTGGTAGGCGGGGTCTGCATAAAAGTGTTCCCGTACGGCTCTTGCATCGCCTTCTACCAAGCGGTCGTATAACCGCTTGTCGTAGGTATAATCAAACCCCTGCTGCTGCAAGGTCCACTCCATGTCCCAATAAACTTCGGCCATAAAGCAAAACCGGGGATGGATTTCTTTTACCTGCCGGATGGCGTCCGGCCAGAAAGGCTGGGAAGAAAGGCCCCATGTTTTTTCAAAGACTTCAGGAAGCACCAGCATGGCCATATCACAGCGCACCCCATCACATTGGCCGGCAATCCTGACCAGTTCCTCTTTCATAGCCTGCTGTAGGTCCGGATTGCCATAATTCAGTTGAAGCGTATCGGGCCAGCCCGGGAAATAAGGATCCCGCCCGTGAGCCAGGATCAAAGGGCCGGCTGTACCTGAGACGTGGATATAATTGGCCGGCTCGCCGGAAAGCAGCGCTTCATTGCCTTGGATATAAAAGTCCGGGTGTTGTTCTACCCACGCATGATCGATCGCCGAATGATTGGGTACAAAATCCAGCATCAGTTTCAGTCCGCGTTCTTTCAGTCGTTGCCGCAGCCGCTGCAGCGCGGCATCACCACCCAATTGCTCCGACACCTGGTACGCCTTGACCGCAAAGCCCGAACCCGGAATATCTTCTTCCCTCAGATCAGGCAAGGTTTCTTCAAACTCTTTTCGCCATTGGGGATTGGTTCTTGATATTTGCTGACCCTTTTCACCGGTTTGCCAAACACTCAGCAACCAGACCCAATCAAAACCGGCGGCCACCAGCCCATCCAGTTCGGCATCCGGAATATCATCGAGCGTTGCTGGCCGACCGATGGTTTGCGACAGTTCCGTTATCCACACCCGGGTGTTGATTTGATAAAGCGAAGGAAAGGGGGCTCCAGACATCATGGTGTTTTGAAGAAGTTTACTTTTATAAAAATACTCTTTCTACAAGATACCTTGATGGGTGATGCGGTACACCAGCCAGGATGCCCTGCAGGACATTTACAAACATGGCTTATCTTTCATACAAGTATAACACGCCATTTTGAGGCCTGGATAATTTCCGGCCTTTAAATCCCAGCGTCAGCAAGCGTTGGCTCAACACCTCCAGCACAAAGGCATGACTAACGATCAGCACTTCGGTTTCTTCTTTTTGTAACACCTCGGTCAGCAGCTGGTGGATGCGCTGCTCGATCACTTTTTTACCTTGTTGCTGCGAGGTATGATTGAAAAGAATAGCACCCCTGAACACCATGGCCCATAACAGAAAAGGCAGACTTACATCACGCTGGAAAATGGGAGAAAGTGTAGGCTCGTTCAACAGCCCTGTATATTCAATGCTACCGTTGAAAATGGCTTGAGCAGTGGCTACTGCCCGGGGCAATTCACTGGAATAACATTTCTGCCATTTCACATCGGACACTACTTTGCTGCTCGCCACCGGCGCCTGGTCATATTCTTTAAACCACTGCAGCACCTGTGACTGCCTTACCCTTCCTTTTAAAAACTTTTTTTCTACTGCAAAATGCCGGACCAGTCCGATTCTCATGGCGTTGTTGATTGGGGATTTGAAGAACAAATAGAATGATTGATTGCGATAAAAAGCCTATACGGTTGGCGGCACTTTTTGTTAATGGTATTTTGCTAAGGTGCAGTCTTCCTGGCTGCCGTTGTACAAGGAAATCAGAACCCGACGCCACTACGGTAACGCCGGGTTCTGCTGATCAAATGAACTTGTTTACAGTTCGTGCTGCCAGCGGCAACATCCACTTCTTTTAATGACCCATACCATTGCCGCTGCCGGTCTGCACTCTTTTACTTTCTTCCTCGGCACCGGTTGTGCGCTGGCGGGCGGCTTTTACCCCACTGTTGCCAAAGCGATACGTAAAGGCAAGTTTCAGCTGGCGGCTTTCCCAGGTACCGGCGGTTTTGATGTATTGACCGGCAAAGTAGTTGCTGGCACCCCACTTCATGGAGCCAAATAAATCGCTGACAGAAGCTTTTACCGTAGCCTTTCCATTCCATACCTGTTTTTGCACACCGCCATCTACACCCCACATGGCTTTTGACTTCATGCTGCCCTGCCAGATGGTGGGCGAGTTATAAAAGCCGCTCACTTCCAGGGTCCAGGACTTTGCGAGTTTGAAGGTATTTTGTGCATAGAAGCTAAAGGCCAGCACATCCTGGTCAATGCTGCGGCCGGGACCATAATCGGCCTGGTAGCGGGAGTAATAGGTGTTTACATTGGTAAAGAGGCTGTATGCTTTGTATTGAAAAGGAAAACTGATGTTCAGGCTGGCAATATCCTGGCTAGCCAGGTTGCGGTTAGACAAGAAACCCTTGGAGCCTTCCGCCGTATCTACCACCTGGGCAAACATATCTTTTACATGACTGTAGTTCAATGTTGTGTTCAGCTTGTACTTGTACGTATGGGTTACACTAAAACTGTTGGTATACTGCGGACGCGTGTTGATATTGCCTTTGTGAAACGTGTATTCGTTTATCTTGTATTCAAAGGGATTCAGGTCCTTGTACACTGGACGGTCAATACGGCGGCTGTATGAAAAGCCCAGTACATTCATTGGATTTTTGTTAAAGGTAACAGCAGCACTGGGAAAGAAATCGGTGTAGCTGCGGCTAAAGGTGGTCCGATATGTTTCAAAAGTGTTTCCTGATGTTTTGACTCCCTGGGAGGTTCCCTCCAGCGCTGTATTTTCCACCCGCAGGCCGCCTTGTACCAGTACGCCGTCAAAAGCCCTGGAGTAGTTGATGTATCCGGCATGGATGTTTTCCCGGTAACGGAAATTATTGCTGCGGTCCTGGTCCAACTCTTTTAAATTCCCATATACGTTGTATTGCTGCAAGTCGTTATCCGTTTGTACGAAGGCTGTTTTTCCGCCAATACCCAGCTTGCCTTTTTTAAGGTTTTGCTCGTAATCGGCTTTGAGGGAATAGATATTGATATCGGTAGGCGTGATCAGGTGGTACAC
>JAEWAC010000288.1 GCA_023391895.1 Bacteroidota bacterium
GCCCACCATCAACCGAACCATTACCGACTTTACACGGCTGACGCCACAAGCCAGCGGCAATGGCTTTGCCGGCCGTGACCCCCGTTACAACAACATCCAGATTGACGGCGCCAACCTCAATAACAACTTTGGTCTGAGCAACGATCCCCTGCCCGGCGGCGGCAATCCTATTTCGCTCGATGCCATTGAAGAAATCAGCGTCAACATTGCGCCTTTTGACGTACGCCAGGCCAGCTTTACGGGTGCGGGCATCAATGCCGTGACCCGCAGTGGCGATAATACGTTCAAAGGATCGGCCTATGGGTATTACCGCAACCAAAGTTTTACCGGCCGCCATGTAGGCGATGTAGATCTACCACCGTCTCAAAAAAGCGCCAACAAAATTTACGGTTTCCGGTTGGGCGGCCCCATCATCCGCGACAAAGTCTTTTTCTTTATCAATGCCGAAAAAGAACAACGGGAATACCCCGGTGTTACCTTCCGGCCCACACAGCCCGGCCTGCCACCCGGCGGCAATATCTCCTCCACGCACATTGACTCTATGGCCAGGCTGGCCGATTTTCTGCAGAAAAACTTTAGCTATAACCCGGGCGCCTATGACAACTTTCCCAGTTTCAATCAGGACAATCGCAAGTTGCTGGCCCGTATTGACTGGAACATCAGCGAAACGCAAAAGCTAACCGTACGCTATAGCGATTTTGAAAACACCAACGATGTAGTGGTAAACGCTACCAGCGTACCCGGTGGTGGTTTTGGAACCGTGACCCGCCTGGGCAACTCCCGCGTAGGCAACAACAGTATGGCTTTTGAAAACTCCAATTACGGATTTAAAGACATTGTAAGAACCGCAACCGCAGAACTGAATAGCGGCTTTACCAATAAATTTTCAAACCAGTTTTTGGCAACCTACACCAAGATCAATACCGTACGCACGTTTAACGGCGGTGTTTTTCCCACGATTGATTTTTTGAACGTTCCGGTGGACTCCCCCATCAACAACCAGAATTACATGCACGTGGGAATGGATCCTTTTACCAATAACAATGAGGTCATCAATGATATTTATTCCTTCACGGACAACTTTACCCACTTTGCCGGCAAACATACCATTACGGCCGGCGCCTCTTACGAATACCAGCGGGTGGGTAATATGTTTATGCCCGCCTCCAACAGTTATTATATTTTCCGATCGCTGAATGACTTTATCACCAACCGGCCGCCGGCTTATTTTGCCTACACGTATTCGCTGGTAAAAGGCCAGCCCAGGGTGTTTTCAGCCGAACTGAAGATTGGTCAGATTGGATTGTATGTGCAGGACGACTACAACATCAGCAACCGGCTGAAACTTATTTATGGCCTGCGGGTAGACCGGCCGGTGTATCTCGAACAGCCTATTTCTAATCCTGCGGTGGAGGCACTGACCTTTTTAAATAAAGAAGGACAGGAAACCCATTATACTACGGGCCAGTGGCCCCAATCCAGGTGGTACTGGGCTCCCAGGGTTGGATTTCGCTATGACGTAACGGGTGACAAATCCCTGATTGTACGGGGCGGAACGGGCCTGTTTACCGGACGCATTCCTTTTGTATGGCTCACCAACATCCCCACCAACAGTGCCATGTACCAGATAACAGCGGCCGTCAGCAATCCCGACCAGTTGGAGAATTACCGGTTCAATCCTGACCCCAATGCCTATGCCAGCACTTTTCCGCAAACTGCCGGTACTTCTATTGTCAACAATGCCAACTTTGTTTTTGCCAATCCCGATTTTCGGTTTCCACAGGTATGGCGCTCCAACCTGGCGGTAGAAAAAGTTTTGGGCAAAGGCTTCAATGCCACCTTTGAGGCCCTGTATACAAAAGATGTGAATGCCGTATACATGCGCAATGCCAACCTGCGGTTTCCGGACACGGTATTTACCGGTCCTGATCAACGCCCCCGTTATACCCGCAGCTCCCGGGTGAACCCTAATATCGGATCGGCTATCGTGCTGGAAAATACCAGTATTGGCGGTGCCTTAAGCCTGACTGGTCAGTTATCTAAATCTTTTGCCCAGGGCTTTTACGGATCGGTAGGCTACACCTATACCCTGTCCAAAGATGTAACCGGCAATCCGGGCTCGCAGGCTACATCGGCCTGGAACTCGAATCCGAACAAAACCACCGGCAATACGTTAGAGAGAGGCTTTTCGCAATATGCCACCCCACATCGTATTGTCAGTGCCCTTTCGTACCGCCGGGAATACCTGGAGAACTTTGCCACCACTGTATCCTTATATTATGATGCGCAACAAGAAGTATTTAGTTATACCTACAGTGCCGACATTAATGGAGACCAGAATGGCTTTGACCTGATTTATATACCCCGCGATGCCAGCGAAATCATATTGACAGACGCCACTATTGGCGGGGTAACCTATTCGCCCCAGCAACAGTGGGACATTTTAAATCAATACATTGAGCAGGACCCTTATTTAAGCAAGCACCGCGGCGAAGTAGCCGAACGCAATGCCGCCCGCCTGCCTCTCTACCACAGAGTAGATGCCAAGATACTCCAGGACTTTTTCCTGACAGCAGGTAACCGGCGTCATACCTTGCAGTTCAGCATAGATATTTTAAATATTCCTAATTTAATCAACCGCAACTGGGGTATACAGCAAGCCACCGTGCAGCGGAGCATTTTGGTACCCACCGGTGTTGCCGCCAACGGGCAGCCTACCTTCCGCATCAACAGCGCCAATAACCAGCCGGTTACCAGCAGTTTCCAGGATGTGGTTTCCACCACCAGCACCTGGGGCATGCAGTTGGGTCTGCGTTATATTTTTTAATAGACCAATCTATTGTCCAATAAAAAAGCTCCGGAAGGCCGGAGCTTTTTTATTGGACATGCTTTAAACCCCATATAGCCTCATTCTTATTCAGCTGCTTTCAGAGGCGTAGAAATAAATGAACACCCCAAGGTGCAGAAATCCCGGGCCAGGCCCTGGCTGGTAATAAGGGGTGCTAATGCGTTACAATAAAGGTCTTTTGGATGCAGGCCTTGTTTCAGTTGGTTGTTCTACGGGATATACCCCGGATTTTCCAACTCTTATACAACCGCGCATTGGGCTTTGTTCAATTAATCATCGGCCACGATCAAACATATAAATATTATCATATACCTTTCAAAATATACATATTAAATATTTAACACATAACACCTGCCGTTTTCACCACCCAAAGACATAAAACATTTTTTAAATATGGGCTTTTGAAGCACTCCCCTGAATGTCATTTTTCTTGTCCATATTGGGTTTTCAGCGGATTGTGGTAACAAATTGTTAATACTAAAGTAGGTCATGTTGGATTTTATTCACTTTCTTTGCCGCGCAAAAATTCCCTATTTTATATGCTTAGAAAAAACTCGTTTTTACTCGCCATTTTTATGCTGGTGGGGCAGCTAGTCCTTGCCCAGGTAACTACCAGTAGTATCAGTGGTACAGTAAGATCCGCCAATGAAGATCAGCTGATTGGTGCAACCATTACAGCTATACACCAGCCTTCGGGTACAGTGTACACTACAACCTCCAAAGCTAACGGGCAGTTTGCTATCCCCAACATGCGTGTGGGTGGCCCTTACAAAGTAGAGGTATCTTATGTAGGTTATCAGCCGCAAACTTTTGAGGATGTACAACTGCGCTTAGCCGAAGATTTTGTACTGAATGCTACACTGACCAACAGCCAGGAAACCCTGACCAATGTAGTGGTAGCTACTACTGGTGGCCGCAACGCTTTATTGAGCGCCAACAGAACCGGTACAACCACCAACATTGGTACCCGGCAAATCAACAACCTGCCTACCATTAGCCGTAGCATTAACGATTTAACCCGTTTAACCCCCCAGGCGTCTTCCACTTCGCAAGGCTCTATTGGCGGTGGTAACTATCGTCAAAATTACATTACGGTTGATGGTGCGGACTTTAATAACACCTTCGGCATTGGTTCCAACCTGCCGGCCGGTGGTTCCCCCATTTCACTGGACGCCCTGGAAGAAATTTCCATCAACGTTACACCTTATGATGTAAAACAAGCCGGCTTTATTGGTAGTGCCATCAATGCGGTTACCCGTTCCGGTACCAATAATTTTTCCGGTTCGCTTTATACCTTTTTCAGAAACGAAAACCAGCAAGGTAACAAAGTAGGTTATAACGATCCGTTGGTCCGCCAGAACCTGGATATTAAAACACACGGTTTCCGTTTAGGCGGCCCCATCATCAAAAACAAACTGTTTTTCTTTGTAAATGCGGAAACTGGTAAAACCATTCAGCCGGGCCAGTTGAACATGGCGGCTACTGCAGAAAGACCTTTTGGCAGCCAAAATCCCAACGTCTCCCGTCCGATGGCTTCAGAACTGGATGCTATCAGCGACTTCTTGAGAAAGAATTATGGTTATGAAACCGGTCCTTACCAGGGCTATGACAACGAAAGTGAAAACACCCGCTTTGTAGGCCGTATTGACTGGAACATTAACAATAACCATAGATTCAATGTACGCTACAGCCAGGTTGAAAGCAAATCACCCAGCTTTGTAAGTACTTCCAGAAGCCCGTTAGCGGCTTTTGCCCAAAGCCGTCAAAGCAACCAGGCTTTGTGGTTTAAAAACTCCAACTACTTCCAGGAAGCCAACTTTTACTCCCTGTCCGCAGAGTTGAACTCCAACTTTGGCCAATTTGCCAACACGTTTAGAGCTACTTATACCCACCAGAACGACCCACGCAGTTCAGAAAGTGCTATTTTCCCGCTGGTTGACATCCTGAAAGACGGCTCTCCGTTTACCACTTTTGGTTACGAGCCCTTTACCTATGGCAATCTGAGAGATGTAAAAACCATTTCTATTGTGGATTATTTAACCGGCACTGTTGGCAAGCACACCTGGACAGCCGGTGTTCAGGCGGACTTTAGCGCTACTAAAAACGGCTTTCAGCGCTTTGGTACCAGCTATTATACCTTCAGATCCTGGGACGATTTTGTAAATGGCGTAAAACCTTTGGATTATGCCATTACGTATTCTTTAACGCCAGGATACCAGCAGGCATTCCCAAGATTTAAGTTTGCCCAATATTCTGTCTATGGCCAGGATGAAATAGCGGTTACCGATAAATTAAAAGTAACAGCAGGTTTAAGACTGGAACTGCCCACTTACCTGGACGTTTCTGAAATTCAGACACACCCCCTGGTAGCAGGCCTGACTTTTGCCAATGACGAAAGAATCAACACAGGTATCCTGCCTAAAAACAGGCTGATGTGGTCACCCAGAATTGGTTTTAACTACGACGTAAAAGGCGACCGTTCCTTACAGCTGCGTGGTGGTTCCGGTATCTTTACCGGCCGCGTACCTACTGTTTGGATCGTGGCCCAGTCTGGCGATGCCGGTTTGATTCAGTTTACACAAGTGTATGAAACCCCTACTGCTGACAGAAATGACCCAACCAAGTTTGTAACACCTGGCGCTTTCAACCCGGATCCTCGTGCTTACCTGCCTGCAACGCCTCCTACCGCCGGCACCTCCATCCCCAGCACCATCAGTGCAACGGATAAAAACTTCAGGTTCCCGCAAACCTGGAAAAGCAGCTTAGCGGTTGATGTGAAGCTTCCGGGTGGTATTGTGGGTACGCTGGAAGGTATCTATAACGAAGATCTATGGATCGCCAAAGGCAGAAACCCGAACCTGGTTGATGCTCAGCCCCTGAATGTACCGGATTACCCAGACAATAGACCGATCTATCCCAGCGCAAGAACCAATAAATTCATCAACCCGCTGGTAAATGGTTTACCGGTAGCACCTGGCACCCGATATGCTAACGGCAATGATGCAGATGCCTTCAACCCGGTAGTTTTGGATAATGCCAAAAGAGGTTATTACTGGTCTGTTACCGCTAAACTGGAAAAACAATTCCGCAGCGGCTGGTTTGCTTCTTTAGCTTATGTAAAAAGCCAGGCACAAAACCTGTATGATGGCAGCGGCGACCAGTTGCTGAACACCTGGTCTTTAACCCAGATTGTTAGAGATGCCAACAATCCAGAATTAAGCTATGCCAACTATGTAGTTCCTGACCGCATCGTGGCTTCTGTTTCTTACCGCAAAGAATACCTGAAACATTTAGGAACTACCATTTCCCTGTTCTTTGAAGGTTCTATTCAGGGTCGTTATTCTTACACATATGGTGCCGACTTCAACAGAGATGGCCAAACTAATGACCTGATCTATGTGCCGAAGAACCCGTCAGAAATCACCTTTACGGATTTCAACTATGGTTCCACTTCATCACCTAATGTTTATACAGCCCGTCAGCAAAGTGAAATCTTCTTCCGCCTGATTGAGCAGGATAAATATTTGAGCTCCCGCAGAGGCCAGTATGCCGAACGTAACGGTGCCAAACTGCCCTGGCGCAACCAGCTGGATCTGAAGTTTGCACAAGATGTATTTACCAACGTGGGTGGCAAACGCAATACGCTCCAGTTTACCGTTGACATTTTCAACTTCGGTAACCTGCTGAACAAAAACTGGGGTACGTTTGATGTAGTGAACGCCAGCTCCATCTTGGTACCAACCAATGTGAACAACCTGGTACCGGGCGGTACGGTGAAGCCAACCTTCAGGTTGCAAACCGACAGAAACCAGCCTGTAACCAGCGTCTTCAGAGAAAACAATAGTATCACATCAACTTACTATATGCAGTTTGGCTTGAGATATATTTTCAATAACTAAACGCACCTGAAGTATCAATAAAAAAACGGTTCCCTATGGGAACCGTTTTTTTATTGATACACTTGCTATTTTTGGAATGTTCCACCTCTTTGTTTAGCTAAATCCCCATAATAAAAACAACGGCATGGCCCGGCCCCAGGTAGCTACATCGTGTTTGCCATCCTCATAGTTGATATAATGGATGTCTTTACCTTCACTATACCCCAATTGCTTTAATTCCTCCATCAGCCCCAGGGTATCGTCAATAGAATCGATGGTGCCATTGTTGTTCCGGTCAGCGGTTTCATCCAGCGAACCGGTGGTGAAAAAGAATTTTAAATGCGGCTGATATTTTCCCTGCCGCACCCGTTGGTGCATGATGCGGTCCGTGTCTTCGTTGTAACCATCGTCCAACCCTTTGGTACGCCACCACAAGGAGGCAGAAAAAACACCCACCAGGGAAAACAAGTGCGGGTGGTTCCAAACTGTGTCCATGGCAGACAAACCGCCAAGGGAAAAACCGGCAAAACCGGTTTTTTGAAAAGCTTCTACACCATAGTGTATATGCACATGCGGCAGCAGTTCCTGGGTAATAAACTGCTGGTAGGCCTCGGACCGGGCACCCTGGCCTAAATAGTTGAGCAGACTGGCTGTTCCGTATTCGTGCTTCCGGTCTTCACTGGCGTGTATTCCCACGCACAGCACCGGCCTTATCTGGTGGGTGTCCATCAGGCCATTCAGCAGGTTAGCAAAATGCATTTCGGGCAGGTCCTGCCCATCGTTGATCAGCAACAGCGAAAGCGAGGAAGGACTTTGAATCTGTTTGGGCACATAAAAGTGGAGCTGAACATCCCGGTTCAGAAAACGGGAGTAGAGGTGGCGTCTTTCTATCAATAGGGAATTGAATGCTACGGTTTGCATAGCGCCAAAATTACTGTATTCGCCACGGCCGTTTCTTTTACTTTTTTACATCAGGCAAAATGCTAATCTATCCTTTTGTGTGTTATATTTAAGGGTACGGTTTTTATGCGTATCGATCAGCCAAAATCACCATTATGAAAAAGATAGGAATTCTCTATGGACAAGAACGTTCTTTTCCCATGGCCTTTATAGAAAGGGTAAACAGTAAAGGGATAGAAAACCTGACAGCAGAACCCGTTCGTATTGACAAAGCCCTACAAGGTGAAAGTTCGGGTTTTGCCGTAGTGATTGACCGGATATCGCAGGACGTACCTTTTTAC
>JAEWAC010000290.1 GCA_023391895.1 Bacteroidota bacterium
GGGCCTGCTGCATCCGCTCTTTCAGCTCCTCACCGCTGAGATGAGCCGCCAATTTCAACGTACGCATAACATAGCTTTCCTTAAAGGTACCTATCCTATTTTATTAATGTAGATCACAAGTTGGTATTACAATTTCGCACAACAAAAAGAAAAGTATCCGAAAGGCCCTCTGAAAAAGGCCTCACTAAAGGATGGTTCGTGGGGCCTTGCGGTATACTTTTGGGTTGGCCGATGTCGCCGTACTGCCTCTGATTAGGAGTAAAGTATCGACCTTCCTTTTCTTAGTTGTTTTATGTTTTTGATTCGGTTTTGTGTTTCGCCCCCTGATCCCTACTCTTAAAGTGCAATTGACCAGAAGGTTGATGCTTTAAAGTTAATCATACCACCTGTTCATTACTATTGTTACCCTTGATTTTTCTTATGGATGCAATACAGGGCCATCACGTCCCCTGAACGTTGTTTTCCTACTACCTTCCTGTTGCTTTTTCACAACCTTTCTTAACCATCGTCTCCTTTCTTCCAGGGCAGGTATACCCACACCAACTCCAACGTGTTTTCTCCGCAACAGGGACAGCGGTTCACCGCCACCCCATAACGCTCCCGAAGCCGTACCGAAAAAGGAACACGGACGGATTGGGGATGCGGGGGTAATTGCAAGTGGGTAAGTACTTCCCTGATACGCCGGTGCCGGTCCCGGTTACTCAAATACCCATACATGCGGATCTTGGTAAAACCTTTGGGCAAAATGTGCTGCGCAAACCGCCGGATGAACGCCGCTCCCTTTAAGGTCATGAGCTTTTGGGTTCCACCATCGGCATAATCCTTGTACCCAAAGGTGACGGTGTCGGCCTGCTGGTCAATAGCAGTAATTCGGTGACCCGTGATCGCCACCTTATGGGTATAGCGGCCCACATACTCAATCACGGCCTGTGGACCACCAAAAGGTGCCTTGGCATAGACGACCCAATTCTTGCTATATAAGAGATCAATCAAGGCTCTGAGGTCAGTGCCTACCGGAGTGGTCACCTGCCCTTCTGTAATCAGCCCTTTGAGTCCCTGCATAAACTTCCCTCTATAAACCACCGACATGGCTTTAAGGGGAAAAAGAAACCGCCCCTCATTCTTCTTGGCCATTTTCCAGTTGCCAGCGGCTGTTATACCACCGCTACTCACAATACAGTGCAGGTGCGGATGAAAGGACAACTGCTGGCCCCAGGTGTGAAGCACCGCGATGAGGCCGGCCTGGGCTCCTAAGTACTTTTCATCTTTTGCAAAAGCAAGCAGGGTCTGGGCGGAAGCCTCAAACAATAATTTGTACAATGGCTTCTGATGCCCCAGCACCAGGCTATTCAGTTCATGCGGCAGGGTAAAGACCACATGATAGTACTTCACCGGCAACAGTTCCCGGGTACGGGCCTCAATCCACTCTTCCTTCTTTAAGGCCCCACACTGCGGGCAGTGCCGGTCCCGGCAACTATGGTACTGGTACTTCACGTGACCGCAAGTGTCATCGGTGCAGCGATAGAGGTGAAAGCCCAATTCAGAAGTGCGGCAACGGCTCAACCGCCCCAGTACTTTTTTGACCTGTCCACAGGCACTTTCCGCCACCTCCATCACATGGCTTTTGAGCACCTGTTGCACGCTGGCTTGGGGTGCAGTATAGGCAAGCATAGGACCTCATTTTTGGGGTGTTGCTTTAGAGGTGCCTGTTTGTGATTTTTCCTGCATCCACTTATCATAAGGACTGACCACTGTTTTGAGGTGGGTTCCCGTCAGGTGCAGGTACTGCAGGGTGGTGCTTAGACTACGGTGTCCCATCAGTTCTTTAATGGTGGGCAGGTCGGTGCCGCCTTCCAATAGGTGGGTGGCAAAGCAATGGCGCAGGGTGTGTACACTGTAGTTTTTACTTTGCAGCCCCAGGTTGATCAGGCCTTTTTGCACCACGTGCTCAATGGAGCGGGGGCTCATCGGCCGGCCCTTGCCCTGTCCGTTGAACAGGTAGTCCACGGGCTTGTAGATGAGGTAGTAGGCCCTCAGTTCCAGCAGCCTGTGCTCAGAAAGTACCGTATAGCGGTCTTTGGCGCCTTTGCCCTGTACCACCTTAATGCGCATGTACCCACTGTCGATGTCACGGATCTTTAGCGCCGCGATCTCGCTGAGGCGCAGGCCACTGCTATAAAGCAGCATGATGATCGAGCGGTGCTTTATGTTTTCTACTGAATCGATGAGGGCCATCACTTCTTCACGTGACATCACCGCCGGCAGCTTGGTGGATTTACGCGGATAGATCAGCGAGGGAACCACGTAGGGTTGCCGGAGCACATGGCGAAAGAAAAAGGCAATGCTTTGGGCCGCCATGCGGCACTTGACCCGGCTACATCCAAGCGTTTTTGCCAGGTAGAGCAGGTACTGCATCATCATCGCTTCGGGGTAGTGCCGGGGTTCAACCTCAGGATAATACACCAACAGGTAGCGTAGTTCAGAGAGATAACTGCGCGTGGTGTGTTCACTGTAATGCCCCACAGCTAGATACTGGGCGGTTTTTTCCAGTGCAGCTATAGCTGCAGCAGACAAGGTTTTTTTTCCATGATCTTGTAGTTTAAAAATGAAAGAATACTACAAGTTACAGAGACTCCCCAACTCAGCGCCTTATAGGCGATGTTGGTTCAACACGAAAATATACGCCATAATCCACATTTGCAACTATTGATTATCAATGGTGTTCTATGGCGTTTATTGGGTATCTGGTGGTGCTGTAATTGCTTGAAAATACCCAGTGAACGCCATAAGCCTTTATAGCTCCAGAGAGTCCAGCGGGCTTTGAATCTGCTGCAGGTTCTTTACGCTGACTTGGGTGTAGCGCACGGTGGTCTTCAGGCTGTTGTGCCCCAGCAGCTCCTGAATGTACCTTATATCCGTACCTGCTTCCAGTAGGTGGGTAGCATAGCTGTGGCGCAGGGTATGGATGCCACCCTTGCTTTGCACCCCTGCCTGTGCCTTTGCCTGCTGAAAAATGTTCTGCATGCTCCTGACAGCGTATTTGCCCCCTGTACTGCCTTCAAAGAGGTACTCTTTGGGCTTGTACTGCCTGAAATAAGTCCTGAGTTCCTGGAGCAATAGCGGGCTGAGGCCAACCAGACGGTCTTTCTTGCCTTTGGCTCTATTGATCCTGATGGTCATCCGCTCCGAATCTATATCCCTGATCTGCAGGTTGGCAATCTCACTGACCCTGAGTCCGGCAGCATAGGCCAACATCAGCATGCAGCGGTGCTTTAAGTTGGTTGTTTGCCTGATGATCCGGGCAACGGTGGGCTTGGCTAGTACCTTGGGCAGCTGCAGGGGCTTTTTGGGGCGGGGCAGGTCATAGAACTCCCGGTCTCTTTTTTCCACCTGTTCAAAGTAAAACTTGAGGGCATTGACGGTTGTGTGTAGATGGGCTTCGCTATAGCCTTTGCGCCGGATCAGCCAGAGTAAATAAGCCTGTACCTGCTGGCGGGTAAGCTCCTGCACCGCTTTACAGCCCAGCAGCCGCAACAGGTGGTGGAATGCTCCACAATAGGTTTTGATGGTGTTCTCACTATAGGCTTTGAGCTGCAGCAGCTGCAGGAATTGTACATAGGCTTTGTGGTTGGCTTCACTCAAGGGGTGTTGCAGCAGCAGCGGGCTTTTATCGTTTATAGTCTTAGCAGTGGGTTGGGTGGGCGGTAAGGCTTTTCTTTGCTCCAGGTATCGTTTTAGCGCAGCGGCATTTAAGGCAATAGAGTTGCCAACAGCTTCTTTGAGCCGCTGGTAGCTTTCTTTGGTAAGGGGCAGATACCAGCAGCGGTGGGGTTCGCTCCACTTGATGCCTTTGATCCTGCGGATTGTAGAGGTGAGTTGTGGGTCTTCAGGATAGCTGATGCCAAGGCAGGTGGCTCCTCTGTAGTAAATAGGGTGCAGGCTGATGGTGTGTGTCATAGCGGTGTTTTATCAGGAATAACAATATATAACATATATGTCTAAAGTGAAAGCTATATAGTATAGTAGGTAAAGCAATAATTCTACGGTATAAGTACACAGCAGGCGCAAGGCTTTTGCCACTTTTTGGATAGTGTATTTTTCTCCACCCGATTCACACTCAAAAGACATCAAAAGCCTGCAAACGTTGGATTGCAGGCTTTTTTGTTTTCCCGAATCGCGCAAAAATTATCTTTAAAAACCCATATTAATTTTTGACATTTGACGTTCACTAACCACAGGATATTCTGGAAGATCAGTACCGGTAGTTGATCGCAGCTTTATTACCAGAAGGTATCTTAGATTACTTTGGGTTAATGAACGTGCAAAAAAACAATACAGGACTATACATACACTCAGAAGAGAAAAATAGTTTATCCAAGAAGTGGCAGCAATAAAAAAAGAAGTCGTCTATCACTCCAAGGGTTTTCACCCAAAAGCGAGCATCCAGGAGTTTCCTATCCACAAACAGCAGGTTCTGCTACTGGTCAAGCGCCGCCGGTGGGAAAGCCAAGTCGCCAGCGATATGGTAAGTAGAGGCTGTAAGGTGGTGCAAATGGGCGCAGGAATGATTGCGGAGCTCGCGGCTTTTTTAAAAGGGGGCTTGGATATTCACCCCATCTTGAGCTTTTACTTAGGGTAGTACTTTGGGGTGAAGGGCAAACGTTTACAACTCCAGTATAACGATCACCATTAATACCATTCTGCACCTCCTTTGCTTGATAATACCATAACTGCATTTGAAAAGAAGGCTGCTCCTAAAACTGCCTGGAACCTTGGCGAAAGGACAGGTCTTATCGGCTGTAGAGCCCATTAGCAATCGTGGTCTATTCTACTTTAGTAATACAGCGTATTGAAAAATGTACGGCTTGGATTAAAGCTGCCCATTTGTACCCTGACCAGGGTCAAAGCAAGTCATGATGGCCCTCATGGCGCAGAGCCTCCCATTTGGCTACTTTTAGCTGCTTATATTAGTCAAGAACAAGCTGGTGAAACAAATGTTTATTGAAATAGTGATGA
This sequence comes from Bacteroidota bacterium, assembly GCA_023391895.1. Classification (GTDB taxonomy): domain Bacteria; phylum Bacteroidota; class Bacteroidia; order Chitinophagales; family Chitinophagaceae; genus Flavisolibacter. The sequence continues at coordinate 5,017 of JAEWAC010000290.1, forward strand.
TTTCAATAAGTAATAAATCAAAATATAGAAACCATGAAAAAGCTGATTTGCTTGGCAGTATGCAGCCTGTCCTTTTTAGTTCAGTCTTTTAGTCAATCAAACACAAACCTATCAAAGGCTTATCTTACTTCAGGGAGTGAGTTTATATTTTCTTTAGCCAACCTTGAACAAAATGAAAGCAGTGAAAGTTCTGTTTTGCGTTTTTCTCCCGTTGTCAATTTTCAGGTAATGCTCAATAAGGACATGAGCAAAAATTTCGGCCTTTTTACAGGCCTGGGTGTAAGAAATGTGGGTTATATCATGAATGACTATATAGACCCGTCCAATAATTTAAGCTATAAGAAAAAGTTCCGGTCTTATAACCTCGGGCTCCCCGTTGGCTTTAAAGCTGGAAATCTTGACCGAACCTTTTTCTATGCAGGTTATGAAGTTGAATTAGCCGTTGCGTATAAAGAAAAAACGTATGATGACGGTGATAAAATAGATAAGTTTACAGGCTGGTTCAGCAGCAGGCAGGAATTATTTCAGCATGGTTTTCTGGCAGGAATCCAGTTTACCTATGGCGCCAACTTAAAATTTAAATATTACCTGAGTGAGTTCCATAACCGTGATTATGTAAACAATGCCGGTATCAAACCTTATAGCGGACTGAAATCGAACATCTATTATTTTTCTCTTTGTTTTTTCCTTTTCAAAAATCTAGACGTATACATGCAAAAGTAATACCCGTAGTTGGCTGCAATATGGGCTTTTGAAGAGTTCATACCCAGACAGGTGTTATATGATTCCAGCACTGTTCGATGATATTACGTTAACTAGCTTGAGTCCAATGGCTCAAAAGCTGCATAACTGCTAAGCTTTTGATTTCAAAATGCCATATTGCAAATATACTTTTTGCAGGAAACATCTACTCACTTGTATTTTTCAAGTGAAATTTCTTTTAAAGGATGGCCGCCGTCAATAAATAGTTTTCCATTTTTTGTCAGAGCCTTCGCAATATTGGCCAATGCTTGTTCTTCAATTTCAGGATGTCGTCCGTCTAATGCTCCTACACGAATTGCAACTGCAATATCAAATGGTAATTCAGTTTCCTGCAATTTGAAATTTTCCACTGCAATTTGTTTGAAAATTAAAGTACCTGACTTTATTTCTTCCTTTGAAATGGCCGTTGCTTGTTGAATGGCTGAAGCAGAACGGTCAATGGCTAATATATGTCCATTGCTGATGCGTTTCGCAATTTCTCTGGCGGCTGCTCCTGTTCCACAACCTATTTCCAGTACTCGAATATCATTATGCAAAGGCAATGCGTCTACAATTGCTGCAAGCCGTGGTGAAAGTCTGTTTTTCATAACATGAGACGGGTGAAAATGAGGTATAAGGTTTCAAGTTATGTTTAAGTTTTAATATGCCATTATGAAGGCTTTTGTTCAGCAAAAATCTCCATTAATTCAGTCCTTTTCAAGTTGTGCAACAGCAATCTATGCTGGTTATAGTTGTTAATATGTTGGTGAGCTTCTTTTTCCGAGTCTTTATAATCATCGAAGAAAAATGTACAGTCTGTTCTTACTATCGCAAAAAGTACTGCTACAAATACTGTTTGGCCTTCACTAGGAAAAAGTCTGGATATTGATTAAAGCAGTCCATCTTTCACCATCTGATCAATAAGTTTCCGTTGTCTAATTACGTATTGAAGATAATTGAAGTTCTACTGCATAACCTGTGTACTATCTCCGCTGTGGCAGCAAACTGAGGGTAGCGGTTCGTTGTTGACTTATAGTCAGTCTGAAAGTTTATAAATAAATTCTTCTATTTCTGTCTGACGTGCATTCGCAAACCCTTTGTCTATGCCTACTTTTATAAAACCGGCTCTTTCTAAAACTTTTTGTGAACCAAAATTATCAAAGGCAACCCGTCCGAATATAGGTCTGGTCCTTTCAATAGAGAGGAACATTTTAAGTGCTGTTGTTGCCACACCCTTGCCCCAAAACTTTTTGTTAATCCAATAGGTAATTTCGGCTTTACCTTCCATCACAAATTTGGCTATACTGCCTGCGATTTCATCATTCACTTTTATTGTCCGCATGTTTATGGTTGGGTCAGCTAAATGTTTTGTGTACTTCTCTATATAAGCAGTTTTGTCGTTTGGGGCTTTAGATGTGAAAGCTGCTAAATAATTGGCTTCTTTGTCAAGCTGAAACTGGAAAAATGCGTTCAAATCATCTTTTTCTGTTTCAGTCAATGTGATGATGTCGTTTGTCATTATTTTGAAATGTTGGAATGTTGGGTTGGAGAATGAGCTTACGATGGTAGCTAAAGTTAAAGTGTTTATGAAGTTGTGGAAGTTGAAAAGCGTCAGATTCGATTGACCACAAAAGCAAATAGTGATTCAAAGCAGAAAGCCCAATGTCCGGCCACAATTTTATAAACATACTGGTAACTGCTGGCTTTTTTCCTTGAACCGTCTTCATTTATAACCTGGAATTTTTTATCTGCTTCCTTGATCCGGGTATAAATCAAGAATTTTCAAAGTCCCTGGCACAAAAACGCGGCTATAACTCCTGCAGCATTTTTACTACGCCTTCCTGTTTCATAATTTTGTGGCCAATTCGCTCATTGCTTATACCGTCAATCAATTGATATGTAAAACGAAACTGATCGCCATCTACAATTGTTTCCATGTGTTTAAATTTTATGTTTTCTGCATTTTGCAAGTCATTGGCAATCTCATACAAGTGGGTGGAAATCACAAATAATGCACTCTTAACCTTGCTAAAGCCATCAATCACGTCAATAGAGCATTGCATAGCATCGACAATGTTGGTTCCCTTAAACAGTTCGTCCACTAGTATCATCCATTTCCTTCCGCTTTTTATTTTACCTATCGTATCCTTAACTCTCAAAACTTCATTAAAAAAGTAGCTTTGTCCTTTGGTTACATCGTCTGCAATATTGATGTTTGATGAAAGCCCATCAAATGTCGAAAGCTTCATTGATGCAGCTGGTATGCCCATTCCCAAATGGCTCAGGTAAACCGATAGGCCTACTGCTTTGATTAGGGTGCTTTTACCCGCCATGTTTGACCCTGTCAAAAACAGCAACCCCTGTTTATTGTCTAGTAAAATGTCGCAACTTTTAGGGTTTTCCACCACCAAATGGTAAAGTCCTTTTACGTCAAAGTAGGGCTCTTTGCTTTCAACAAATTCTGGAAATGTTAACTTATAGTGCTTTACTGCTGTTGCCATTGAAAACCAGGCTTCCAACCGAAAGTAAATGTCCATCAGGTCATGTATTTCGCTTCGGAGAAGGCGCAAATGAAAGCAGTAATAAAAGTTTTCTTTGGAAGAAAAGGTGTGGCCATTTTCAGTAGCTGCTAGTTTCTCAATTGCCTCTACCTTAAGTATGGAACTAATTTTATCTTGTATATTACGGTATTGAGTAGGTAATGATAAATTGAAAATAATGGAATGTATTTTTTTTATGCCCCGGAAAAAGTCCCCAAATACTCTGGTACTAAACTTCAGCATGCTGTAATCATCTCGTTCAATAGCCATGTAGGTTATCCGATCCAAAAAATGGAGATTGGAGCTGAAGTGAGTAAATCGGTATTTCAGGAACTTCTCCATAATAAACACCGTGCCATTGCCGATTTCAGTTGGCCAACTTTCAATATGATTGGTGAAAGTTGCAATGAGGGACTGAACTGCCTGGATTGTTTGGAGATCATTGAAAGGAGTAGAAAAATATTGTTGTAAATATCGTTCACCACCTTGTGTTCGGGTAAAGTTAAAACGGCTAAATATTGAATTGTCATCATTGGCTTCAAAAATGGAAAGATCCATCAAGGTTGTATCATCTAGGTAAAGAGGCATAATAGTAATGTAGTAAAAATATTTACAATACAAAACAGGTGGAGATGAGTAATTGGAATAAATAGAAAGTAAAGAAGTGTCTTAACCGTATCAATTAAAAAGGAACTATCTCTCCAGCAAATGAGAAAGGCAAAATTCTATGTAAAGTTCTAAGTTCCTCTGTCCGGAGAAAGATTTTGTAAATTTCTCATTAATTTTTAGCTTAATCACACATTGAGAAAAACAATTAACTATAGATTTGTGTTGGCATGATTGCATATTATGGGAGCTAACATTTCAAGGCATTAGGCAGTATGGGTATTTGAAATACTGCTGCTTTAGCCTTTGTTCTGCTGCTGATTAAATATAATAAGCTGTAAACTTTTTCAAAAGCCCATATTGCCTGAAACCAATGTGCTTGTTGCACAACTTAAAGCAAGGAGCTAAAATGCAAATGAAGATGGGCGAGCATAAGATATAAGGTATCGAACCAGAATAAAGTATTAAATACGCCATTCTCAAAGCCTTTTTCCAGCAAAAACCGTCTTTAAATCAGTACTTTTTGAGTTGTGCAACAGGCACCAATGTTAGCGGTAGTGTTTTTTACTTAAATCTGAGTGTGCCAATAGCTGTTCTAAACTTTCTTGTTTCAATGTCTTTATACAGCTTATTAAATACAACAACTTTATCACCTTCGTCTAAGCCTTTGTTGCCGTTTTCTCTGAGTGCCTTGTTTACCAGGTCTGCTTCATCCATATATGGTGTGAATACTCCTTGAGTGGAATCGCTGACATTTTCCACTATCTGGCAGGGTGTTAAAATTCTCAATGTGTCTGAGGTTTCTTTCTCGACCACAATAAATTGGTAATAGTACGTTTCATCAGGAGTGCATGTTGGACCTCCTGAGTACGATATGATTCGAAAAGTTGCACCGTCTTTAACCTTAACGGCCTCATACTTGTACTGCTTTAAGGGAATATATTCAAAGTGCTCGTCCCTTTTTTTACAAGCTCCTAAAGAAATAAGTGCCAGCAAACATGTGAGAAATTGCTTCATAGTTCTGGTCTTCAATTTAGGGAATCACATTACCGCCAACGTTTAGAGATTGCCGATGTGCCGGCACCAGCATCCCTCAGTTTAACTTACTACAAGTGTTCAGCAGGGGCCAGTCGTTCAGCCCTTGTTATCTTGCCGGTATTTTGGCAATCCCCTGTGAGCGGTTCATTGTGTTTCTTCCAATAGGGTTTTATGATTTTTCCTTCTTTATGGCTTAATATTAAAAGTATTATTGTTGGGATTAAACAAAATAACGTTGCTTGAATCGAACCTTCCGGACCGAATTGTCCACCTGTAAACCATTCTGCACCCTCAATCTTAGAAGTTATTAATGTTTTTGAAGTGCTATTGCCTGATACATTAGCACCGAAAATCGCAGATTGCGTAAAGTTCCACGCAAAATGAAGTGCAATGGGAAACCATAAATTCCGCGAATAGATGTAAGCGGCTCCAAGCAAAAGTCCAGCTTGAATGGCAAGTCCCATAGCTGCCATTATGGAACTGTTAGGATTGATGAGGTGCATTGCTCCAAATAATAAAGCAGAAATAACTAATGATAAATAGCTTCCTAACTTTTCTTCTGGAATTCTAAAAATGATTCCTCTTAGCAGAATTTCTTCAATAATGGCTGATGTGAAAGCCATCGTCAACGCCGGAATAATAAACAGGAAAGGGTTAATTGATATGACTGAATAGCCGCCTTTTAAGTAAATGACCAATATGGTCAACGACTGTAGCACGACGCCCAAAACAATTCCGAATGTTATATTTTTACCGATGTTGTTTTTTGAGAATTCTGTAATTTTTCTTTTTTCATAAAGTTTGAATAAATAAGAATAAGCGATAATCGCAAGTGTGGCAGCAAAGGCTCCTGCAATTAATTTTTTCAAGTCACTGTCAATACTTGTTAATTCCAGAAGTTTTTGAACTAAGGCTTGTCCTACTTTAGCAATTCCCAGACAAACAATTAGTGCAACTATTATTTTTAACAAAGGAAAATGAAGGACCTTTTGTCCAATGTTTGTTTTCATTTCTTAAGTTTCTATTTTTTGGGACGGCGTTTACAATGACGGCTAACTCGCTAGTTTACGAACCGGCAATAGAAAAACGAATCTTAACTGCTTCATTATCAAAATGTTTCCATTCGCCTTTTTAGAATGCCCCGGTTCGGCAGGCCAGTCAGTTAAGTGAAATCTTAAAGTTTACAAACTCTTTTTTTACACCTGTATAGAAAATAAACCAATAATGCGGGCCTGCAAACGCATAGAGCTGCATGAATAAGCCGCCATAAAATCAGGAGCGAATAGCATCACTCCATGGCTGCCGCTATCTTAAATCAACCCTTAAAACTTAGGACAGTTCAGCTTTTTGGCATTGGGGTCTCTGGGCTGGCGAATGTAGATCAGTGAAAGTTCGGCACCGCCGCGCAGGTTGGAGGCCGGCTTCAGGCTAGACACATTCACATCGTAGGTGGCACCAAAGTGCAGCTCGCCAAATTCCAGGCCTACATAAGGAATTACAGCATCGCCTAACCGGAACCAGCTGCCCAGGTATAGGTTGGTGGGGGTATGTTCATCGCCGTTCAGGTTTAAGCCATAAGCACCGCCCACCACTGTATTCACCGCACCGGCCTGCCGGCTGTGGTTGGCACTCAGGTGAATGGAGTTGAGGTAGCCCACCGGTATGCGGCCACCTGCCTGAAAAGTAACCCGGGGTGCCAGGTAAAACTCACCATCCTGGAAACTTTCCTTGGGTTTGTTAATATGGTACATGGAAACACCGGCATAAATGTTATTGTCACCATTAGTGGTTCCGTTATATAAAATACCCGCATTCACATCCAGGTAAGCCACACTGAGCTGGTTGGAGGTAAAAGATTCAGTGGTAATGCCGGTAAAGCCATCGGCCCGCAACTGATCCTCAAACTTCAGACTGGCCACGTCCAGCCTTTTGTTGACATAAGTGGCCTGAAAACCCGCACCCAGCTGGTGAAAGCCGTCTTCATCCAGGCCTTTGTGGTAAGCGGTAGAAAGGGCCAGGTAGTTGTATTGCAGGGCGCCGTTGCCGCTTTTGTCGGTAAACGCCATGATGCCCACGCCAAACTGGTCTACTTCCGGTATGCGGTTTCTTAAAATACCGGCGTCAAACGAAACGGTAGCGGTGGTATAAGCATTGTTGATGGTGGGCCATTGGTTGCGGTAGTTGCCCGCTACCCGGTACGTACCGTCAAATTTGCCGGTCAGGGCCGGGTTGAGTGTAAGGGGAGAGGCAAAGAACTGGGAAAAATTAGGGTCCTGGGCATTGGCAGACAATACCCCGAAAAGTATGGTTAAAGCGCATAGTAGCTTTCTCATTCTCACAATTAGTTAGATGCGAAAAGTACAAATAAAGTACGATTATTTTATAAAATCCAATCTTCAGGATTGAATTTTAACACCAAAGGCCAGGTCGCCGGCATCGCCCAGTCCGGGTACAATGTATCCTTTGGCGGTAAGCTCATCATCCACATCGCCGCACCAGATGATGGCGGTAGGTATTTGCCGGCGCACAAACTCAAGGCCTACAGAGCAGGCCAGCGCCGTTACAATATGAATGGCAGAAGGTTCGCCTTCTTCGCGCATGTACTGGATGGATTTGACCAAAGAAGCGCCGGTAGCCAGCATGGGGTCGGAAATGATCAGTACGCGGTCTTCAATTTCGGGGCTCGACATATACTCCAGGCTGATCTCAAAGGAGCCATCCTTATCGTGCTTGCGGTAGGCCGATACAAAGGCGTTGTCGGCTTTGTCAAAATAGTTGAGCAGGCCCTGGTGCAGGGGCAAGCCGGCCCTTAAAATGGTGGCCAGTACCGGTTGCTGGACCAGCACTTTACATACAGCCGTGCCCAAAGGCGTTTGCACCTCGGTTTTTTCCCAGGCCAGTGTTTTGCTGATTTCGTAAGCGGCAATTTCGCCAATCCGCTCCAGGTTGCGCCGGAAACGCATGCGGTCTTTTTGAATGTCCACATCGCGGATTTCTGCTAACCAATTACTTACCAACGAATGCTCTCTGCTTAAATTATGAACCATTAATTAGAATTTTGATACGGCAAACGAAACCGGAAACTATTCCTGGTATAATTTCGCAAATCTAATTTCTAAATTTTAAACAAAGCCATGGTTTATAAAGTAATTGGTTTGATGAGCGGCAGTTCGCTGGACGGGCTGGACATTGTTTTTGCAGAAATTCACGTCAACGGCGGTGTATGGGGTTTTGAAATAGTGGCGGCCGATTGCTATCCTTACGATGCGGAATGGCAGGAACGCCTGCAACAGGCCACCAGACTGAATGCCTTGGAATACCAGTTACTGCATACCGATTACGGCCATTACCTGGGCCAGCAGGTCAACCGGTTTATTGATGAAAACAACCTGCACTACCAGGTAGCCCTTATTGCCTCGCATGGGCATACCACCTTTCATATGCCGGCCCGTAAAATGACGGCCCAGCTGGGCGATGGCGCGGCTATTGCCGCCGAAACCGGGCTGCCGGTGGTGAGCGACCTGCGGGCTTTGGACGTGGCTTTTGGCGGCCAGGGAGCACCCATTGTACCCATTGGCGAAAAACTGCTGCTGAAAGACTATGACCTGTTTTTGAACCTGGGCGGCATTGCCAACATTTCTTTTAACCTGCCGGACCGCTACATTGCTTATGACGTATGCCCCGCCAACCGGGTGCTGAACATGCTGGCCCATAAAGCCGACAAGGAGTTCGATGCCGGCGGGCAGATGGCCGCTTTGGGCAATGTAAAAGAAGACCTGCTGCAAAAGTTAAACGAGCTGGATTATTACGGCCAGCCTTACCCCAAATCGCTGGCTAATGACTTTGGTACCGATGTGGTGTATCCGTTGATCCGCTCATATGGCTATACCATCAATGACAACCTGCGTACCTACGTTGAGCACATCGTGCAGCAGATTAAAGAGGCCATCCGCAACAGCATATGGTCTTTTGAAAACAATAATGGCGCAACCGCGGCTACCCGCCGGATGCTGGTAACCGGCGGCGGTGCCTTCAATACCTTTTTGATACAGCGTTTAACGGAAGCTTTGCAGGAACTGCAGGTAGAAGTGGTGGTGCCCGATGAAAAGCTGGTGAACTACAAAGAAGCCCTGGTGATGGCGCTGATTGGTGTGCTGCGCTGGCGGCAGGCGTACAACGTGCTGAGTTCCGTAACCGGGGCCGAAAGAGACAGCATCGGCGGCGCCGTATGGATTGGGCAGGAAGCCTGAGCCGCGGATTAAAGGATGGATAGGATTTGCAGGATTGTTTTGTTGCATCATAACCATATGGGTTTTTGAAAGGTTTTATAAAGTCTTTCAAAAACCCATATCCGTTTTGCAGGTGTTGTCATCCCGGGCTTGACCCCGGATCTCCTGCTGCATATGGCATTTTAAAACAGTTCTGCTTACAGTCCCAACACTGCTTTCAGTCGGGCCAGGCCGCTTTTGCTGACCGGTATTTTTTCGCCCGTTTTTAAAATAGCGATATGGCTGTCTTTTTCGTAGGGGTCAATGCGGGTGATGTTTTGCACGTTAACCATATAGGAGCGGTGGCAGCGCACAAACTGTTCGGTATTGAGCACCCTTTCGTAGTGCGACATGGTCTGGCTTTTTAAAAAGGGACCTTCGCAGGTATGC
>JAEWAC010000317.1 GCA_023391895.1 Bacteroidota bacterium
TGGTCCTGGGCATACCGGAAAATATCGGGGTAAAGGCCAACTATGGCATGGGCGGAACAGACTCAGCCTGGGTGTCTTTTCTGCAGGCTTTTTTGAATTTGCAGAGCAATGACTTTTTAAGCGGCGATGAAGTGCTGGTATTGGGTCATTTTGATTTTTCCGACATGGAGCGGCTTATCGACAACAACGCTTCCGGGCCGGATGAAAAGGTAGAAGCTTACCGGCATGCTGTGAATACCATAGACGAAGAAGTGGAAAAGATCATCAAGATGGTAGTGGCGCATGATAAGATGCCAGTGGTGATTGGCGGTGGGCATAATAATGCTTACCCTTTGATCAAAGGAGCAGCCAAAGGTTTGGAGCAGGCGCAGAAAATACCGCTGGCACAGATCAACTGCATTAACATGGATGCCCATAGTGATTACCGTCCGGAAGAAGGCCGGCACAGCGGCAATGCATTCCGGTATGCAGAAAGCGACGGTTTTTTGCAAAAATATTGCGTGGTCGGACTGCACGAAAACTATCTGCCGCAGAACGTATGGCTGGACCTCGTGAACAATCCGTTCATGGATTGCATTACCTACGAGGATATTTTCATTCATGAAAAAAGAAGCTTTATACAAGCCGTATCGCATGCCATCCAATTCACAGACGATAATTATACCGGCATAGAGTTAGACATGGATAGCATAGAAAATGTATTGAGCAGCGCCCTTACACCTTGTGGTATCAGTCCCGTACAGGCCAGGCAATACATTAATTTGTGTGCTGCCAATGCCAAGGTCTGTTATCTGCACATTTGTGAAGGCGCCACGCATATGGCCAATGGAAAAACCAACGAGATAACCGGTAAACTAATCAGCTATCTCGTTAGTGATTTTATCAAAATGCATAAGGACTGATCACATTTACTTACGCGGAATTTTCAAACGCCAGCCGGGCTGTATCAGATCGGGGTTCTTGATCTGGTCGCGGTTGGCTTCGTAAATTTCCTGCCAGCTGACGCCATACCGCTGGCCGATTTTGGAAAGGCTGTCACCCTTTACCACTTCGTATTCTTCCATGGCGCCGGCGCCACCGCCCGTAATATTCAGGTTCAGAACCAGGTCTCCGGAGCGATAATCCGGGTCCAGCTGGTTGTATTTGTCCCACAACTGTTTTTTAACCGCTTCAGATGCCACTTCACCGTCAATGTACAACACATTGCCTTGCTGGCGTACCTGCAGGTTGTGCACACCGGCAGCCTGGGCCGCTTCTATCAGGGGTTGATATTTATTTTGTAAAGACATAACTTCCTCCGTTATTTAAGGGTTAACTGGTTGTTGATCTTTTTGGGTTTAAGCGCATTCAGGTCCATCATCAGCTGCTGCAGCTGGTCGCGCTGAATAGAGCCGCGCAGGGTGATTTCACCATTTTCCACATCGGCATCTACATCTTTATACTTATCGGTAACTTTTTCTACGGCATCATCCAGCGTGGCGTCGTCTGCTATCACCACTGGCGCCGTTTGGGTCACGGTTATATTATTGACTACGTTTTTAACGCCTTTTACCTCGCGGGCGGCTTGTTCTGCACTGGAGCGGCAGGTTTCATCGGGGCACTGTCCTCCCAGGGTCAATACACCTTCGTTCACACTTACGGTGAGGGTCCGTAGTTGCGGGTTTTCTTTTACTTTGTCCTTAAAATCGTCCTGTATTTTACTATCCTTTGGCTGGTTGTTACAGGATGTAATGGTAATGCCGCCCCATAAAAGAAGAACAGTACTGAGCTGTAGAAAAGCCTTTTTCATTTTGCTGGTTTTAATTTAACAATGGTATTATCAAAGCATAGCAATACCATCAACTCTTATACCAGCTCAGGCTATTCTTTTTCAGGCAGTTAGTTCTGTTTCCAGCGCCAGGATCTTTTCAAAAATCTGTTCATATTGGGTATTGGCCTCGGTAATTTGTTGCAATAATTGCTGATAGCCGGCCTCTGCCTGCTTAAATTTAGCCACGTCCTGGTAGGTTTCCGGCTGTGCCAGCGTATCTTCCAGCCGCTGTTTTTCCTCGTTCATTTTAGCCAGCTTTTCTTCCAGTTGCTGAAACAGGCGCTGCTGCCTTTGCAGCTCTTTGCGGGCATCCCGGTTGGCATTGGCCTTTTCAATAGGGGCGGGCTTAGCGGGAGCAGCACTTGGCTCAGGCTTTTTGGGGGCCTCTTTGGTTGTGTTATTGGCTTTTTCCTGGGCAGCCATCCTTTCTTTCCATTCCACCCATTCCTGATAGGTTCCCTTAAATTCTTTAATCTGGTGATCTACGATCTCCCATATCTTGTTGGCGGATTTGGAGATAAAGTAACGGTCGTGGCTCACCAGGATCATGCTGCCCTGGTAGCGGTTCAGGGCGTCGATCAGCAGCTCAACTGAATGGATGTCCAGGTGGTTGGTCGGTTCATCCAACAGCAAGAAATTGGCTTTGCTGGTCATGGTTTTGGCCAGTGCTACCCTTGCTTTCTCGCCTCCGCTCAACACCTTTATTTTTTTATCAACATCATCACCGCCAAACAAAAAGCATCCCAGCAGGGTACGCAACTCCAGTTCAGTTTTTTGCGTACCGGCCTGTTTCATTTCTTCCAGTATGGTATGGTTCAGGGCCAGGGCCTCCAGCTGGTGCTGCGC
>JAEWAC010000371.1 GCA_023391895.1 Bacteroidota bacterium
ATCTGTCGGCTCCTGCTTTACCGAGCACATTGGCAATGCTTTAAAAGATTTAAAGTTTAAGGTGTTGCAAAACCCCAGTGGTATTTTGTTTGATCCGGCCAGCGTTTGCCACAGCCTGGTATCTTACATTCAAAACAGGCAGTATGTAGAGACTGATTTTTTTCAGCTGAATGAATTGTGGCACAGCTGGCACCACCACAGCCGTTTTTCGCATCCTGACCTGCCCACCGCTATTCATCAGATCAATGCTGCGCAGGTAGAAGCCCATCAGTTTTTAAAAGAAGCCGACTGGCTGATCATTACTCTAGGCTCTTCCTTTTCGTACCGGTTGGTGCAAGAAGGCTACCAGGGCGTGGCCAACTGCCACCGGGCGCCGGCACAATGGTTTCAAAAACATTTATTGGGCATAGATGAAATGGTGGCCAAACTGGACAATGCCATTCACCAGATCTTTCATTTTAATTCAAAAGTCCATATCATTTTTACCATCAGCCCGGTACGACACATTCGCGATGGGGTGGTGGAAAATAACCGCAGCAAAGCAAGACTGATAGAAACCGTACACCACCTGGTCAATAAGTTCAACCGGTTATATTATTTTCCTTCTTACGAATTAGTTATTGATGTTTTAAGAGATTATCGTTTTTACGATATAGACATGGTGCATCCCAATTACCTGGCAACGGATTTTGTGTTGCAAAACTTTTTGCAAACCTATATGAGCGAGGATACGCTGGCGCTGGTACAGGAACTGAAAAAAATCAACATTGCCAGCAAGCACCGTTCGGCCCACCCGCAAACCGCTGCGCATCAAAAGTTTTTAAAAACCCATATGGAAAAAGTAAGGAACCTGCAGCAGCAATACCCGCATCTCCATCTGCAGGAAGAGTTGGAATATTTTAGTCAAGGAAAAATGTAAAATGAAAAAAGAGAGAGGCTGCTTTAAGGACCGCCGCTTTTACATTTTCAATTTTTCATTTTACATTTCCTCAATGCATTCGGTCACCACGAACCTCTAAACGGGTCATGACTTCTGATTCATAGGCCAGCCATTCCTTCCAGCGTTGGCGCACTTTTTCTTTATAGATATAAGTTTCAGCTAGCTCTATAAACAAGGTATAGTGCCCGGCCTCGCTTTCCATAAAGCGACGGTAAAACTTGCGCAGGTAAGCATCTTCCAGCCCTTCGCTCAGCCGCTTAAAGCGTTCGCAGCTGCGGGCCTCTATCATAGCCATGGTCAACAGTTGATCCAGCAAACGGTTTTCTTCAGCACCCCCTTTTGATTGAAATTGCAGCAGTGCATTCACGTATTCATCCTTGCGCTGGCGGCCCAGTGGGAGGCCCCGTTTGTGCAATTCGGCCAGCACCAGCCGGAAGTGGCCCCATTCTTCTGTAACAATGGGGGCCAGTGCGGTTACCAGCTTTTCTTTTTCGCTGTAGCGCTGTATCAGCGAAATACAGGAAGTAGCGGCTTTTTGCTCACAATATGCATGATCCGTTAAAACCTCCTGCAAGGATTTTTCCGCCAGGTTTACCCAACGCGGATCGGTAGGTAACTGTAAACCCAATATGGCTTTGGCATCTTGCGATAAGGCATCTGTTGATTCCATTTTGCAAAAATAAGCAGGAGGGAAAGGAGTTGGTAATAAGGAATTAAGAATGAAGAATGAAAAATTAAAAATGTAAAACAGGAATGGTACAGCGCCTTTTCCCGCGATAACTCCAGACACATTTTGCTGTAGGAACTGCGTAGTGGGATACCGCGTCTGCAGTATCTATGCATAACATGCAAAAAGACTGTACCTCTTCAAAACCCCATATCAGTAAGAACACTACAAATAATCTACAGAACTTAAAGAATGACACTCTCAGGGGTGAGGATTGCGGTGCGTGGGCAAGGCCAAAGGGGCGGAGCCATCGGGTTGGCCTTGAACTTTTTGCTCCCCTTTTTCGGGGAGAAAAAGTAAGAAGCGCTACCTACAGGAAGATAAAACCATAATCGTCTGGGCATTTGAAAAGTACTGCAATATGGGTATTAAAAGAAGTTACAAGGAGATGCTGAAACAAGTTCAGCATGACAGGGGTGAGAGGCGTTACGACTTCATGAAAACCCTATATGGTGAAAAGTCAAACAACGATATGGGATTCTGAGGAAGTTAAAGTGCATACTAAAAGGAGCTCAGCAGGGCGGGAGGGGATAGGAATTACCAGTTCTTCAAAAACCTATATAAGTAAAAGAAAATTGAACGGTTTTATAGAAGACCTTGACGGAATTTTACAGGGGTATCCAAAAATAGAAAATCGTTGCCTTGTAAAGGTAAATAAGGACAAGTTGATCAATTCCATACCTTTACAACCCGGTTTTAACCCCTCCATTTACAAAAAAAATGTAAATTCTGGCCTTTCATTCTTGTTTTTCGCTTACCTTTGCCGCCAAATAATCGGATAACAAAAATAACCGGGTGACTTAAAAAAAAGAAAGATGTCATTAACTAAAGAAAAAAAGGCAAGCATTTTTGCCAATTTTGGTGGTGCAGCAACCAACACAGGTTCCATTGAAGGTCAAATTGCTATGTTAACAGAGCGTATTTCTCAAATCTCCGCTCACTTACAGCAAAACAAAAAAGATTTTTCTACTCACCGTGGTCTGATGCAACTGGTAGGTAAGCGTCGCCGTTTACTGAACTACCTGCAAAAGCATAACCTGACAGGTTACAGAGCACTGATTGAGAAATTAGGTATCAGAAAATAACTTTTTCCCATGTAATTATAGCTATTTCCCAACCCTGATGGCAAGGTTGGGAATTAGTGTTTTATTACACCTTCATTTTTCCTTCCGCAAAACGTGCATCACCAAAACCATTAAAACATGTTAACACAAAAGATCAGTAAAACATTTGATATAGGCGATGGCCGCGAGGTAACCCTGGAGACAGGCCGGCTCGCCCGCCAGGCCGACGGTTCTGTAACCGTGCGCATGGGCAACAACATTTTGCTGGCTACCGTAGTGGCCACCGAAGAGCCCAAGCCCGGACAGGAATTTTTTCCGCTGAGCGTAGACTATATGGAAAAGTTTGCCTCTGCCGGTCGTATTCCCGGGTCTTTCTTTAAAAGAGAAGGTAAGCTCAGCGATTATGAAGTTTTGATTTCCCGCCTGATTGACCGCGCCCTGCGTCCCTTATTTCCAGACGATTATTTCTGCGAAGTGCAGGTTATTGTAACCCT
The DNA here is from genome assembly GCA_023391895.1 of Bacteroidota bacterium. GTDB lineage: Bacteria > Bacteroidota > Bacteroidia > Chitinophagales > Chitinophagaceae > Flavisolibacter. The sequence goes on from JAEWAC010000371.1 coordinate 3,226, forward strand.
TATATCTTCCGACGCGGAAATTATGCCCGACGCGCTGGCTTGTTTAGCCGCTTCTGCCGCATTAGCCGTTTCTGATATTCCCATCAAAGAAATTATTTCGGAAGTACGCGTGAGCCGCATTGATGGCCAGTTTAAAATCAACCCCACCCGCAGCGAAATGGAGCGGTCCGATATGGATTTTATTATTGCCGCTACGGAAAAAAACATCATGATGGTGGAAGGTGAGTCAAAAGAATGCAGCGAAGAAGACCTGGTGCAGGCGCTGGAAGTAGCCCACGAAGCTATCCGCATTCAAATTAAAGCCCAGCAGGAGCTGCGCGACCTGGTAGGCGTAAAAGGCAAAAGAGACTATCCCAAACCCGAAGAAAACGCGGTACTGCGTCAGCGGGTGAACGACTTTGCCAAAGAAAGAATGGCTGCTTTTTCCCGTGCCAACCTGCCCAAGTCAGAGCGTAAAGACGCTTACAAAAAGCTGTACGATGAACTGGTGGAGGTGCTGACCAAAGAAGCCAACCTGCCCGAAGGCGAAGAGATTGCGGACGATACCAAAAAGCTGGTAAAGAACTACCTTGCCGACCTGCAATACGATGTGGTTCGCGATATGATCCTGAACGACAAAGTACGCCTGGATGGCCGCGGGCTGGAAGATGTGCGTCCCTTGGATATGGAAGTGGATGTGCTGCCCACACCGCACGGTGCAGCTCTGTTCACCAGAGGTGAAACCCAGTCACTTACAACGGTTACTTTAGGTACACCTTTAGATGAGCTGCTGGTAGAAAGCGCTGCAAAATCAGAATACTCCAAATTTATCTTGCACTATAACTTCCCGCCGTTTTCTACCGGTGAGGTTAAGTTTTTAAGAGGCCCCGGCCGCCGCGAGGTAGGACACGGTAACCTGGCCCTGCGTTCGTTAAAGCAAATGATGCCGGGTGGCGACTTCCCGTACACGGTTCGTGTGGTGAGTGATATCCTGGAGTCTAACGGTTCTTCTTCCATGGCTACCGTTTGTGCCGGTTCACTGGCCCTGATGGATGCCGGTGTGCCTTTCCCCAAGCACGTAGCCGGTGTGGCTATGGGTTTGATTACTCAAGAAGGTAAATATGCCGTATTGACCGATATCCTGGGTGATGAAGACCACCTGGGTGATATGGACTTTAAAGTAACTGGCACCCGTGAAGGTATCTGCGGTATCCAAATGGATATTAAAGTGGATGGCCTGCCCATGGAAGTGATGCGCAATGCGCTGCAGCAAGCCCGCCGTGGCCGTATGCACATCCTGGATGCCATGTACAACTGCATAGCAGAAGCCCGCAGCGACGTGAAGCCGCATGCACCGCGCATGGTGAAAATGTTCATTGACCGCGAATTTATTGGTGCGGTGATCGGACCAGGCGGTAAAGTGATTCAGGAAATTCAACGCGAAACCGGTACCACCATCAATATTGAAGAGAAAAACAATATGGGTGAGGTAAGCATCTTTGGTACCGATAAAGAAAAAGTAGACAAAGCCCACAACTGGATCAAAGGCATTGTAGCCGTACCTACTGTAGGCGATGTGTACGAAGCAACTGTAAAATCGATCATGCCATATGGTGCTTTTGTAGAGTTCCTGCCAGGTAAGCAAGGCTTATTGCACATTTCGGAAGTAAGCTGGAAGCGGCTGGAAAGCTTGGAAGGCGTGCTGAAAGAAGGCGAAGTGGTAAAAGTAAAACTGACTGGTACAGATCCCAAAACCGGCAAGTTCAAGCTTTCCCGCAAAGTATTGCTGCCCAAACCGGAAGGCGGACCTAAGGGCGACCGACCCGAACGCCCGCAGGGTGGTGGCAACGGGCAACAGCAACAACCCCAAGAAAATCAATAATTTCAAGGCTGTCGAAAGACAGCCTTTTTAATTTTACTGCATGAATCATATACAACTAAGCATATTGGCTGAAGAAGCACAGCAGGAACAACTTATCAGTATTTTATCCATTTTAGGCGCTACGGGGTTTGAGCAAACCGAAACCACTTTGCTGGCGTATTTCGAGGAAGAAGCTTTCCCCAGTTACGAAGTAAACGAAATTCTAAAGGATTATGCCTTTCAGATCCATACCGTTCAGGAGCAAAACTGGAATGCGGTATGGGAAAGCAATTTTCAGCCGGTGGTGGTGGGCGACTTTTGTGCCGTCCGCGCCGATTTTCACGCCCCCATTCCCCAAGTGGAGCACGAAATCATCATAACCCCCAAGATGAGCTTTGGAACGGGACATCACGCCACTACCCATATGATGATGGAGCAGATGCAGCAAATAGATTTTCAGGGCATGGAAGTGTTTGATTTTGGCACCGGCACCGGTATTTTGGCGATACTGGCCGAAAAACTGGGAGCGGCCCAAATAACGGCTATTGACAATGATGAATGGAGTTTTGAAAATGCCCGGGAAAACACAGCCAAAAATAATTGCACCAAAATTGCGGTACAGTTAAGCTCTGTATTGCCCGAGAACCGGCAATATGATATTGTATTGGCCAATATCAACCGGAATGTGATTTTGCAGTACCTGCCTTACCTGAAAAACCTGGTAAAAAAAGAAGGCCTGGTGCTGCTAAGCGGATTGCTGAAAGAAGATAAAGAAGCCATTTCCGCTGCCTGTAACCAGGTGGGTTTTGATGGTCAAACAGAAAAGGAAAGAAATAATTGGATATCCTTACTCTTTGTTAATCGTAATTAGACAAATGCAGGCCTTAACAGGAAAACTCATTATATTTCATGTAATTTTGTAAGCCTCGTTTTGCCAGTACCAACATTATGAATGAACTGTTTTTGATCATATTAGCTTATTTAATTGGAAGTATCCCCACCTCCGTATGGGTCAGCAAAGCCTTTTTTGGCATTGACATTCGCGAGTACGGCAGTGGCAATGCCGGGGCTACTAATACTTACCGGGTGCTTGGTAAAAAATGGGGCACCTTTGTGATGGCGGCGGATATGTTAAAAGCCATCATTGCGGTTAAATTGGCATTTCTTTTACCTGAATCGTACGATAACACTTTATACCTCATCAACCTGCAGCTGGGCTTAGGACTGGCAGCTGTTTTAGGCCACATTTTTCCCATCTGGGCCGAGTTCCGGGGCGGTAAGGGCGTGGCTTCCCTGTTTGGAATGGTACTGGGGATACAACCCAACGTAGCCC
>JAEWAC010000029.1 GCA_023391895.1 Bacteroidota bacterium
TAATTAGACAAAGCACGCCCGACGGAGGCACAACCGATTTCTGGTACGACCGACTGGGCAGGTTAGTGGCATCGCAGAATGCAGAACAGAAGAGCCCTGCCAAAGGTGTAAATGAAGAGAATCCTGCTAACAGATTCAGTTATACCCGTTATGACGCCCTGTCCCGGATTGTAGAAGTGGGAGAGAAGTTGGCTGCTGGTATCATGAGTGAAGATGTTGCCAGGAATGATAACCAACTGCAAAACTGGCTAAACAGCGGCACCAACCGGCAGGTAACGCTCACGGCTTATGATGCAGCTCCTGCCTGGGCTCCGGCATCTCTGTCAGCACGGCAGCTTAACTTAAGAAAAAGGGTGGCAGCCACTGCATTGCTGGCCACGGCCACGCACCCTACCAATGCGGGTGCCGGCCGGATAGCAGCTACTTATTACAGTTATGACATTAGCGGCAATGTGTCGGAACTGGTACAGGAAAATGCCGCACTTGCCACCAAAGAGGGGCAATATGTGACCAATACTACCGGACTGAAACACATAAAGTATGAGTATGATCTGATAAGTGGAAAGGTGAATAAAGTGCTTTACCAGGACGGCAAATGGGATCAGTTTTACTATCAATATCTGTATGATGCGGAAAACAGGCTGGTAAAGGCACTATCAAGCCGTAATAACTATGGTAGCGCCGAACAATGGGTTACGGAGGCTACTTACCGTTATTACCTGCACGGTCCCCTGGCCAGGGTAGAGTTGGGTAAAAACAAGGTGCAGGGGATTGACTATGCCTATACATTGCAGGGCTGGCTGAAAGGAGTAAACGGAGCCATGTTGCACGTGGATAAAGACATGAGTGGCGATGGCAAGGCAACGGGGCCTTTTAACGCGCATGCAAAGGATGCCTTTGGCTTCAGCCTTGGGTATTATGAAAATGATTATAAGCCCATTGGCGGCAGCAGTGCGCCTGCATTTAACCTGCAGTACCAATATCCAGAGCTGGTGCAGGGCACTGAAAGCGGCAAGCGTTTATATAACGGGAACATCAGTCATGCTACCTATGCCATCAGCCAATTGGATGGTGGCAGTACAGTGGGTTACACCTACCGCTACGATCAGCTCAACCGGCTTACAGCCATGAATCATCATACCATAGCGGCGGGTGCACCTACCTGGGGTAATAACAATGCTATACCGGCCTATAAGGAGCAAAGTACCTATGATGCCAATGGCAATATTCTTTCCTATCTTCGTAATGGTGCACCGTCCAAGCTGGCCATGGATAACCTGACCTACAGCTATAACAGGGATGCTGAAGGAAGGTTGATCAATAATAAGCTGCGGCATGTAAAAGATGACTTGAGTATACCGGAAAACCAGTACAGCGAAGACCTGGATACTCAGCCAGATAATAACTACCAGTACGACAGGATAGGTAACCTGGTAGGAGATGCGAAAGAGAATATAGAGTATATAAACTGGAATGTGTATGGTAAGATAGCTTCCATAAGGAAAGTAGGTGGCACCACCATTAACTATGGCTATGATGCTGCAGGTAACCGCATTACAAAGACGGTGAGTACAGGAAGTGGCACCACAACCACTTATTATGTACGGGATGGGCAGGGCAATGTGATGGGGCTGTATGAAGATAAGGCGGGCACTGGCTTTAGCTGGCAGGAACAGCACCTGTATGGCAGTAGCAGACTGGGAATGGTAGATCCCAACTTCCACATAGCTGCAGGCCAAAGTCTGGGCAGTGAAGTCTACAGCAGTGAGAGGGATGTTTTGGGCAATGGTATTGTGGGGTTGCGTAGGTATGAGCTTAGTAATCATCTTGGTAATGTACTGGCGACTATTAGCGATAAGAAAATTGGAGTAGATCAGAATAATGATGGTACTGTGGATTATTACCTTGCTGATGTTTTATCTGCTAATGATTATTATCCATTTGGCATGCAAATGCCAGGTAGGAAGTTTAGTAAAAATGGAAGTTACCGTTATGGCTTTAACGGTAAAGAGAATGACAATGAAACGAGTACACAGGATTATGGATTCAGGATTTATAACCCTGTTTTGGGTAGATTTTTGAGCGTGGATCCCTTGGCCGGTGAATATCCTTGGAACAGTACTTATGCTTTTGCGGAGAACGATGTTGTCAGAAGTATTGATATCGAAGGAGCAGAAAAGCATGTGCAGACTTTCGCTTATGCTGTATCCAATGGTGAAACGGTTTCTAAAGTAATATCAAACGATTATAAACAGCCTGCTGGGACTTCCAACTTATATGCACTGCTTGGAGGAACTCCTTCAACAACTGAAGAAGATGTTGCCCGGGGCTTTGTTTCAGCCAATAAATTACCCGCTGGTGGTACTTTCTCTTTTTTCGTATTCGCTCCGGACTTAGGGAAGGCAAATTATGCACGATATGAATATATTGATCCGGGAGGGCAACAACAGGTTCGGTATTTTGATGCTGGCTATATTGATCGGATGTATGATTTCTTTGATAAACAGCAGCAAAAAGCTGAGAAAATACTTAACATCGCTTCAGCTGGTGCAAATCTAATCGGGGCTGGTGCTCTTGTGAAAGCAGAATTTAAAGCAGCCGCTGGTGAGTTGAATGCAACAGCGAGCGGAGCAGGTGCTTTAAGAGGCTCTGGAAGTGTTTCTGGAGTAATTGAATTAAATACTTCAGTCAAATCTAATAAAGCATTTTTAAATGGAGTTACTAAAAATGCACGTGACTTCGTTTATGATCCGGTTACAGAAAAGTTCGCAATGGCAGGTAGCAACGCAACTCATCTAAAGCATTATGGACTTAGAAAAGTTATCGGTGCAACAGAAGAAAATGTTGTCGGAGGAAGAATTAAGGTAGGAAACAATGGTGAAATTATGACTTCACAATGGAGTGGTACTTATGGTACTAACTGGACTCCTGAAATAGCAACTAAATTTAAAGACTTCATGAAAAAAATGACTGACAAGGAGATTGATCATTCTGGTACTACAAAATTTACTGATGGAACAAAATAATCTTATTGCATCAACGCTTTTATTTGATGAAAATCCAATTATTATAGGCGTTGACAAGAATTGCAATTTTGTAATGCAGGCAGCAAACAATAGAACTTTTCCTATAAATGAAGAAACTGCGGTTTATCTACTGAGGCTTTTAAACATTGAATATTACACATTCTACCATGAGATCGAAAAGTTGGTGAGTAAAGTTAATGATTGCAAAAGCGAAATCTCAATAACTGCATCCAATTTTCCATTCGCTACAATTGTAAAGGCTGCATTGAATAGTGAAAGAGATTATTGGATAGAGTTATCAATACCTTGGTTAACTGAAATTGGGAAGAATTGCTTTCTTGAGGATATTAAAGGCATTCTAAAAAACAAGAATATTAGTCAAAGAATCAGGCATTTACTTTTAAAAATTTAACTCCACTAGTGTTCTTTCAAGGTTAAATTATCAGGTATGGGGGGAGTTTACCTTTAGTCGAAAGCTGCAGTTATGGTCAAGAAGTACATTGTTTCACTTTCTCCGCCGAGTCTCAGCAGGGACTCGGCGGAGTTGTTTACTGTGTGATTGATTTAGTTTATTTTATTAGCGATAAAGGAATCGAGGAACTCTTAATCAAGTTCCTTTCTTCTTTGGGAAATCGGTCAATGTCTTGTATGCGGTTGATGGTAGCGGTATCGAGCTCACTATCTGCAATGCCTCCGAGACAGTCTAAGACTGCCCAAACCCCTGACTTCCTAAAGAATTTTTGCTTTTAGATTTAGGAGGTTGTGTCTGTTTTCATTGGCGTCAGGAAGGTTGATAGTTTTCATAGAGGACAGATTGGGATAGCCGTTCCACACCTGCTGAGGTGTCCTTTTATTTAGGGCCCAATGCTTGCGCTTTTCATTGTACCATTCATAATAGCGGTTGATCACTTGTTGTGCTTCGTGTAAGGTTTCCAGTTTAAAGCGGTCGATCACCTCCCGCGCAGGTGAATCGGTAGGGGGAAAAGTGGCTGAGTAAATGAACACTTATCAGAGCTGTGATATTTGGTTCTTTTGAATATAGGTAAGGTGCGCGCTGGTGATACGATGAGGGGTCACATTCTAAAAACTTGATATTTAAGGATTTTTATTATATCTTGACCATCCAAAACTAACGATCCTGTATGGCTGATTTCCTCACCCTGAAAAAGCTGGAAGACAAAATAACCGATATTATCTGCCACGCCAAAGAAACCTTGTTGATCCTTTCCCCTTACATCAAGCTGGATGAATATTTTAAAAAGCTGTTCTCCAACCATCTCAAAAATCCGCAGGTTCACATCATCATTGTCTTTGGCAAAAACGAAGACAACAGAGGCAAAAGCCTGCGCCAAGAGGACTTTGAGTTTTTTAAGCAGTTCCCCACTATTTCAATCCTGTACCTAAAAGACCTGCATGCCAAGTATTACGCCAACGAGGCCGAAGGAATTGTAACCTCCATCAACCTGCACGACTATTCCTTTAAGAATAATATTGAATTTGGTATTTACTCCAAAAACCCGGAGCAAAGACTGCTGGGTCTTGCCACAATCAAAAACCCTTTTAGCGACAGCCTGGACAGCACCGCCTGGGAGTACGCCACCGGCTTTATGAACCAGGCCGAGGCGGTGTTTATCAAGCGGCCGGTGATCCAGAAAAAGATGTTTGGCCTTTCTACAACCCATATGGGGTCGGAGGTGTGCTATGACAATACGGAATTTTTTAACCGGAGCTACGGCAGCAGGCAAGGGGCCAAAAAGGTGTTTGATGACTTTCCGGAGTTTATCGAGTATGGAAAGGCTGCTTATGTTGAAAAGCCCACCCGGGAGGAGGTGCCACAAGCGGTAAAGCCGGAAGTCATACCGCCCATCAACTATGGCCATCCGGGTAGCGCCAAAAGCTATAACAGTTCAAATACTAGCAAGCACAATAAATATAATAACAACAACCAACCCAGTGCTTTTTGCATTCGCACGGGAGATCGGATACCATTTAACACCAATTATCCTTTCTCCAATGAGGCTTATCAAAGCTGGAAACAATGGCGGAACGAGGATTATACAGAAAACTACTGTCATGCCTGCGGGCGGCCCTCCACCACCTCAAAAAGGCGGCCGCTTTGTGATCAGTGTTTTTATAGTTAGGTGCTTCAATTTTCACTACTTTAAAACGATCTGTTATGCCATTTACCAAAACTACCTTCAAAAGCCTGTTCTTTTCTGCTATTGTGCTATCTGTTCTTGCATCCTGTAGCAGTACAGCTGTCAATGATTGCGGGGCTGAACTCCAGCTACTTGAAGCTAAGGTTCGGATGTTGGAAATGAAAGTGGATTCTTTAGCGACTGTCTTAAACAGCAAAGAGGCTAAAGCTTCAACTGTTGCCAAGGTAAAGAAATCTAAGTCCCAGCCCAGTTCTGTGGCTGCCCCTTCTTATGTATCTTCTAATTACAATAACTCTAACTATTCCTCCGGCAAATCATCTTACACCAGTAGCCGGTGCCAGGCCACTACCAAAAAAGGCAGTCAATGCAAGCGTAGCACCCGCAGCGGCAGCTACTGCTGGCAACATGGTGGGTAAATCAAAATGTTGGAAAGATTAATAAATTGACAAACTTTTTAGGTATAAAAATAAAAATGAATATTAATTCCAATATTTATCCACTTGTTTTAGAATTTGATGAATTCCAAATACAAAGAACCTCGTGGAAGGAGGGCAAGTTAGATGACTTGAGAGAGAAGTACAATCAATCTTATTCTTTTTTTAGTAGTGGTGATTTTATTTATATATCTCCAAAACAAGATAATTTAGAGCAGCTTGGCACGTCGGTCACTATTAAAGTCTCTGAGAGGCCGGAAATCGTCAGTCCTTTATTGAAGCACATCTTTTCTTAGGACATTTAAGCATAGATATTCGGACATAAAACCCACTTTTTATCCTTTTAATTTTTTCAACTAATAAAGTTATTTATTCATGACTCTTTTTAACAGAAGCCCTAAAGGAAACTCAAGCAGAGGAAGTACAAGGGGGTTTTATATTGGTTCCACAGAAGCTGAAGCGGAGAATAAAAAAGGCAAATTGAACCATGGACATTACTTTGAAGATTATTTGGAAATATTACCACAAATAGAACAAGGGAGATTTATTATATCTGGGAGAAAGGGCTCTGGAAAATCAGCAATTGCAAAGTTTATAAAGGATAAAGCTGATGAAATGAAAGATGCTTATGCAGATTTGATTCGATTAAGTGATTTGGAACTAGAGAAATTGAAGCAGTTTGATGAAAGAAATGAATTTGAGAATAAGGAGCGCATCTTAGTCGAATGGGTAATTTTAGTAAGGTTGATTGGTTTGATTGTACAAAATGAAGATGCGCAATATATAAGTGAATTTAAGCCATTGAAGAAGTTTTTAGACAGAAATGCTGGAATTGTAAAGATTGATCAGTTTGAAGTCACAGAAATAATTTTGAATAAAAAGTATGAAGTTTCCTTTGAGGTGTTGTCAAGGGCATTTAGACCAGTCTTCGGCAAATATTTTGATATCAAAACAGTAAAAGCTCCCTTCTACAAATTAATCAATCCATTAAAAGAAATTATCCAGAAAATCCTTAATTATGAAGTGAATAATTCAAAGGATTTTATTTTATTATTTGATGATTTAGATATTAACTTAAAGGCATACGATGAGAAAAATATAAATGCTATAACAGAATTGATAAGAATATCAAAGAATTATAATAATGAAATCTTTCGCAATACGCAAGCAAGAATCATAGTTCTCATCCGTGATGATATTAAAAAGCTAATAGATAGCTTTCATTCAGATACAGCTAAGATTTTTACCAGCTATGAAATTGTGTTGAATTGGTATGATCACGAGTCATTTAAATTTAATGAGAATTATACACAACTTAAAAAGTTTATAAATAAACGTATTCGGTTAAATTTTGAAGAAAAAAATCTGACTTTTGATCAGTCTGATCCATGGTCAACATTAGTTGCAAATGAGGATCCGTATTATTTTGATAAAACTGCTTTCAAGTTTATATTAGATCACAGTTTTTACAGGCCCCGAGATTTGATTTTATTTTTCAATCCTATTGGTCAAAACGATTTTAAATATCCATTACGGTCTAATGAAATAAAATTTCTTCTAAAAACGTATGCAGAAGAAAATATGAGGGAAATTAAGAATGAGCTTTCTTTATTGATGACGTCGGTTGAAATTAATCAATTGATGAATGTGTTGAAAGAAATTAGTGTTCCTCAAACAATTACTAATCAGCATATAGAAAATGCCATTCATAAATATAAGCTTTCAATATCTGCGGATGTAGTTGTAAAGTTGTTTTGCAGTTATTCACTTCTTGGTCTTAAAGATAAAAAGTGCCAAAAAATTTATTTTAGCCACAGGGAAAACTTTGATCTTGAAAGCATGATTTTAAGTGACTTTGATTTTATTATTCATAAAGTACCTTATTTGTACTTTAATCCATCTGTTCAATCCTTTTTTGGATAAAGTATGGAGGAGATAACTCATGTGTAGTAATTTCATTTTTGCCTTCTTAAGATATATTATGCTGTATTTAGAAAGTTCTTTGTTGTAGGTTGCTATTAAGTTTATGTTCTATATTTATAGTAGCCGTAGATTTGAGGCTTTCTGCATATGAATACTTCTATTGCCCATCTGCCACTAAGTAAACAACAGGAGCTCCAGCGAGTAACCCAACTCATTGTAGAAACTGTATCACCTGAAAAAGTAATTCTCTTTGGTAGTTATGCTACCGGCAACTGGGTAGAGGATAGGTACACCGAAGGTCATATCACTTACGAATACATTAGCGACTATGACATACTGGTAGTGTAGATTCCGGGCCATTCTTTACAGGTAGTTCCGGCCAATTCTTTACAGGTTATTCCGGACGATGGTTTACACTTTAATGTTTCGACATTCACCTGCTGGGCAGATGGTTTGAATGATGTTCATAGGTGGTGTTCCTGGATGTTGACCCACCACTGACGCATGTCGTTCCGGCGTATGGTTTACAGTTTTTTATCTGCCATTCCGGCGCAATGTTTACAGTTTGGAGCCAAGAATGTAGTAATAAATGAGCTTTTGCCATTGGTTTGCTCTCTTAAAAAATAAGTAAGCAAAGACAATGGCAGCAAAAGCAATCCAGGTGGAACTATTAAAACAAATACTTAGGCTCAGGCAAGATGGATTTTCTGTAAGTGCTACCAGCCGCACCTTGGGCATCAGCCGGCCAACGGTTATTAAATACCTACGTCGACTTGGTGGCAGTGATCTCGCTTCTATAAGCGAAGAACAGCTCACATCTGCAGGTTATAACCAAGATGTGCTACCGCATAAAGGTGAGCGTTATAAAAGGTTGGTGGAACACTTCATCAATGCAGAAAAAGAACTTTTAAAAACCGGGGTAACCAAACAGCTGCTTTGGATTGAATACAAAGAGCAGTATCCGAGTGGCTATAATTATTCCCAGTACTGCTATCACTTCTCTGAGTACTTAAAAAACAAAGAAGTGGTGATGCACCTTCATCATCGCTGTGGTGAGACCATCATGGTGGACTTTGCCGGCAAAAAACTCGGTTACACTGATCCCACTTCCGGTGAGATTATAGCCTGCCAGGTTTTTATTTCTGTACTGCCCCATAGTGGTCTTATTTTCTGCTGTGCCGTGCACTCACAGACCACCGGCGATTTTACCCACTGTATTAACCAAATGCTTTTCTATTACGGAGGGGCCCCACTTACCATCCTGTGTGATAATTTAAAAACTGCCGTCACTCGTCCTTCTAAATAGGAACCGGTATTTACAGAAGTATGCTACCAGCTCTCAGAACACTACCAGACCACTTTTTCTGCTACCCGGCCCTATCATCCCAGGGACAAAGCCATGGTAGAGAGGGCCGTTCAGATCTGCTACAATCATATCTATGCACCGCTGCGCGAAGAGGTCTTTACCTCGCTTAAGCAGTTAAACCAGGCGATTACAGAAAAACTGGAAGTGTTGAACAATAGGCCTTACAAAGGCGCTCCCTATAGCCGGCGGGATTTGTTTTTGCAAGGGGAGAAACATTTACTTAAACCCCTGCCTTCCCAGACCTTCTCGCCCAAAAAAGTGGTGCAAGCTACCGTGCAGCGGAACTACCACATCCAGCTTTCAGAAGACCACCACTATTACTCGGTGCCCTACCGCTTTGCGGGTAAAAAGGTTCGTGTGCTTTATGACAGTAAAATCCTGGAGATTTACCTGGAGCAGGAACGGATCGCCCTGCATAGCAGAAGCGGCCTGGGAAGCTGTTACCATACCATCCCGGAACATATGCCCTCTAATCACCAAAGTGCTTTAAATATTAAAGGATGGACCAAGGCAGATCTGCTGGCCCAGGCACTTGCCATAGGCCCCGCAGCCCACCAGGCCATTGAACGCATCCTGATAAGCAGCTTTTACCCTGAACAAAACTTTAAAAGTGCCCATGGCGTGCTGATGCTAATAAAGGCGTACGGCCGTGAAAGAGTGGAAGCAGCCTGCACCCGTGTGCTCTCGGGCACCCGTATCAACTATACTTTGATAAAAAACATCCTGGCGGCAGGCCTGGATAAAAAGCCTTTGCCCCTGGAAGCACAAACAGTGGTGCCCCTACCGCTGCACGAGAACATCCGGGGCGCAGCGGAATACTATTAAAACCTAAATCATCCATAAACAAGTATTATCATGAACACTAGCGAAACACTAGAGCAATTAAAAACCCTAAAACTTACCGGTATGGCCGCTTCTTATAAAAGCCAACTGGAACTACCCATTCATCAGCAGCTGGAAGCCCATGAACTGCTGGCCCACCTGGTGCAAAGTGAGACGTTGCAGCGCAGTAATGAAAAAACAGCTGCCTATCTAAAAGCAGCCAGGCTGCGCCTGACAGCTACCATAGAGAAAATAGAATGCTCTGCTGCAAGAGGGCTGAGCAAACAGCAACTGGCCTGTCTTATGGAAGGAACTTATATCTTAAGCGGAGAGCCATTATTGATCACCGGTGCAACCGGTTCGGGCAAATCATTCCTAGGATGCGCCTTGGGTCATTATGCCTGCACCCAGGGCCACCGGGTAGTGTACCTGAACATGAACCGGTTTACCGAACGCATTATGCTCTCCAGGCTGGATGGTTCGTACCTGAAAGTATTAAACTGGTTTGAGCGAATACCGCTGATCATCCTGGATGACTTTGGACTCGCACCCCTGGATCACCAAATGAAACTGGCGCTGCTGCAAATACTGGAAGACCGGTATGCAAAAAAGAGCGTCATCATTACCTCACAACTACCGGTGGCTAAGTGGCATGAGTACCTTGCGGAGCCCACTTTGGCCGATGCAATAATGGACAGGATGACAGCCAAAGCGCACCGCATAGAATTAAAAGGTGGATCCAGAAGGAGAAAAAACCAAAGCGTACCATCAGAAGAATAAATACATTTGAAACCAGAAAAGTTCTTATTACTATAGTTCTTTATACTCCAAACCTTACCTGCAAGGGTGTAAACATTACTCCGGAATGCCTGTAAACAATGCGTCTGGAATACCCTGTAAATGATCACCGGAATAAACACTAAGATGCGTTGTCCAACCGCATACAATGCAATAAAAGATATTTGACTGCAGTAATCATAAATTAAACTAAAAAACAAAATGAGCTTTTAAGCACTTGAGGTACTCAATGGATATTTACCGTAAATAGGATGACTTGATGGTAGGCAGGCCCAAAGTATCTATGTTCTCCTTTTTCAATACACAGGCGTTTGGTTGCAGTTGCGTTCAACGAACAGGTATTGCTGCAGGCTGGGCGTTCTGTGTTCTGTCGCTCCTAAACTGCAGATGAATAAAGTTCCATCGCCAAACAATATTACAATAGTTTAGGATTGAACATCCTGCCGAAAATACTGCCGAATAACAACAAATAGAAGGCTTATTCTTCACCTCTGCTTGTAGCAATACCCTTGTTTGATGCTTATTTAATCTCGATTTACATTTTATAGAATTGTAAGACTATTCCAAACTGCAAACAGTTAGCAGTATATCTGCTAATACGTCTGTCAGAACAGTAAAGCATGTGAATAGAGCTTGGATTTGAATTTGTTTGATTAGATGGCCAAACTGAAAAAATAGTTGCTTGAGGTATATTGCTATAAAAAGAAAGCTCTCTTCTAAACCCAAGTACTTCTCTAATAATACTTTTTTTTATCGAAGTGTTTTTGCATTCTATGGCTAATAAAATATCTTCAGGTCGTGGGTATCCATTTAAGTTTGGCAGCAATAACGCGATATCAAGTTCATGATAATCTCCATGAACTTTCCTCGCTGACGAACCCTTTATAAAATAGCTTAGCGTAGCAAAATAAATATCAGTAAATAGTTCTGCGATTATCGTTGTACCATGAAGTACTTCAAAGAATGGGTATCCTCTGTCTATAACACCCCCTTTTTGCTTTAATATTAAACGACTTCCACCTTTTAATCTAACCCTGTGCCCTTCCTTTGTTACAAGCTTTTCGCAAACTTGTGCAAGAATATCAGCCTCATATAATTTCCCCTGAAGGCTTTTGATTGGCAAAAGCGTAGTGGTTCTTGCCGGAGCAACATTTGCATGTTTTTGCAGTGCATTTGTAATCTTGGTCTTTATTCTTGTAATATCAGAAGCAGTTAACATAGCTAATTTTCGTTGCGAATTTCATTTAGAACTTCTTGTAATATCTCTATTAATTCAGAATAATTAGGCAAGTTTGCTAAATCGTATAAGACTGTTTGTCCTTGGTTCAGAAGTTCTACCGAAACACCCTCAATCTGTCTTTCACTTATAATAAATTCATTTAAACGATTGATTATATTTTCATAATTCTTATTAGATGATGCATCAATGACATCTATTGCTTCTTCGAGAAAAAAGGTTAATAAAAAGCGTGGACTTCTCTCAAATGTCTCTTCTTGATAATCCTCTTCAATTCGAGCATTTACTTCATTTACAATATCACTGAAGCCATTTCGGTTCAATTCGGCTATAAGATGTTCTCGAATTTCAATTGCTTGTTCAGTTGTCATTAAGTGATATATAAAAGTTAAGGACGCTTAATGGTTGCGGCCAACCCACTAATTTACGATCCGACAATTAAAAAAGCGAATGCCAGGTGCATGATCGTCAAAATATTTGTATTCCCGTTTAGGGAGTGACTCAGTACGGCATCAGCAATGAGCTGAAACTTTGAAGTGACAAGATTTTAGGCCACTCAAACGGGATTTAAAAATTGTTTTAAAGTCATTAATAGGATCGTTATTATTTCAGATGCACCGTCAAGCCATATCCTGCTATGCACAAAAACCTGTTCAGGAGATACAGCAAGGACATGAAAATATTTGGAGTGATTGAGAATTTCTTTCTCCAGTCTTTTATAACTACTCAAGACACTTTATTCATATCATCGTTATCAGTTCAAGTGCGTTCTTTATAGAAAAAAGCCCCGTTTTATCAACCGTATTTTTACGGTGTAAGATTAGGTGGATACCCTTATTGGCTGTAAATGCTTTTGATTCAGGTGGTGCTTGCTCTTGCATATATAAAAAATTGTTTACATATTTAATTACTGCTAAACCAAAACTAACCCACTACACATGAGAGAAGCCAGGCCTTGCCTTATCTTTTTGTTCTGTTTCTGCTGTGTTGCCATGGCCAAGGCACAAGACACTACTTCTCAGCTGGATAAACTGCTGGCTGCGCCCGACAAGTTGTTTGCGGTTCTGGATCAAAAAAGCAAAGCGATTGAGGCCGGGCTGGACCGGCAAACCGCCAAATACCTTTCCAAACTTCAAAAGCAGGAACAACGGCTCAAAAAAAAGCTGCTGAAAAAAGATTCCACCCTGGCAAAAGAGCTGTTTCAAGACTTGAAGGCGCAATACCAGCAGTTGCAACAATTACCATCAGGTTTATCGCAATACTCCCAAGTATATTCCGGTCGTTTAGACTCCCTTTCTACGGCCTTGAACTTTTTAAATGGGAGCCAGTTTTCTTCTGTAGCCGATCACCCTCAGCTGGAAAAGACGCTTTCGCACTACCAAAGCCTGCAGGGCAAACTAAACCAAACCGAGCAGGTCAAAAACTACTTGCAGGCCCGTCAACAGCTCCTCAAAGACCAATTCCAAAAGCTGGGGATGGTGCGGGAACTCAAACAGTTCCAAAAAGAAGTTTATTACTATCAAGCCCAGGTAAGGGAATACCAAGCCCTGTGGGAAGATCCCTCTAAGTTGGAAGCCAAACTAATGGAGGTGGTTACCCGGCTGCCGCAATTCAAGGATTTCTTTGCCCGCAACTCCCAGCTGGGCCAGCTCTTTGCCCTTCCCGGCAGTGGGGGTGCCGCTAGCGTTTCGCTGCAGGGACTGCAAACCCGGGCTTCTGTGGAGCAGTTGATGCAGGAGCGGTTTGGTACCGGACCTCAGGTAATGCAAACCTTGCAACAAAATATGCAAAGTGCCCAGGGGGAGCTCAGTGCCATAAAAGATAAGGTAAGCCAGTACAGCAGTGGGGAATACAGCAATGGAGCAGTGGGGGAGCTGCCGGATTTTAAACCCAATGGGCAAAAAACAAGATCATTTCTTAAGCGCCTGGAATATGGTGGTAACCTCCAGAGCCAGCGGGCCCGCAACTATTTTCCCGTGACTTCTGACCTGGGCTTTTCCCTGGGCTATAAGCTCAATGACAAAAGCGTCATAGGAGTGGGGGCTGCCTACAAGCTGGGCTGGGGCAGTGGCTTCAATAACATTAAGATTACGCATCAGGGAGTGGGGTTGAGAAGCTATGTAGACTGGAAGGTCAAGGGGGCCCTTTTTATCAGTGGGGGCTATGAGCTCAACTACCGCAGCCTCATTCACTCCCTGGACCAGCTCAAAGATTATAGTGCCTGGCAAAGGAGCGGGCTAGTAGGGGTGAGTAAAGAATACAAAGTATCCAAACAGGTCAAAGGCCAGATGCAACTGCTCTGGGACTTTTTGAGCTACCAGCAGGTGCCGCGAACCCAAGCCGTGCTGTTTAGAATTGGTTATACTCTTAAATAATAAACATAAATGCTACCAGACCATAACTGTATGAGGAAATTGTTTATCACCATTTTGGTAATTCTATCCACGATCATTTCAATTGCACAGGTAGACAATATAACCAAACCGATAGATGTTTTACCCCCTTCTCCCAATTCTGCATCCTTAGGACAATATGGGGGAATTAATTTTGGACTATCTTCTGGTACTATATCATATAGTATTCCAATTTTAGAAATCAACTCAACAAACATAAAGCTACCGATCTCAATCGGTTATAATAGCAATGGATTAAGGGTTGATGCTATAGCATCACGCGTAGGACTAGGCTGGAACTTGAATGCAGGTGGTGTGGTAACAAGGACAGTTTTCGGTGTTCCAGATGAATACGCTCAAAGGCTTAACCCACACGCTAATTATCCTCAACAAACAAGAGAATTAGTTAATTTCATGGAAGCATTAAGCTCTTCTTTTGAAAATGGTGCATTTGATGGGGAACCTGATATATTCTCATTCAACTTTGCAGGGTACGATGGTAGGTTTATTTTAGATAGCAATAAGACTCCAGTTTTACTTTCCCCGTCAGCCATAAAAGTAAGCGTTTATTTCATCTCTGATTTGTGGAATATAAAGATCATCACACCTGATGGCATTCAATACCTATTTGGTGGCGTTAATGCAACAGAAAAGAGTAAGTCTTATTCAGGTGGAGTTAATTGTGGGAAAAACTATATGAATTTTGTCCCAACTGCTTGGTATTTAAAAACTATCATACATCCTAATAATGATCAGATAACTTTCAGTTATTCAAATGTTGCTTTTAATCATACAGCAGGTATAAACGAATCTCAGTTTTATAAACTTTCAAATGCAAATTCCTGCGGTGGGGGAAATTTTGGAGCCTGTCAAGTACTGCCTAATACTAGCTGTATTTCATGGTATTTGACAACTACACCAGTATTGAATGAAATAAGCGCCAGTAATGGTGTGAAAGTTAAATTCAGCTATGTTGACAGAAGTGATGTTGGAGATAAACTTTTAAAGAAAATTGAGCACTTCCAACCCAATGCATCAACGCCTATCAGAACATATGATTTTAATTATGAAGAAGTCATAGCAGCCAATAACAAAAACACGTATAGTAATTCTGATGCCAGTCTTTTATACAGGCCTTTTCTAATGGAGCTTGTGGAACGGTCTACTGATGGTACTTTGTCAAAAAAACATCGATTCGTTTATAATGATAAAGAAAACCTGCCTGCCCGACTTTCTTATGCACAAGACCATTATGGTTTTTATAATGGGGCCGATAATTCAAGTCTGCTTCCAACCCCTTCAACAGAAACTTTAAAGTCTTATTTTCCTTTTGCAAGAGCGAATAGGGAAACAGATGGTGTATTTGCCTCCAAGGGTATTTTGAAAAAGATTATTTATCCAACAGGAGGTTACGATGAAATTTTTTATGAGTCTAATACTGTTAAGGCAAAGAAAAGAATTGAACCGCCTCGTCAGGAAGTATATACTCATGCTAATACTGGAAATAATTATCCTGGTTTTAATACGACTACTTATTCACCCGTTGCTTCTGTTAGCTATACCCAGCAAACCCATCTTTACGCAAGCTGTTTTTTCATGGGAACACCTGAACAAGAGGATCCACGTCATA
>JAEWAC010000035.1 GCA_023391895.1 Bacteroidota bacterium
CGCAAAAAGATTACAATTCTTCAAAAATCCATACCTGTAGTCCAGGTTCAAGTAACCTACAGATTAAAGTAACTGATACCTGCTGTAGTGACTTTTGCTGTGCGTGGGCCGGCCAAACGGGCGGAGCGATCAGGGCAGCCTTGAACTTTTTGCTTACTTTTTCGGGGAGAAAAAGTAAGAAGCGCTGACTATCGTAAGAAAGAACAATAGTCATAAAGAATCATAATAGAAGCTTGCCATATGGGGTTTTAAAAAAGTTATCCCAAGAACCCAATCTTACAAAACAACAGCTGTTCGGCCAAAGAGCGAACAGTCCCACTATTCGCCAAAACTATTTGTATCTTGTCGCCCGCTGTTTATGAAAAACTTCCTATATATATTCCTCCTCCTTTTTTCAGGCATTGCCTTACCGGTACTGGCGCAAAAAAAATCCGCTTCTGTTTCGGGCCGGGTGCTCGATGAAAATGAAAACCCCATAGCGCAGGCATCCGTTATCATCCTGGGGCAGCCCACCGGCCTTGCCACCAACGACTCTGGTTTTTTTCAGCTGAACGTGCCGGCCGACAAAGCGTTTGCCCTTCTTTTTTCCTACACCGGTTACCAAACTGCCCAGCAGAATTTCCTGCTCAATGAAGGCGAGAAAGAATACATCACAGTTCGGCTGGAACCCGGCAGCACCACTCTGCAGGAAGTCATTGTAAAAGACCAGCGGCAGCGGACCGAAGCCGGCCTGATCCGTGCCAATCCCAAATCCATCATCAACCTCCCCACGCCGGTGGCCGGTGTGGAAAGCCTGATCAAAATTTTTGTTGGCTCCAACAATGAGCTCACCTCCCAGTACAATGTGCGGGGCGGCAGTTATGACGAAAACCTGGTGTATGTAAACGACTTTGAAATTTTCCGGCCTTACCTGGTGCGCAGCGGTCAGCAGGAAGGACTGAGTTTCATCAACCCCGAACTGGTGCGCAACATCAGCTTTTATACCGGCGGCTTTCAGGCCCGTTATGGCGATAAAATGAGCTCCGTGCTGGACATTCAGTACCACAAGCCCAAACAATTTGGCGGCTCGGCCTATGTGAGCCTGCTGGAGCAGGGCTTGCATGTAGAAGGTATGGGTGCCGGCAACAAACTCACCTACCTGATTGGTATGCGCAACCGCAGCAACGAAAACCTGTTAAGCCGGCAGCCAACCCAGGGCGCTTATGTACCCTCCTCCTCCGACCTGCAGGCACTGGTTTCCTATCAGTTTTCCTCTAAATGGGGGGCAGAGGTATTGGGCAATTGGTCCCGCACCAGCTTTTCATTGATCCCCCGGTACAGCCAGTTGACATCAGCAGTGTTTTCGCCTTTGTTCACGGCTAACCTGGGTGTGGACATTTATTTTGAAGGCCAGGAACGGGACGCCTATACCACGCAAATGGTAGGCGTATCCACTACCTTTCAGCCCACTCAAAACCTGCGGTTAAAATGGCTGGCCTCCCGTTTTCAAAATGACGAAGAAGAAAACCTCGATATTACCGGCTCCTACTCCTTTGGCGACCGCGATTTTGATGAAGCCAGCACTACGTATGGGCGCATCATCAACCCGCTGGGTGCCGGCGTGTACCAGAATTTTGCCCGCAATAGCCTCACCATTAACAACTACAACTTTTCGCACAAAGGCAGTTGGGATCAAGGCCGGCACCTGTTGCAGTGGGGCCTGGGTTACGATCGTACGGCCATTGCGGACCAGCTCAACGAATGGGAGCGGCAGGATTCGGCGGGGCATTCCCTGCCGTACAACCCCGGTGTGCTGGCGCTGAACAAAGTCATTAAATCCAGCGCCGACCTGAACATCCAAAAATTTAGCGGTTATCTGCAGGACAACCTGGTTTTTGAACAGGCGGATCACACCTTTACCCTGCAGGCTGGTCTGCGGTTTAATTATAATGACCTCAACAACGAGCTGCTGCTGTCGCCCCGGCTGGGAGCTTCGTGGAAACCAGGCTGGCAGCGGGACGTGGTTTTCCGGGCAGCCGCCGGCGCCTACCACCAGCCGCCTTTTTACCGCGAGTTGCGGCGCTATGACGGCAGCCTGAACCCAGCGGTAAAAGCACAAAAGAGCTGGCAGGGCGTGGCTGGTTTTGACTACCACTTCAACGCCTGGAACCGGGTGCTGCGCCTGAGTACCGAAGCTTATTACAAGTACTTGACCAACGTAGTGCCCTACGATATTGACAACGTACGCCTGCGCTATTTTGGTGAAAATGCGGCCAAAGCCTATGCGGCTGGTGTAGAAGTGCGGCTGTTTGGCGAAATTGTAAAAGACGCAGAAAGCTGGGTGAGCTTTGGCCTGATGAAAACAAGGGAAAACCTGGAAGGCGACTACTACCACCACTACACCCTGGACGAAAATGGAAAAGCGGTGGACAGCGCCTTGGTGGAAGGTGGCTGGCTGCGCCGCCCTACAGACCGGCTACTGACGTTTGGGCTGTTTTTCCAGGATTATTTGTCCACCAACAAAAACTTTAAGGTCTATGTTAACACGCTGTATGGCAGCAACCTGCCGTACAATATTCCCGGCAGTGTGAAGTACCGCAACGCTTTAAGAATTGACCCTTACATGCGGGTGGATATTGGCTTTAGCGCTTTATTGCTGGACGCCGAAAAAGCAGCCCGGAGAAGCAGAAACCCGTTCCGCAATTTTGAAAACATTTGGGCCACCCTGGAAGTGTTCAACCTGATTGACCGATCCAACACCATATCGTACCAGCTGATTAAAGATTTTGCCAACAACACCTTTACCATGCCCAACCGGCTGACACCGCGGCTGCTAAACTTTAAAATAGTGGCCAGGTGGTAAAGTAAAAAAGGCAAAGAAACCTACTGCTTTTTACGCAGCCAGAAAGGGTCCTGCCAGGGAGCACAGGCCGGCTCGTCTTGCAACTGCTCCACCAGCAGTTGCAACTGTTTATCGGTGGCTGTTTTTTCTATTTCGTTAAACAGCTGCCGTTCTTCAAAGCGGATGTGATCATGGATCATTGTGGCCAATTGTTTCAAAAACCCATAGTCCGTATTTTCATGAACGATACCGATGCTGTTTTGGATAGCCGCATGCTCGGCCAGCATTTGCTGCACCAGGGGAGATTGGGCCGGTAACAGCGGTGGCAGCAGGGTTTCTTCTTTTTGAAAATGCGGCTGTAAATGTAACTGCCAGAACCACCGGATAAAAGGTGCTATTCTGTCTACTGCTATGCCATTTTGTACGCCCTGCCGGATCTTCCACACAAACAATAACCCTTCGTGGTGCTCGCGGGAAAGCGGCGACAGCTGCTCACTTCTTTTGATGGGTTGGATCTTATCTGCCATACGGCAAAATTAACAACCGGCACGCTCCCATTTGATGACTTTAATACGAAAAAAGCGGGATTACGAATGATTTCAGCTTTGATTTTTGTGCCGCAGGAAAAATCATTGAGTATAACTGCTGAGTTTAACAATAGCTTGTCACACCTTATCTACCCTTAACATTTTGAGGCTAAATGCGGCATAATTTTTAATACACACATGTGTATAAATAGCCATAATTTTTAACGCTATTTGTACTAACTTGTTACAGATAGTTAATGCAGCGAAATTTTTTATGAATGCCGGACCCTTTCCGGGATTGTATAATTAAAATTTAAACGATTGAGAGAAACAATTATCAATTTAGAAACCGTAAACCCTATAGAGTTTTTTGGTGTAAATAATGGCAAACTGGATATTCTGAAAAAGAAATTCCCGCTGTTAAAAATCCTTTCACGAGGAACTCAAATAAAGTTAAGCGGCGCACCGGAGCAAGTGGATGGTGCCAAAGAAAAGATCGATCTGATCGT
>JAEWAC010000045.1 GCA_023391895.1 Bacteroidota bacterium
GCCCTGAGTAATGGCGTGTATTATTACCGGCTGACGGTCACAGGCAATGGTAAGGTACTAACGCAAACCCGCAGTATGATACTGGCCCAATAAATTTTAATAACATTACAAGGCGGCTATTGAAAGCCGCCTTTTTTTATAAAAAATTACAATGAGCAATGTGAGATGTCTGCCTTACTCAATAAATGGTTTTGATACCGCGCTGTTGAATGTAATAATGCCACAGCAGCATGGTTGCAACAGAACGGTAAGGCTGCCAGGGTTGAGCCATCTGCAACAAATCTTCTTTGGTAGTGGTTGCCGGTAATTGTTTGAGGCTTTTAAGTGCATTTACCAGGGCCAGGTCACCCAGCGGAAAAATGTCGGTCCGCTTCAGGGCATGCAGCAGGTAGATATCCACCGTCCAGTCGCCAATGCCTTTGAGCTGCTTCAATTCTGTCCGCACGATATCATTGGGTTGAAAAGCCAGTTGCTTTAAGTCAACCTGACGGTTGATGATAGCGGTAGCCACCCCCCGT
Organism: Bacteroidota bacterium; assembly: GCA_023391895.1. GTDB lineage: Bacteria > Bacteroidota > Bacteroidia > Chitinophagales > Chitinophagaceae > Flavisolibacter. Next base: position 519 of record JAEWAC010000045.1, read on the forward strand.
ACATAAATGATTTTTTGACGGCTAAAATAACAGCTCCGTAACTCCTCATCCGTTAGCTGTATGATTTTACGGGGACTAATAATGCCCAGTTTGGCTTTCAGTTTTGTAAAAGCCGCATAGGCAGAGGCCAGCGAAACCTGCTGTTCTAAAATCGTTAATACCAGGGTGGCAAATGTATTAGGTCTTACCCAAAAGGGTGGATAACCATAAGTTGTAACTATTCGCTGCAGGTCCTGATCTATGCTGGCTACTTTATGGCATAGAGTTTTGAAACTGCTCTTATCAAATGTTTCCATCTTCAGTTGCTGAAAGAACCGCAAAGATGGCTATTTTAGGATTACTGCTTTCAAGTTGATACCTGAGAGTTACTCTACCTATAAGTATCTATCAATGATAAAGGGATAATCCAAAATCACAGAAAATAACGTATTGTAAAAGGTAGTTTACCAGTTGGTATACTGCTGCCAGATAGCAGGCACGATCTAACATTTCAGGATACTGTGTTGGCAGAAAGGAACCGCTCGTGATATACTTTTTGAATGCCTTCCTGCAGGGTGATGGAGGCCTTCCAGCCCATGGCATGGAGTTTAGAAACATCCAGCAGCTTGCGGGGTGTACCATCGGGTTTAGTGGTATCGAAAACAATAGCGCCTTCAAATCCGGTAGTTTCTTTTACCAGTTCTGCCAGTTCTGCAATGCTGATATCTTCTCCCACGCCAATATTAATGAAGCCTGCTTCATTATAATGATCCATTAAAAACACACAGGCATCGGCCAGGTCATCGGCATGCAGAAATTCTCGTCTCGGCGTGCCGGTACCCCACACCACAACATCGCTCATGCCTTTTTCTTTTGCTTCGTGAAACTTTCTGAGCAAGGCCGGCAGCACATGTGAGTTGGTTAAATCGTAGTTATCATTGGGGCCGTACAGGTTGGTAGGCATCACCGAAATAAAGTTGCAGCCATACTGATCGCGGTAGGCATCGCACATTTTAATACCGGCTATTTTGGCAATAGCATAGGGCTCATTGGTATACTCCAATGGTCCGGTTAAAAGGTATTCTTCTTTCAGCGGCTGCAGTGCCAACTTGGGGTAAATACAGGACGAACCCAGAAAAAGGAGTTTTTTTACCCCCTTTACATAAGCCTGGTGAATCACATTGTTTTGAATCATCAGGTTATCGTACAAAAACTCGGCACGATAGGTATTGTTAGCTACAATGCCACCGACTTTGGCCGCTGCTAAAAAAACGTAATCCGGTTTTTCCTGGTCAAAGAACGCAGCCACGGCCTGCTGGTTTCTCAGATCTAGCTCTTGTGAAGTACGGGTAATAAAATGCCTATACCCCTCCTGCTGCAGGCGACGCATAATGGCGCTTCCTACCATTCCCCTGTGACCGGCGATATATATTCTGCTGTCTTTTTCCATTTTATTCAAATTGGCGGGCCACCTGAAAACCGGACTCAATCAACAGTTTCTCCTGCTGAAAAGAATGCAGGTCGGCTTGCATCATTTCAGTTACCAAATCCTGTAAGTTATATTTAGGTTTCCAGCCCAGCTTTTCCTGTGCTTTGGTGGGATCGCCAATCAACAGGTCTACTTCTGTGGGGCGAAAATACCGGGGATCGATCTTTACCACTTCCTGGCCCTCTTTAAAGGCATAATTTCGGGAACAGGAACGTACGATACCAGTTTCGTTCACACCTTCTCCTTTAAACTCTACTTCCACGCCCACCTGTTCAAAAGCCATTGTGATGAAATCTCTTACCGATGTGGTAATACCGGTAGCAATCACGTAGTCTTCTGCCTGGTCCTGTTGCAGGATCCGCCACATGGCTTCTACGTAATCCCTGGCATGTCCCCAATCTCTTTTAGCGTCGATATTGCCCATGTATAATTTATCGGTTAACCCCAGGGCCAACTGCGCCACGCCCCTGGTGATTTTACGGGTTACAAAAGTTTCGCCGCGGAGCGGACTTTCGTGATTGAACAAAATGCCATTACAGGCAAACATATCGTACGCTTCGCGGTAGTTGACCGTGATCCAGTAAGCATATAGCTTTGCTACCGCATAGGGAGAGCGGGGATAAAAAGGTGTGGTCTCTTTTTGCGGCACTTCCTGCACCAATCCATAAAGTTCCGAGGTGGAAGCCTGATAAATTTTGGTTTTTTTCTGCAGGCCCAGCAGGCGTACGGCTTCTAAAATCCGTAAAGTACCGATGCCGTCTGCATTAGCCGTATACTCGGGTGTATCAAAACTTACTTTGACATGTGACATGGCGCCGAGGTTATAAATTTCATCGGGCTGCACTTCCTGTATAATACGGATCAGGTTGGTACTGTCCGTTAAATCGCCATAATGGAGTATGAAGTTGCGGTGCTTTTCGTGGGGGTCTTGGTACAAATGATCAATACGTTCGGTGTTGAACAGGGAAGCCCTTCTTTTAATGCCATGCACTACATAGCCCTTATTTATAAGAAGCTCCGACAAATAGGCACCATCCTGCCCTGTCACTCCGGTTATCAATGCTACTTTGGACATTCGTTTTGGATTATATTGTATGATTTTATAAAAGCTGTTATACTTTACCCGATACTAGCCAACCTTTCATTCTCCAATCAGCATAAACGGTTGTCATAATAGTTTTCTTTTCCTTAAGCGTCATGGCAAGCAGTGTTACCCATCCTATATAATCAAGGAAACCTGATTATATAGGATAACATCTACAATGACTTTTGCAAAAATAAACGGAAGGAGCGGTTAATTACCAGGCAGCAGCCAAAAAAAGGCCGGAAACTCTGCTGAATTTCCGGTGCCACCTTTTTCTTTCGTTTCGAAAACCTTATGCTTCCACCAGTTGCTCGCTATAACGTTCTACTACTTTGACTTGGGTCACTTCAACCTGCTTGGTGTTGATGGTGGTTTTGCTTAATTTATTTTCTGATAAATTCAATACTGCGGCTACGGTCTGTATATAGGTTTTATAAATGATCTTTACATCCAGCAAAAAGGAGTAATTGTTTACATAAAAAACATCCCAGCGGTACCGGTGAGAGATATCATAAATACAGTGGGTTTCGCCCCTGTATCCCTTAACCTGAGCCATACCAGTAATCCCAGGCTTGACCGAATGGCGATAGCCATAATTGGGCACCAATCTGGAAAAGTCGTTACAATCCTTTACCATATGAGGCCTGGGGCCTACAATGCTCATGTCGCCCTTTAGTACATTAAAGAACTGAGGCAGTTCATCCATACAGGAGTCGCGCAAAAAGCGTCCAATAGGCGTAATTCGCGGATCATTGGCTTCAGCCTGTTTTACATTGGCCTGTGCATTGACTACCATACTCCTCACTTTAAGACATTTAAAGACCTTGCCTTTAGCCCCTATTCTTTCCTGAATAAAAAACACAGGTCCCTTTGAACTTAGCTTAACCAGAACAGCCAGTATGGGAAGCAGCCAGGACAAAAGAAAAACAATGACAAGAAGGGAAAATACAATATCAAAGGTCCGCTTTAGTAAAAGCGCAACGGGGCTTTGCTCTTTGAACGAAGCAAGAATTCTATGGTGCTTTTTCCTGATAGGTAGCATTTGCTGACATTGGTATTGGTTCCTCATAGTATACTAAAGGTAGTTTGGTTGTAAATGGATTATTAATCCAAAGTAATAACGCAAAAAAAATGTAATTTTTCTATACTTTATTACTTTTAGAAAATAATTTTAAAATATTTTAATATTAAAGCTATTGATAACTAAGCTCTGACAAGGTGAAACTTAATAACGTTGCACCGGGCAAAAAATTTTGTGGAAAGAATTTAAAAAGCACATCAACCCTATAGCCGGCGTATCTAGCAAGCACAGTGGAGTGATTTCCAATACCAAACACTGCCACCTTAAACACCAGCCACTCTTTTACACGGACATACTTACCCCTTAAAATATTGAGCTTTTACTCGGAATTGTATCATGAAACCTGACACTTCCAACCGGTTAGATTAACATATTACATTATGCAAAGTATTCAAAATGCCTACATTTGCAGTCGCTTGACAAGAGCTATTTCCATTTAAAATTTTACTTGTATTTACATGCAGGAAACTAATAACCGAAAAACCGAAGAAATACCTTCAATCAGCTTCTCCAAGTTATTGTGGATATTTTTTGATGCATTATTACGGTTTGTAAGGCATACCATCCAATTCCTTTATAAAAACCGCCTTTTACTTTTAGCCTTTCTTTTTGTTGGATTGGTTATTGGTGCTGTTATCTATAAAATCAGCAAGCCCCGTTACTCCATTTCGATGATGGTAAAGCATACAGAACTGAATGCCAGAACCTTTGGCCAAATGCTGGAAGACCTGAACAGGTTGGTGGGTTCCGGATCCAGTATTGAATTATCCAAAACCTTGAACCTACCCGTGAGTACCAGCAGCAAGCTGGTTAGTGTGTCCGGCAAAAACATGGAAGGCATCAGCCTGCAAAAAGACACAACCCAGCAAAACAACCGCACATTTATTATTGACCTGGTAGTTACCGACAACAAGGTCTCAGATACACTGCAAAACGCCTTGCTGGGTTATTTTAACAACAACCCTTTTTTAAGCAAATTAAAGCAGGACAGAATTCAGCTAAAAAATGATCGCCTGGGGTTTATCAACACAGAGTTAAGTAAACTGGATAGCTTAAAAATGGTGTATAATCAATTCCTTTCTACTTCAGGCAATAGTTCAATGTTTTATAACAATGCCTTCAACCCAGTAGATCTCTACAAGCAATCCGACAGTTATCAAACCGAAAAAAATAACATAGAAGAGTGGCTCCGTCAAAGCAGCCAAAGCATTATCAGCATAGACGGAACAACACCGGCGGCAATTCCTAAATCGATGGGCTTGATCACTTCCATGCTCCTGTATGGTGTGCTGTTTTTTCTGTTTGGCTGTTTGTTTGCGGCTGTTGCAGCTGTTGTTAAAACCGGCTGAACCAGCATAGCCTTTTAAAGGAATATTTCTTGCCTTTTATAACATGGCGCAATGGCTCACCACGGTGAAGATGAAACTTGCGGCTGGGTCGTTCCTTTCCTTTTGGTTGGTTGCGTTATACCATTTTATTACAAAACCCACATAGTCACTGACAAGCAAGATGCTTTTTGAGTAGATTAGACTTAGCGTCCCTGCGTCCATTTAAACACCATCCCTACATGTTTTAGCTGTTACAAATGTTTCAAACTGATGGCAAAAGTTTGTTATACTGAACTTAAAGGCATTTTCCCTGATTTCTTTTGGTTTCAACAATAGGCTGTTCTTTTCAAAGTTTTCAACGGCACTGATAATACTATCGCAACTTTGTTCATCAAAAAAGGCACCGGTTTTGCCTTCCATTACACTTTCCCTAACCCCTCCTTTTCTATAAGCTATAACGGGTGTACCGCATGCTTGCGCTTCCACAGCCGTAATTCCAAAATCCTCATCTGCCGCTATGATAAAAGCTTTGGCTTTTTGCATATATACTTTAAGGTCATCAAAAGAAACATAACCCAAAAGGGAGACATTGGAGGTTGCGTTTGCTTTTACCTTTTTGTAATCAGGTCCCTCACCCACCACCACTAACTTGCGGTGAGGCATTTTGGAAAACGCCTCTACGATTAAATCAATTTTTTTATAAGGCACCATCCTGGAAGCCACCAGATAAAAATCTTCTTTTTCCTCCTGCAGTTTAAAGGCCTCCACATCCACTGGCGGGTAAATTACAGCCGCTTCTTTATTGTAGGTTTTCCGGATGCGTTTGGCCACATAATGGGAGTTCGCAATAAAATAATCCACCCTGCCAGCGGTGGTATAATCCCACATGCGTATATAGTGCAGGAAAAACTTGGCGAAAAATCCTTTAATGCCTTTTGAAAGATTAGCTTCAAACAAGTACTGGTGGTAGAGATCCCAGGCATACCGCATGGGTGAATGACAATAGCAGATGTGTGTTTGGTTTACATGGGTGATAACGCCTTTGGCCACCGCATAACTGCTTGAAATGACTATATCATATTTAGTAAGGTCAAGCTGTTCTATCGCAAACGGCATCAAAGGCAAATAAGAACGGTACTTTTTTCGGGCAAAGGGAAGCTTTTGAATAAAGCTGGTGTTGACTTTTTTGTTTTTTATATACCATTTCAAGTCCTCCGGCAAAAACTCAACCGTTGAAAAAAGATCTGCGTCCGGATATATATTCAATATATGCTCCAGTACTTTTTCGGCTCCCGAATAGTTTACCAGCCAATCGTGTACGACTGCTATGGATGGCTTCTTCATATGTTGATATAGAATAGACACTTTAAACGATGAAAATAGGTAACAATTAACTTCAATAACTAAGCTTCTTTGATTTTATATGCTGTATAAACAGACATAGCACGAAATAATAGATAACAATCCCTGCCTGCCGGGTAAGTATATCGTCTGTCAGAAAGCTAATGCCAAAAAGGGCCAGAAAGCAAATGAAAAGTCCGTTCTTATGCTTTATCGCTAAATAAAAGGCATAAAACAAGGAAATCATAAAAAGAAGAACACCTGGCATTCCTGTCAGCAGCCAAAAATTGGCATACTGATTATGAGTATTATAAAAGTTTATTTGATAGACATCAGTAGGATACTGAGCGTAACAGTCATTTAAAACCTTCTTTTGGCTGCCGACTCCATAGCCAATAAAGGGCCGTTGTTTTATCAATTGCCAGGTGCATTTATATATACCTACCCGTATGTTGGTAGAATTATGCTGCAGACCTTTCGGCGCACTAAAATCGGTTTGAAGAGTTTCCTGCACCCTTGAATAAAGAGCAGGGGTAAAACGCACCAGCAGAAAGGACGATATCAGCAACAACAAAACAATTGCAAATCTTATTACAGTCCGCCTGATCTGTACAAGCGAAAAGATAAGCAAGGCAACAAAGGTGGCTATAACCGGTGTACGGGAAGCCAGTACCAATAAGAGAAAAAGAAAAAGGAGAATAGAGATAACATTTAAAAATTTTACAAACAATCTGGCAGGTTGCGTTAAATTGTGAAATGCAATAATTACCGAAAATGCCAGGTATAAGGAAAGTGTAGTGGGATGTTTTTTAGTGATGCGGTCGGCCGTATCGCGAAAAATAGTATTAAAGCTGCTGGCTTTATCCAACTCATTCAAAAGACCTTGACTCCAATAGTGATAGATCAGCCAGAGGCTTACCATCAAGGTACTAAACAAAAAAACGTTCAATACTCGGCGTAAAAAGGTTTTCTCTATAGTAAGAGGAAAGGGCAACAGAAAGAAAACCAACGGAAACAACAACATAGGCAACTGGGTTACTAGGTTGGAAGTTCCTTCTTTCAGGTTGTTGGAATAAGCCAGGCTGATTAACAGCAGCAGATAGCTTCCGCCATACATAAAAAATAACCGCTTATCAGCAGGTGGTTTTTCTATGGAATGCTTAATGCTTACTCTATAATATACTGATAAAAAAGTCCATATGATAATACAGATACTATTGATATTGTAAGGCACTGCCGGAAGCAGTGCAATTGAGCAGGTGCTCCACTCAAGCACACGCTTTAACAACGGCCTATACTTATCTTTTTGCATTATATTCTTTAATATTCATTTTTTAGTGCAAAGCAACTTTCCCTGAAAGCATCAACTGAAAGACACCCCCCTTTTCACCTTTATATAATTAGCTACCGGCAAAGCCATGAATGCCCATAAATAAATCATAATAAACGATGGATACGCTATATAGCATATAAGCATACAGAGCATCCCCGGAAACAATTCCTTACTGTAGTGGGCATAATGCAGTAAATGCAACAGAAAAAGAATAAGAATAAAAAAACCAATACTGCCATACTCTGCCCACACCTCCAGGTATACATTGTTAGGTATAACCTTTTCATTCTTTCTCAACAGTGACTGATAATCTGCATCTGTTAAATTCCCTTTAATATAGTACTGGTCGTAATGCCTGCCAAAGTTAGAAGGTCCAACGCCCAGCACGGGATTATTAACAGCAGTTCTGAAAGCAACCTTGATAGAATTCAAGCGGTCAACTTTTGAATAGGTAGCTTCACTCGTAATTTGATCCGATCGCCCAAAGATTTTTTCATGTATATAATTATTATACATTTTTGTTTGGCTGAAGAGGTACAGAGCGGGTATTGATAATAAAAGTCCAATAATAAAATAAGGTATATACCTTTTTCTGAAAATATAATGCCTTAGATACAGCACTAAAAATAAGAAGATAGATATAATACTCAAAGTAGCAAATGTGGTAAATACACTGGCAAAAAGAAACACTCCTGTTTTAAACTTTTTGACATAAAAGCTCATAACGCCGGAAAGAAACAGGAATAAGCCCATAAAATTTCCTTCAGCAAAAGTTCCGCTTCTTATCACGCCTCCAAAAATGGTTTGAGGCACTTCTTTCATACCTGGCAGAAAAAAAACCGGCAGCTTCAAAAAACTAAAAATAGCTAGATACCAGGCATATGCGGCGGCCGCCATGGCGCCGTATATCCAAATCCTGATAAACTTCGATGTGTCGGTTAAGTAAATATCTATGGAAATTACAAAGGCCAACAGGGCTAATATAAAGTATATATACCGGCTTATACTATCTCCTGTATACCCAAAACGGCTTTCGTAAGTTCTTAAAGAATAAGGATAACTCCAGAAGAGATTAACAATTAAAGAAAGTGTTACAACAAAAAAAAAGGCAGCTATGAGAAAAACAATAGGCCTGGGAAGCTGTACCTGCCTGTTGAACACCAGGTACAGGGCAGAAAGGAGCAAAAGTGCCAGCTCAGAAAACTTGAGTGGAAACCCAATATTAAACGTAAGTGCCTGTGTAAAAGGCATGAAAAATAAAAAGCAGCCATATAAAAAATAGCGCAGCTGCTCCAAGTGCTTCCACCAAACATGAGTTACAGATATATTCATGAGGTTATGTTAGATTTTTCAACCCCCCTTTTTCAGGATGGTGTTATAAACAGTAACCAATTCTGCGGTATATTTTTCGATTGTCAAGGGATTTTTCCAATATTCTTCAAATATATAATTACTGCGCTGCTCGGTTTGGGACAAGTCAGCAAACATTAGTTTCATTTTAGCAGCTAGGTCATTTACATCACCACTTTTAAATAAAAGGCCATTTCTGCCGTTAACCAACTCACTGGCAGCACATTGGTCAGAAACAACCACTGGCAATCCTACAGAAAAAGCCTCAAGTACGGCTAAACCAAAAGTTTCATACAAAATGGAAGGAAAAACAAGTGCCGTGGCCTGCAGCATTTCTTTAAATACATCGGCTGGTGCCAGCCATCCTTTAAACTCAACCATAGGATACTGCTTTCCGAGGGTTTCTCTCAACTCGCCATCACCAATTACCGTTAGCCGAACATTGGCCAACCGTGCCGCTTCACAGGCTATGTCTATGCCTTTTTCCGGTGACAGCCGACCAATAAACAGGCACCTGCCGGCAGCAACATTAGCCCGTATGGGCTTTTGAAAAGGATAATTAACAGGGTTGCTAATGGTAAAAACCGAAGCCTGTTTAGGAAGAAAAGGACTTAAAACAGCTTTACTTAAATGCGAAACCGCAATAAGGTTTTTAACAGAATAAGGTAAACGACTTATATACTGTTGAACAGACTGCCGTGCTACCCGCCACACTTTCTGTGGATAGCTCCTTGCATCGCAGTGGGTGCATATACATTTTGCTGACATGGGCTTAAGATGGCATATGCTACGCGTTTGATAATTGAAGAAGCCACCATTAGGACAAGCAATAAAATAGTCATGCATTGTAAGCACTGCCAGAAAGCCGGAACGACTTAGGACCTGGCCGATGGAAGGCGATAAAGCTTTGATCCATCCATGAATATGAACAATGGTTTTTGTTGAGTCTAACTTTTTCAGTAAAGAAGTTAATAAAGAGGCGGCTTTTGTGTTCCATATACCTTGTATGCTGGCCCTTAACTTGCTCGGGTCCTGAAGGATGTCAAATTGATGGGAGCAATACCTTGTTATCCTGGGCGAAAGGTCATTTTTTGACGGGTTTGAAACAGCAGAAAAAAAGTAAACGTTATAACCTGCTTCAGCCAGGGAATTGGCCGTGTTTATAGCAATTTGCGAAGTACCTCCGTTGATGAAGTCAAAATCGTTGATCACTAAAACATTTTGGAGCGTTCTCATCTTATCACTAATCGATTTTTGACCACATTTTTTCTTTTCCCTTAAGCATTCTAAGCATGTCAGACAGGTTTTCTACTGTTTTAACTCCCAATGTTTTCATCACTCCAACTGCCAAGCGTGCTTTTATTATTTGCAACTTATGCGAGAAAGTAGGGGGCATATGATGCAGTTGCCTTGCCAATACATCTTCATGAGCCACTTTGAGCCGCAAACGTATATTGGCGCTAAGGCCTCCTGCCCGCATGCCTGCAATGGTCTGGTTCACATAATAAGCATCTCTTCCTTTTATAAACTCGCGTAAAAGGAACTCATAATCACCGGCAATTTTAAACTGTGTATTAAAAAGCCCATGCTCCGAAAAAAGTGACTGATGATGAAAAGAGGCACAATGAACAACGGTCATCCGGTGGAATATCTTTTTTCTACTTTCCTCCCATGGTTGTCCTAATGTACTGATAATGGATCCTTTCCCAGATAGCAGATTTACATTGCCATACACATAGCGACAGTTATTTTCCTTAGCCAATGCCAAATGATTGACCATGTTTTCCAATACTGATGGCTTCCAGAAAAAATCATCAGCGCCTAAAAAAGTGATCCATTCGCCATTTGCCTGCTTCAGGGCTTTATTCCATGCATCATAAACACCTTTGTCTTTTTCACTAATCCAGTAATGAATTTTATCATTATAGCTTTTTAAAATATCTGTCGTTCGATCCTTTGAACCACCGTCAATTACAATTAACTCCACTTGGGCATAGGTTTGTCCTAAAACACTCTGGATTGTTTGTTCTAAATATCTCTCTCCATTATAAACGGCTATAATTACAGATATAACAGGCGTAGTTTCTGAGTAAAGCATCTCCTTCATAGTGAAAATTGGACGGGTAAAGGTACTTGCCTATGGTGAATTCCTTTAATATTTTAACTTAGGTTTTGGTTAGTTCATTAAAACAAACAGCAGTTCCGTGCCATAAAGCGTCAAGGGCTCAAAGCCATGTATTTCTGACTGACATTAAGTCCAACAAGTGTTTTTCAATCTCCTGAACTGCCTTTTCCATATTGAAGATAGAAGATATTTTCACCTGATTGCTTTTTTCTAACAACCTTTGCCGTTGCACCGGATCCAATACTGTTTTCATCTGCATCGCCATTTCTTTAATTGATTCAGGACGGAAGTAAAGAGCCCCTTCCTGAAGCATTTCTTTATGCCCTTCCATATTGGAGCAAATTACCGGGCAGCCTAACTCCTGCGCTTCCAGCAAAGGCATGTTGGTTGGACCTAAAAATGAAGGCATTACTAAAGCAAGCGCGTTGGAGTATAAAGTAAATAAGGTTTCATTTGAAACAAAGCCAAGGAACAAAACCCTATCGTTTAACTTTAAATTATCAGCTACCTTTTTTATGTAAGACAAATTGCCCTTGTCAGACCCGGTAAATACAAGCTTCAAATCGCTATACTCTTGCAAAAGCAATTGAAAAGCTTTTAAAAGGTTATAGTGGTTCTTATGCGCCCAGAACTGGGCCGGATAAAAAAAGTACCGTTGAGAGGCTAATGTAAGCCTAGATAAAATGTGCTGCTGCTGTTCACTATTGACAGAAGTGGAATTGCCTGCAAATAAGGGTACTACCTTAACTTTTTTCTCTGCTATACCTAAATACTGTACCAACTCTTTTTTCCCAGCTTCGGACTCAGCAAAAATGCATAATGCTTGTGGCAAATGCTGTCTATAAAATAATTCACGTCCCGAAAAGCCCCCACCAGAAATCATTTCAGGAAAAGGATAAGTAGTTAAGTGTCCTATATCCCAGTTGGTTGCTATAAACGGAAAGCCCGGAATGTGATACTGCGCCTGTATGGGATAATACAACACCTGAACGCCAGCCTGCAGCAACAGTTTATTGGGCTGTTTGAAAGCATATTCCAGCCATTTGTATTTGGTATGCATATGAGGTAATCGCTCTACCAACTTCTTTAAAGTTTTACCCAGCCAGCTAATCGTGCCAATATTTACAATACCCTTCTTTAAACCAATTACCGGCTTTGTGGTTACAAAGACCACTTCAACTTCCGGAGCAAACACGTACCCGTCAATTGCCTTTACCAACTTGTCATAATAAGAATATCCTCCTCCCTCCTGCGGTGAATAATCGTCGTTCAGCCATATACCTACTTTCATTGCCCTTACTTTTTACAGATAAGTACAACATTCCAACTATCAAAGTCCGGCTCTGCACCTGATAACCATTCCTCTGCAGAAAGCAACTGAAGCTTTGTCTGCTCTATAAAAGAGGCTATTTCCGGCAGAAAGAAGTACCGCATCGGATGTTTTTCTGTGATCACCTGCCGTTCAGCTGTTTTTTTATCCGTAATGGCTACCTCATAGTTTACATCTACCACATTGCGGTTGGGATGCATTTCGGGTTCAGCAATCCGTATTACAGCAATATCATCATCCTGCAAGCGCTTCACCCGCACTTCCGGCCTGTGTGTTAGTACCGCAGGCCCGTACCAGCAATCAAAAATAAACAAGCCACCGGCCTCCAGGTGGTGCTCAGCCGTTTCCAACATCTGAAGAACGTCCTGATTGGACACTTGGTAGCTGGCCACATGAAAGAGCGATACTACTACATCATATTTACGGTCTGTGCGGAAAGTTCTTACATCACCCTCTACAAACGAGGCGGCAGCTCCAGGATATTGTTGCTTCAAAGTTGCATTTGCCTCTGCAATCATGGCAGCAGACAGGTCAACGCCTGTTACACCATACCCTTTTTGTATAAAATGGAAATCGTGCTTTCCGGTTCCACAACCCAGGTTAAGCATTTGGAGAGAAGGTGTTTGCTTGTTTTTCCTGATAAGGTTATCTACATATTCAGCCTCACTTTTATAATCCTTATCGCGGTAAAGCAGGTTGTAATACTTTGCATACAAACCAAAGTTGCTCATAAGGCTTAAGATTTAAATAGTTCTTTTAGCGTGGCTGAAACAATTTCTATTTCATTGTCCTGCAAACCAAGTCCGCTTGGTACATAAAAACCGCAGCGTGCTAGCTTCTCTGCCATCGGGTAGCTTTCATCCTTAAAAAGACCCATGTTTTGAAAAACCGGCTGTTCATGCATACACCAGAAAAAAGGGCGTGTCCCGATCTTTCTTTGGGCCAGCTCACAAACAATCATATTAGTCGTTTCTTCACTTTCAGTCACCAATCCATACACCCAGTATATATTTGTGGCATAGTCTGTTTCCGGCAGGGGAAGCTGAACATTTTTAAGACCCTCCAAGAGTGATGAATATTTTTTACCTATGGCTCTCTTTCTGACAACAAACTGGTCTAACTGCTCCAGTTGTGCTACACCTAAAGCCGCCTGCAGGTTGGTCATTCTAAAGTTAAAGCCCAGCTCATAATGCACGAAGCGCTTTTCCGGCACAAAACAAAGGTTGCGCAGAGAACGACACTTTTCCGCCAGCTTTTCATCATCCGTAACAATCATGCCTCCCTCGCCGGTAGTAATATGTTTATTTGGATAAAAGCTAAAAGTGCTGATGTCACCAAAACTGCCACAGGGCCTTCCTTTATATTCCTGTCCATGCATTTCCGCAGCATCTTCTATTACCTGTAGGTTATACTTCTTTGCTAAAGCCACTACCGGGTCCATGTCTACAGGTAGTCCATAAATATGTACCACCATAATGGCTTTTGTGCGGGGTGTAATTTTAGCTTCTATCTGTCGTACATCCATATTCCAGGTAGCGGCATCACTATCCACCAGCACGGGTATGGCTCCGGCCCGTACTATAGCTGCCGCGCAGGAAATAATAGTAAAGGTGGGCATTATCACCTCATCTCCTTTACCAATGCCTAAGGCCAGTACAGCAGCATCAAGCGCCACACTTCCGTTAGAGACGGCAATGCCATACTTCCTGCCCACTTTAGCAGCAAACGCTTCTTCAAACTGCCTGATAAAAGGACCTTCGCTGGATATCCAGCCTGTTTCGATGCATTCAAGTAAATATTTCTTTTCGTTGCCGGATAAAGAAGGCGTATTAACGGGAATCACAGGTTAAGATTTTCTTTATTTAAATTAATAATATCATTACTAACGGGCTCAAATCTTACTTTATCCTGATCGCCACAGTAAGGCCCCTGCTTCACTTCTATCATTTCTGTTTGCTCCAGCATTTCGAAACCGTGCCCGCCGGCAGCCAGCAAAATCACATCCCCCTTACCTAAGATCCGGCTCTCTAGGTACACTTTATCATCATCATAAAAGTCAACCCTTACCTTTCCGCTTTTTACAAAAAGCACTTCCTGCGTTAAGGTTACCTTTCTTTCAACCAGATTGTGTACGTGCGGCGGAATAACATAGCCTTTTGGACGGTTCATATAACCCAGTTGCTGGGAGAAATCGCCCGGGGTAAAGAAATCAATGCCTTCTTTTGTATATTCTGTCCGGATCAGGACAGCAAGAAGTATATCATTATGAACAATCTTTTCGACCAATTTATATTGTTTTAACCGCCAAAATTATATGATTCGTTTTTAATAGATACAATTAAATAATTGCTTTCTTTACTTTATCCATTAGATGTTTGTTGTCCACATTGCGGCATAGCCAGGTGAAGCAAGGAGGCAAAGAACGCCCAATTAGCACTTCTTTCTTCAATAGTCTTTTTCAGCTCTAATAGTATTTGGGTATAGTCACGAACCTAAGGCAGCAGTACATTTTTATTCGGCAATTATCATAGCAGCTACCGGGAGTACTTGTATTTATTACGGATATTCAACTGTATGCTAAAAAGAAGATAATATATACATCTGGTGTAACAGAGTAGAAAAGTAAATAATACCTTTGCAGGCGTTTAAATATATAAGTAGTTATTTATGAGGGTTGTGTATATAGCCGAATGGTTTTCTCACGATATGGGTTATATTGAAAATTGCCTTCCTTTTGCAGTGGCATCACTTGGACACGAAGTCCATATGATTACATCCAATGCACAGGTATATTATAATTCACCTTTTTACAAGCAGTCCTATGCCAGCTATCTGGGTGACCCCATTGTTCCAGTTGCAACCTATAAGCATAAGAATATCACCATACATCGCCTCCCTTTTCGTCATATCAGGGGAAAAATTGTTTTAAGCGGTTTACTTTCTACTATCAAGTCTTTAAAGCCGGATGTGGTTCACATTTTTGAACATACCACTTTTGATACTTACCGTATTGCCTTTTTAAAATGCCTTATTCCTTTTCGCTTTTATACAGGCAACCATGAGGTTTTGTCCGTTTTTCCGTTAGCTAAAAACTGGAAAACTACCTCTCTGCTTCGCAAGTTATACTGGAAAACCTTCAATCAAATCCCTGGAAAAATCATTTCCAATCTGATTGATAAATGCTATGCCGTTACAGAAGACGCAGGCTATATTGCCACTCAGTTCAAAGGGGTTCACCCTAACAAACTTGTAGTGAGTACATTAGGCGTTGATACCACTTTGTTTTTTCCTATATCTGATGAAGAAAAACAAAATCGAAAACAAACAAATGGATTCAGTAAGGATGATGTGGTTTGTATTTACACCGGTAGGTTTACTAAAGAAAAACACCCTTTAATTGTAGCTGAGGCAATTGAGGAGCTTGCAGGACAAGGGTATCCTTTCAGAGGTTTATTTGTTGGAGAAGGCGAAGAACGGCCTGAGATAGAAAAGATGAAATACTGTAGAGTTGTGAACTTTATACCCTACCCTCAACTTCCTTTCTATTATCAATTTGCTGATATCGGCATTTGGCCCGGGCAGGAATCTACATCCCAACTTGATGCGGTTGCCAGCGGATTGAATTTAATTCTCACCAGCAATATCAAGGCTTATGCTCCTGTAGAAACAGGCAATAAAGAAGATACCCGCCCTAAAATAGTTAGCAGGTTTTATACACATTTTGACAAAGAAGATTTGAAACAACAATTATTGTCACTTTTGGATCAGGAGGAAAGGAAAAGACTGGCAGCCTTAAGTGTTCAAGAAATCTCCCAACATTATTCATGGGAGAGGATTGCAGAAAGGCGCATCAAGGATTACTTGGGTGGAATGAACTGATCTACCGTTGCCAGACTTTTAAAATACCACCTTTATATAATAATCATACTATTACTATCATCCTTTTTTTATGGCATAGGACTTTACCATGTATTGATAAATAAGCAGGTAAAGCAAATTCGAAATTAATGAAGTTATCGCCGCACCATATACTCCCCACAAAGGAATTAACCACAAGCCAGCCGCTAAGCTGACGATACTGACTAAAATACCGGCAATAGATATGAGCTGTGTCTTTTCAAAATAAACTAAATAATTACTAAATAAAGGTGATATAGACGCTAATATCTGTGTTATTAGCAATATAGGCAGGATATAAGTAACATGAGCGTACTTAACAGGAATAACGTTAATCCAAAGCAAACTTTCAAATAGTAGCCAGATAAATAAGGCTAAAGGAAGAAAAAGCAACAGCAGCTTGGAGATGAGCTTGTTGGTCTTTTCAACGTTTTTCTGAATATCCTTTTCTTTCATGAAAAGTGGTATCCACACGTTCTGCAGCGAAGCGAAGATCAATGGGATAATACTTGCAAAAGAAAATGCGAGGTAATAATTGGAAAGATCCTTCAAAGTGCCATACTTCTCAAGAAAATATTTGTCACTAAAATTTACAATGATGCCAAAAAGGGCGGAAACCATAATCGGTAAACCCATTTTGAGACTGGTAACCAGTATTTTTTTGCTAAAAACCGGCACCAATTCCCTAACAAAATAGTAGCCGAAAAAACATATCAAGACCAATTCAACTCCATAGGTAAATAACAGCCTGGTTTCTACAGCATCACCTTTAATGAAATAAAGAGCCAGCATTGCAAATAAATTGACCAGAATGATCCGGAATATATTATAAGCTTTTACCTGCTTTATTTTTTCACTGGTATAGAAAAAGTTAGTCAGCATAAAGCTTAAAAGCGTAGACACTAAAGCAAAAAGTACTGCTTTGATATACTGATTATATGAAACACTTCCGCTAAACAATACCTCGATCAGCCACTGATCCAACCGGAATACAAAAACAGGTATACTGATTATTACAATAAAAAACAACAGGGTTGTAATAATGGTAAAGAGCAGCTTCCCTTTCTCTTCTTTTGATTCGTATGAATGATACAACTTACTCTGCGGTACATATAGTCCCAAATTTAAGACCAGGGAAAAAGTTTGGATAATAGAAAGCAGGTAATTATACATACCGTATTCCTCCTGACTCATCAATCTCAGGTAAACAGGTATAAGGATAAACCCTGATGCCTTCACCAAAATATCTACGCCTATAATGGCAGTAAACCTTTTAAGTAAAACATTATTACGATACGAGTGCAGCCTGGTTTTTACCCTTGTTCTGTCAAACTGTTTCATGATAGCCATTCCTCTTTCTTCATCAGCCAAGAAAAAATAATTACATGATAAAATTGCTTACTAACAATCCGGCAAATTTATTCTTAAAGAAATTTTTTGGCGGCCGAAGCGTAAAATGATCCAGACAGTATTTTTTGATCATAGATAATCAGTATAAAAACAATTTGACTGTGTTAAACTTCTATGGTATGTAAAAGTAATTAAACATGAGGTGTATTTAGCATTTACCAAACTGTTCAATCCATTATATACTAATGATAATGTACTTCCTCAATTGCTTTAAACATTAAAAGAATGTATCTTATTGCAAAATATAAGTGATCTAACAATCCAAAACCTTTGTGATCGTTTTTTCACTTTTATTGTATGAACATAAAAAATCCTTTACAAAAGCTAGAATGTAAAGGATTAAATCAATCTATCTTTGCTTTTACACCTTACTCTTAAACCTCCCGATCGCCTCCTTGGTAAACCGGCTCAGCACCAACCGGCCGCTGATCTCAGCCCGCTTGGTTAACAGGTCGTCCCAGTTTTCGGCGCCTTTCCAGAACACTTTTTTTAATTCGGCCATGGCTTCTGGGTTGCTGTGAGCAAGCTGGTTGGCTAAACGGGAGATGGATTCTTCCATGCCTTCCTTGGTGGGGTGCAGCTCGGCATACAAACCCTTGCGGCGAGCCCAGTCGCTATTGCGCCACATGACCGCATCTATCGCCAGCTGGCTAAAGGCAGAGGTGCCGATTTTTCTTTCCACCGCCGGCCCTACTACAAACGGTCCAATACCCACCGCCAGTTCGCTCAGCCGTACATCGGCGCCTTCCAGTGCAATAGCATAATCTACCGCAGCAGCCAAACCTACGCCGCCGCCCACGCATTTACCATGAATACGGCCAATGATCATTTTGGGACACTTTCGCATGGCATTGATCACGTTGGCAAAGCCACTAAAAAACTCAAAGCCTTTCTTTTCATCTGTAATGGCCGCAAGCTCCTCAAAATAAGCCCCGGCACAAAAAGCCTTTTCCCCGGCGGAACGTAATATAATAACCCGGGTATCCTTATCAGCCCCCAGTGCATGGATTTCATTGGCTAGTTCGTCCAGCAGGCGCCTGGGCAAAGAGTTGCTTTGCGGATGAAAAAATTCAATGGTGGTAATTCCCTGGTGCGTTTCTACTGTTACATATCCGTTTTGAGCGTCTTGTACCATAACTTATAATTTTAAGTCTGTATTTTTCTTTTTAACCATTGTCAGGATGGTGGCCACGGCTACGTGTTCACCGGTTTCATCCGTTACTTCTACATACCACTTTACAATCCCTTTGGGAATATCCTGTTCGTCCTTGGCGTCCTGCGGCAGCTTTTCCTTTACGGTTAGCTTCACCCCAATGGTAGAGCCGGCATAAACGGGCTTCATAAACCGGCATTCTTCTAAACCATAATTCAGCAATACCGGTCCTTTTTTGGCATCGACAAACAAGCCCGCAGCGGCACTTAAAATAAAGTAACCATGAGCTACAGGTTTTTCAAACATCGTGCCTTCCAAAGAAGTGTGGTCGGTATGGGCATAGAAGTGAT
This sequence comes from Bacteroidota bacterium, assembly GCA_023391895.1. Classification (GTDB taxonomy): domain Bacteria; phylum Bacteroidota; class Bacteroidia; order Chitinophagales; family Chitinophagaceae; genus Flavisolibacter. Next base: position 19,769 of record JAEWAC010000045.1, read on the forward strand.
CCCAGCTTATATTGGCAAAGTTCACAATGTCGGCCTCCGTAACGGTGCGCTTATGCGTTACCAGCGAATCCCCTACCTCCAGCTCTTCAAAATACTTGCGGAACGGGTGCTTTTCTTCTTCTATGGTAGCGGCCTTGGGCTGATAGCTTTGGGTAATGGCTGTTACTGAAGTAGGGGAACCTTGGATGGCTACCCGCTGCATATAGTGTTTAACTCCTCTTACACCGCCCATTTCCTCACCTCCGCCGGCCCGGCCCGGCCCGCCATGAATGAGCATGGGCAAGGGAGAGCCATGACCGGTACTTTCTTTGGCACATTCGGCATTTAAAACCAGTATGCGGCCATGGTGCGTGGCAGCCCCTACCACAAACTCGGTAGCCTGTTGATTGTCAGCCGTTACAATGGTGCAACACAGGGAGCCTTTGCCTTTTTTAGCCAGCACAATGGCGTCGTCCAGCTTGGCATAAGGCATAATGGTACTTACCGGACCAAAGCATTCAATGTCGTGCACGCTTTCGCTGCCGTAAGGATTTTCGTTCATCAGCAGGATGGGCGATAGAAAAGCACCTTTCTGGGCATCGGCATCTATTACTTCCACGCTATCCAACGAGCCATATACCACCTGCGAGGTTGCCAACAATCGTTGCACATTGCTGCGCACTTCCTCCCGCTGACCGTTGCTGGCCAGGGCACCCATGCGCACTTTTTCATGCGCAGGGTTTCCAATAGTGGTTTGGGCCAAAGACTTTCCCAATGCTATATAGGCGTCTTCCAGCAGGTGGGCCGGCACAAAAATGCGACGGATGGCCGTACACTTCTGCCCCGCCTTTACGGTCATCTCCTTGCGTATTTCTTTAATAAAAATATCCCATTCGGGCATGCCGGGTGTTACATCCTCACCCAGTACTATGCAGTTGAGGGAATCGGCCTCCATGTTGAAGGGTACGCTTTCTTCCAAAATGCGGCGGTGCGCTTTGAGCATCAGCCCGGTGGACTTGGAGCCGGTAAAGGTGACCACATCCTGCCCTTTTACATGGTCCAGCAGGTCGCCGGCAGAGCCGCAGATCAGCTGCAGCGCCCCCTCGGGTAAAATGCCGGAAGCAATAATTTCCCTGACCACGGCCTCCGTTATGTAAGAGGTAATGGAAGCCGGCTTGACCACGGCCGGCACCCCGGCCAGCCAGTTCACCGCACATTTTTCCAGCATGCCCCAAACCGGGAAGTTGTAGGCATTGATGTGTACCGCCACGCCTTCTTTAGGCACCAGCAGGTGATGGCCCATAAAACTGCCGCCTTTGCTTAAGCCCACCGGCTCGCCGTCAGTACAGTACGGCAGGTCCGGAAACTTGCGGCGCAGGGAGGCATTGGCAAACAAATTACCGATACCGCCTTCTATGTCAATCCAGCTATCGGCGCGGGTGGCACCGGAATGATAGCTGATCTGGTAAAACTTTTCTTTATGCTCCAGCAGGTGCAGCGCCAGCGCCTTCAGCATACGGCCCCGCTCATGAAACGTCAGTCTCCGGAGCGCCGTATTGCCCACCGTACGTCCATACTCCAGCATGCTGGCAAAATCCAGTCCTCTGGTAGTGGCAGCGGCTATGGCTTCCCCGTTTACCGCATCATACAACAGTTGCCCGTCGCCGTCGCCTTTTACCCATTTGCCCCCTATGTAGTTTTCTAGTTTTCTCATATTGATAGCTTAACTGTTTATGTTTACGCCAAACTGTCTCAGGTGGTGGGCGGCATGCTTGTAAAGTGCCTGCACGTTCATGTCGTAATTCAGCTCGCCAAAAAAAGGATTGGTGGTGGTTAAATGCTCATTGGCCCGGAACACGTCAAAAAAATAACGGACCTCACTTTGCAGCTCTTCCAGTGCGGCTTTGATGGAGGAGTTCCGGACGGGGGCCGGCACTTCCGGCATCATGGGATTGACGGTGTTTTCCCGGAAGGGCTTGTCACTCATTAAGAACGCCTGCATTTTGAGCAGGGCGTCTTCAGGGGTAAAAAGGGAGGTAACGACCAGCTTTCCGGATGCTATGCGTACAGCATCCGAAAAATGCTCGATCATTTGCTGCAGGGTCATTTTGCCCCACAACGGTTGGGTGTCAGAAGGAATTTCTTTTAAAAGAGGCACTAAACTGTTTCTGAGAAAATCGGCCTTGGCTGCATTCATACTACTAAAATTAGTGAATGCAAGTGTAGCGCAATTCCCCGCCCGCAAGTTTTTAAGAAACAGACTGCTTGGCGGCCATTTCACTTTCTATGGCGTTGCTCAGGGCATTAAAAATCTCATCCACCGAGCCTTCGCCTTTGATGTGTTCGAGCTTGCCCAATTGCTTGTAGTGCTCTCCAACAGCCTCTGTTTCAGCTTTATATACCTGGTAGCGTTTGCGGATAATGCTTTCATCCCTGTCGTCCGGACGGTTGGAGGTCTCGCCCCTTTTCAGCAACCGCTTCACCAGCTCTTCTTCCGATACTTCTAAAGCCAGCACCTTGGAAATGGCGGTTTTTTTAAGAGACAGCAGTTTATCCAAAGCTTCGGCCTGGGCTACCGTACGCGGAAAGCCATCAAACAAAAAGCCTTTGGCCTGGGCATGTTTGTCCAGACAGGAATCAATCATACCAATCACTACTTCATCCGGCACCAGCTGGCCTTTTTCCATAAAACGACTCGCTTCCTGGCCCAGGGGCGTTTTCTCGGCAATTTCGCGGCGCAGCAGATCACCGGTAGACAGGTGAACGAGGCCAAATTGCTGTACTATTTTTTCAGACTGCGTTCCTTTTCCGCTGCCTGGAGGACCAAACAAAATCAAATTGAACATATGTGTGCTTGCTAAACCTTGAGAAACAAATATAACCATTCTCGATTTATTATCGGTAAACAATGCGGGACGGGCGCCTCCAGTATTAGCATTTCCTTTGAAAACAAAACCCTTGATTAGTTTGTAACTTTAAGGTCTAGAACCGCTCACATGATACGACTCATCTTTTTGCTGGTGCTGGCATTTTCCTTGCAGTCTTGCAACTCTCAATCTCAATCTGTAAAAACCAAGAATATGGATTCCAACAATAAAAAAAACCCTGTTTACTCCCATACCGATACCGCTAAGGTAAACCTGAGCGAAGACGAGTGGAAAAAGATATTGCCCGAAGATGTATACCACATTGCCCGTCAGAAAGGTACCGAAAGGCCCTGGAGCAGCCCATACGAAACCTCCAAGGAAATAGGCACTTACTATTGCGCGGCCTGCGGTAATGCCCTTTTTAAAAGCGACACCAAGTTTGAAAGCGGCTGTGGCTGGCCTTCTTTTTACCAACCCATCAGCAAAGGCAGCATTATTTACCAGCCCGACCACAGCTATGGCATGACGCGTACCGAAGTGATGTGCGGCCGCTGTAAGGCCCACCTGGGCCATGTGTTTGACGATGGTCCGCCGCCTACCGGTTTGCGCTACTGCATCAATGGTGTGATACTGGATTTTAAAAAAGCCCAGGCCGCCGCAGAAAAGTATAATAAAGAAAAGGAGCAGTAAGCTCCTTTTTTGTTGCAGCTATTATTCAATCGCCAACAAGGCCATATGGGTTTTTTAAAGTGACCTTCGGAGGAAATTTAAAATGAAAAATGCAAAATGTAAAAAATGGAAAACCAGCAGGTGCCCCTTTTTTCATTTTACATTTTGCATTTTTCATTTTTCCTTCAAAACCCTATATAAGCAAGCGGTAAAGAAAAGCCACTTCGAATTATATTCTTTTGAAATATGACAGATTTGGAGTACCTTTTAAGAAACTAACTTTCTATGCGATTTTTATTTTTGGCCGCCTGTCTTATCGCAGTTCTTACAACATCGGGCCAAACTGCTACCACGGCCAGAAAAGTAAAGCAATATACCATTGAGCAATTTTTTAAAACCACCAACTTCGGCGGCGGCCGCTTCAACCAGGCCGAAAACAAACTGCTCCTTCACGATAACAGCACCGGCATTTTCAATGTATACGAACTGGATCTGAGCACAAAAAATAAAAAAACCCTCACCCGGTCCGGCAAAGAATCTTTCTTTTCTATTGACTATATACCGGGCACCAGCCATTTTTTGTATATGGCAGACAAAGGCGGCAATGAAAATACCCACCTTTATTTACAATCTGCGGATGGCAAAGTAAAAGACCTGACACCCGGCGAAAAAGAAAAAGCCCAGTTTTTGGACTGGAACAAAGCCAAAACCGCTTTTTATTACAACAGTAATGTGCGGGACCCCAAGTATTTTGATGTATATAAAATGAATACGGCCGACTGGAAAAAGGAAATGCTGTATAAAAACGAAACCGGCATGGATGCCGACCTGATTTCGCCGGACGAAAACTTTATCCTGATCACCAAGAATATCACTACGGACCGCAACGAACTGTACTTATTGAACCGCAGCAAAAACGAGCTGAAAAAAATCTCGGCAGAAGGAGCAGAAGCCACCTACAGCCCCCAGGCTTTTGAGCTGGACAACAGCGCTTTCTATTACACCACCAACGAGGGCAGCGAGTTTGCTTATGTCATAAAATATGATTTGGCCACCGGAAAGAAAGAAAAGTTTTTCAGCACCGACTGGGATGTATGGTACCTGTACCTGAGCGAAAACGGCAAATACCATGTGATCGGCATCAACGAAGACGGCCGCAACAAAATACTGCTGTTTGACCATGCCACCAACCAGCCTTTGTCTTTTCCCGACATCAAAGAAGGTAATGTACAAGGCGTTTCTATTTCGCCTACGGAAAAAAATATGGTGGTATACGTAGCCAGCGATAAAACACCCGTCAACCTTTGGTGGTACAATTTTGAGCACCAACAACTGCAGCGGCTCACCAATGCCTTGAACCCCGAGATCAACCCCGACGACCTGGTCGATGCAGAAGTAGTACGTTTCCCATCTTTTGACAGCCTGACCATTCCTGCCATTTTTTATAAGCCCCATGATGCTTCCGCCTCCAATAAAGTACCGGCTTTGATCTGGGTACATGGCGGCCCCGGAGGGCAAAGCCGTGCCGGTTATTCGCAAACCATTCAGTACTTTGTCAACCATGGTTATGCCGTACTGGCGGTTAATAACAGGGGCAGCAGCGGCTATGGCAAGTCTTTTTACAAAATGGACAACCAAAACCATGGCGATAAGGATCTGAAAGATTGTGTGTGGGGTAAAAAATGGCTGGCCCAGCAGCCTTATATCGATGCTCAAAAAATTGGCATCTATGGCGGCAGCTATGGTGGATTTATGTCATTGGCCGGCATTATTCAATACCCGCAGGAGTTTGCCGCAGGTGTGGATGTATTTGGCGTTACCAACTGGGTACGCACCCTCAGAAGCACCCCTGCTTATTGGGAAAGTTTCCGCAAAGCCCTTTTTGACGAAATGGGTGATCCTTATTCTGCTGACAGTGTGCGCCTGCGCAATATCTCGCCCCTGTTCAATACCGATAAAATAAGAACGCCCCTGCTGGTGCTGCAAGGTGCCAACGACCCGCGGGTATTACAGGTAGAAAGTGATGAAATTGTGGCCGGCGCCAAAAAGAATGGCGTTCCGGTGGAATATGTTTTGTTTCCGGATGAAGGCCATGGGTTTATAAAAAAAGAAAACCAGATGAAGGCAGCCCGGGTAACCCTGCAGTTTTTAGACAAATACCTCAAAAACTCCATAGCGCAAGGACAGCAGGAAAAAGGAAAGAAAGCATTTTAAAGATTTTCTGAGCCATGATTTGAGGAGATGAGAGGAAAGATGCTGACGGTTTACAGAAAAAGAGAACATAGGGATTTAAAGGTTTTTGAGGAATCTTTCAATCCCTATGTTCTATAGTACCTTATTTGCGAAATCCATTCAAAACCTACGAAATCTGCGATACCTTTCTGCGGTAGCACAACTTATCCTTAAGTTGATTGCTTGTCCTTTCGTGTGGCTTTTGGTATTTGGGGCAGGGCTTTGGGCGGCGGAGGCGGAGGTGCTATGTTCTGTGCCGGTTCCACATCCGGAAGAGGCGGTAGTGGTGGCTGGGGTGGCACCTCATTGATCCTGGCTGGTGGTGGGGGCGGTGGTGGCGCAGGTTGCTTTTCTTTGTTTTGAGCCGTAGCGACAGTCCCTGCCATAACCCATACGGCCAAAAAAGGAAGAATTTTTCTTTTCATACCGATCTTTACCAGAAAGATGCTGTTATCGACAGATTCCATAAACGCATCTACGGCGGCGGCCATGGTATGGGGTTTTAAAACAAAGCTGATCAAAATCAGTTTTGTAAAAATTGTTTACCATCTACATTTGAATCTTTTCAAAACCTCATAAACCATACATTTGCAACATGGCTGCCAGGCATACCATTCTTTATGCAGAGGATGATTTGGATGACGTCTATATCCTCAAACAGGCTTTTAGCAAATACAGCAACGCCGTCGACATTGCGCATGCGCAAAATGGTTTTGAGGCACTGCAATTACTCAACGACCTTCAAAAAGCCAATCACCCGCCCTGCTTAATTATCCTGGACATCAACATGCCCGGTAAGGATGGCCGCGAAACTTTGATCCGCATCAAAGAAATGGAGCTCCATAAAAGCATTCCGGTCGTTTTGTTTACCACCTCGTCCAGTTCCGCCGACCAGGCATTTGCCGCCACCTGGAAAGCCGAATTCATTACCAAGCCGCTGATGTTTAGCGAACTGGAACAACTGGCCAAAAAGTTTATGGAGATGTGCGGTATTGAAGTACTTGAGCAGGCTCAATAAGGGCCCGGCCGGCTACTACCCCGTTCAAAAATTGACAATAGTACAACAGTTAGTCCCCTAAACAGGGTCTTAATTCTAATGCAATCCCGTTACTTTTGCTAAGCTCAAAAAAAGGAAAAATGAAACTGTCACACTTATCCCACACACTGATTGGCTCTGAAATTGTAAAACTCGGCGGTGAAATTCGCGAACGCATTCGCCAGGGCGAAACCATCTACAACTTTACCGTAGGCGATTTTGACCCCAAGATTTTCCCCATTCCGCAGGAGCTGGAAGATGCTATCGTGGAAGCCTACCGCCAGCACTTTACCAACTATCCGGCCGGCGAAGGCAACCTGGACCTGCGACAAGCCATCAGCAAGTTTTCCACTGCCTACCAGGGCCTGGATTACAGCACCGATGAAATCTTAATTGCCTCCGGTGGTCGCCCGCTGATCTATGCCTTGTACCGCGCCATTTGCGATAAGGGTGATAAGATTATATATGCCGTTCCTTCCTGGAACAACAACCACTATACGCATTTTGTAGAAGGCGAGCACGTAGTGGTAGAAGCCACCGCCGCCAACAACTTTATGCCTACGGCCGATGACCTGCGTCCGCACATTAAGGATGCCGCCCTGCTGGCCCTGTGCTCTCCGCAAAACCCCACGGGCACTACCTTCCGCAAAGAAGACCTGCAGGCCATTTGCGATATGATCGTAGAAGAAAACAACCGCCGTGCCGAGGGCCAGAAAAAACTGTACGTGATGTACGACCAGATGTACTGGCACCTGACCTATGGCGACATTAAACACTACGACCCGGTAACCCTGAACCCGGACATGCGTCCTTATACCATTTACATCGATGCCATCAGTAAAGTATTTGCCGCCACAGGTGTACGCGTAGGCTGGAGCATGGGTCCTGCTCATGTTTTAAACAAAATGAAAGCCATCCTGTCGCACGTAGGCGCCTGGGCTCCCATGGCCGAACAAAAAGGTTTGACCAAATTTTTAGCACAGGACGAAGCCATCAAGCGCTACCTGGATCATTTTAAAAACGAAGTGGAATACCGCCTGCGCAGCATTTACAATGGCCTGATCCAATTGAAACAAGAAGGCTTTGCCGTAGATGCCGTAGCACCGGAAGCTGCCATTTACCTGACCATCCAGTTTGACCTGGCGGGTAAAAAACAAGCCAATGGCGAAGCGCTACAAACCCAATCCGAGGTGACGTCTTACCTGCTGCAAGAGGCGGGTCTGGCGATTGTGCCTTTCTATGCCTTTGGTGCACCCAAAGATTCAACCTGGTATCGTTTAAGCGTAGGAACCTGTAAAAAAGAAGAGATAGCGATAATGCTGGGTAAGCTGCGGGAAGCGTTGGGGAAACTGCACTAATTTTTGTTGATCAAAAAATAAAAAGGCTTTAAATCAGCCTTAGCGACGGCTCTTAAAAGTTTGGACTTTTTGCTGGTAATCTGGTTACGGGTTACCAGCTCATGAGCCGCGCAAAACACATCATTGCACTCCACCTGAACCAGCACTTTGTGCAGTTCATTGAGGTGCTTTTCAAAAGCGGCTTCTGAAAAAGACGTTGTTTTTAAAAGAAGTAACAAATCTCGGTTACGGTTCTTCATACCATCGTTGTTTTAATATCCAACCATACCTTTTTGACTGGGGCACCCGCATTTGCTGCCCTTACCACCGCCGGAATAATAGTTTCGCTGACAGCCGGTAATTAAAATAACAGCTGTCAATAACAATGCCATATAAGTGCTTTTCTTTATCATAGAGGTCATTCTAAATTAACTATTTTACGGATGCTTTAGTATACAAATTTTTCCAAAAGATATAAAATTAACATGAAACAAGTCCCTACCTCCCTGAGGCCCCGCATTTTAGTAGCTCCGCTGGACTGGGGACTGGGTCATGCCACGCGGTGCATACCGGTGATACGCCAGTTGATCCAAAAAGACTGCGAGGTGATTTTGGCCGGGGAAGGAAAAATTGAGACCTTGTTGCGGACAGAATTTCCACAATTGTTGTTTCTGCCGCTGGCGGGTTACCGCATCCGGTATGCTAAAACACGGCTGGGACTGATGCGGCGGATCCTGCAGCAGGTACCCCAGATTCAAAAAACCATAGCATCCGAAAACCGCTGGCTGCAGCAGGCGGTAACAGACCACCAACTGGATGCGGTGATCTCGGACAACCGCTTTGGCCTGCACCACCCCGGCGTCCGTTCGGTTTATATGACGCATCAGCTGCAGATTCAAACCCCTTTTGCCCCGGCCACGGCCTGGCTGCAAAAACTCCATTACCGCTATATCAACCGGTTTGACCAATGCTGGGTTCCGGACTACGAGGGGGCAAACAACCTGGCCGGCCAGCTATCGCACCCGAAAGTAATGCCGGTCCTGCCAGTGCAGTACATTGGCCCTTTAACCCGCTTTGAGTCAGGAGCCGATACCCTGGAACACTACCCGCTGGTATTACTGTCGGGACCCGAACCGCAAAGAAGCCTGCTGGAACAAAAGATTTTGGAACAGGTAAAGGCGTACCAGCAGCCCATCATGATCGTCAGGGGCTTGCCCGGTCATACAGGTCTTCCGCCGGTTCCGTATCATGTTACCATCGTTAATCATTTACCTGCCAATGCCCTTCAAAAAGCCATAGAGCAGGCCACCTTTGTTATTGGCCGCACCGGCTACAGCACGGTAATGGAATTGATGGCACTGAAGAAAAAAAGCATTCTGATACCCACACCCGGCCAAACGGAGCAGGAATATCTGGCCCGGCACTTAACCGCTCAAAATGCGGCCCTGTGCCTGCCGCAGTCCAGGTTTTCGCTGAGCCCTGCTTTATCTTTAGCCAGCCATTTCAACTACCGGTTTCCGGAGGGTGAAAACAAAGACGCCCTGCCCCAGGCCATTGACCATTTGCTAGGACAATTGCAAAAGAAAGCGGTATAAAGCGCTGCTGGGAGGAAGTGAGGCAGAACGCAAAAAGCAAATGATTTTCAACTCTTTCAAAAGTCCATATGCTCATAAGCGCAGGAGCCGGATGGCATATGATAAGCCAGGACAAGTGCAGACAGGATGAGGGCACCTACTGACTACGGGAAGTGTTCAAAACATACGGTTTTAAAAGAACCTGTCCCAGGCGGCCGGGCATCCCGTGTTTTATTTCGCCTGCAGTAAGAGCATATGGACTTTTGAACTTTTTATCGGAACTGGATTCAAAGTGTTTGAACTTCTTTAAAACCCCATATGCCTCTAAGGGCTGCGTTGTTTTTTTATGTCGATTATAGTTATTGGCGGCACAATCGGACAACAAGCAAACGGCTGCCTACGTGAACTTGAACACCGGACGTTCAACACCTTCAAAATTGTTTGTGCCCGGACCTGCTGAACCGTTTAACTTTAAAGCAAAATTGATTCATGCAGAACGGCAGCCTCATTACGTCCATCGAGTTGTATAAATTATTCATACCGCTGAAAGAACCGTTTGTGATTTCGCTGGGACCCATACACAGCGTACAGAATGTGCTGGTGATGATCCGCACGCAGGACGGCTGTACCGGTTATGGTGAGTGCAGTCCTTACCTCACCATCAACGGCGAAAGCGTGGACACCTGTTTTATAGTGGGTCAGTACCTGGCCAAAGCCCTGAAAGGCCAGAATGCCCAGGACCTGCTTTTCTGCACGCAGCTGATGGATAAGATCATTTATGCCAACAGCAGCATTAAAAGCGCTTTTGACATGGCCCTGCACGACATTGCAGCCCAGCATGCCGGCCTGCCGCTGTACCAGTTTTTGGGTGGCGAAAAAAACAAAACCCTGTATACCGACATGACGGTAAGCATTGGCAGCCCCGAAAAAATGCAGGCCGATGCGGTGCGGTTTCAGCAAATGGGTTTCCAGGTGGTAAAAGTAAAGCTGGGCGAAACCAAAGACGTGGACGTGGCCCGCATTCATGCCATACGCGAAGGCGTGGGCATGGACATACCCATCCGCATTGACGCCAACCAGGGATGGCCAACGGCAGAGGCCGCCATTGATATTGTGCAGGCACTGGCCCCCTACCAGCTGCAGCACTGCGAAGAACCCATACCCCGCTGGAAGTTTATGGAGCTGGGCAAAGTAGCGGCCGCCAGCCCGATGCCTATTATGGCCGATGAAAGCTGTTTTGACCACCACGATGCCGAACGCCTGATACACCTCAACGCCTGTCACATGCTCAACATCAAGCTGGGCAAATCGGGTGGTTTTTTCAAGGCCATGCAAATAGTGGAGCTGGCCGCCCGGGCACAAATGCCCATGCAGATTGGCGGTTTTATGGAAAGCCGGCTGGGTATGACGGCCGCCGCCCACCTGGCCCTCACCAATCCTTTTGTGCAGCACTGCGATTTTGATACGCCCCTCATGTTTACCGAGGACCCGGTGATTGGCGGCATTACCTACGGCGACCAATACGTGGTAGACGTACCGGACGTACCGGGCCTGGGCGCCGTTATAGACGAAAGCTTTTTACGCAAGGCAGAGAAGATCGTGATTTAAAAGTCTCTCGCTGCTGCAGGGTTGTTCAGCACCGATTGCAGCGCCTGCTTTTGTGCCGCAGCCAGGTTATGCAACCTCTTTAAAAACCCATATATACATCCGTATCTTTTGGCTAATGCAGCAAGGGAACGGTGCTGGTTACCACTCCTAACCCCTCACCTTCGGTTGGTGTACCGTGACTAACAATTTAGAAAAACAAAGAGTAAAGGTTAAAAAACGATTACTTGTTTTACTTGCTTTTGTAGATAGTGTCGGCTACTATTGTGTAAACAGCAATATTAAAATAAACCCATACATCAAATCACAAGCAGAACATTTATCAAAGGTGTCAAAAATTGACAATCCTTATAGAACTCAAGAGCTTAAAGACAAGATTGAAAAATTCTTATTTCAGTTTTATTCTCCTGAAGACAGGACTGCTTTTCTTAATTACTACCAGTCTTTAATGGACAAGATTTTGGCGGAACACCGACTACGTTGTCAAAAAGATGACTGTGCTTATATGATTACTAATAGAACCGTTACTTATTTTGTAAACCAAGAATTGGATAAAATAAAGAAAGAACAAGAAAAAGAACGCTTTTGGCGGTTTGGAACTATCATTGAAAACTTGACCATTAACGGAGACGGACAAATCTTGAACTTCGGTAAAGTCGAAGGTGACATAAAGCACAATATTGACACACTTAATAAATCTGGAGAACAAACCATATCAAAAGCGATTGAAGAACTAATGACTGCTGTTACTCAAGCAAGCGAACTGCATGAAGCGCAGAAGAAAGAGTATCTTGACACATTAAAATTACTCAGCGAAGAGGCTTTAAAGCCAAAAGACAAAAGACTTCCTTATAGCACACTCAAAACGATTATCAAGTATAGTTTAGGGACATTAAATGCCGTTAGCTCTATATCAACAATAACAGGTATAAATTTGACAAATATCGCTGACTACTTTTTAAACAATCAGTGACAAATACTGTTGCTTACATCTGCTTGGCGTTGGTAGTAATTTTTATGAACATTACCCTAATTACAATATTTACATTAATACTTTTCAGTTGCACAAATTCAAGCAATGAGAATATGGGACTATCTGAGAAGCAAACCGAAAATAACGAAAACATGAGAGGCTTTGAGAGCAAACCTTCGAACTTTGACACTACACAATTAGAAAAGACAGCAGAAATGCTTGACGAAGACTTGTTTTGGTCCATTATTGACAAGTCGCTTAGGAGTACAAAAAATCAGGACGACCAAGAACAGTTTTTAATTAAAGAGATTGGAACCTTAACTCCGAAACAAATGATAGGTTTTCGTTTAAGGACAGACAAACTGCTTTATGATACATACAACTCGCAGATGTGGTGTGCTGGAT